>NZ_JACSLF010000006.1:0-159034 GCF_018617975.1 Exiguobacterium sp. s21 | reverse complement strand
AAACGGCTTGAGCCCTGTCGAATACAGGTCTCAAGCCGCCTAGGCTGGTTTTCATTATTTGTCCTGTCTACTTGACAGGGAGCACTTCAAATCGTCTGCAGTTTTTTTGTTGGGGTGATGTAGACGTGAGATAAACCATCATGCCCATCCGTTCATTCATTTGCAGTTTTTGGTAGACATATAGGAGGGCAGGCTCTAAAATTTGAACAGGTGAGCACTCGGTGTTCATTATTTTATTTCAAATACCACATTTATATAAAAAAGGGAGTCACAAGAAAGATGTTAGCGATTGACCTATTTTTAATTGCTTGTCTAGGTATCATTTTATCTACCGCCGGCATGTATTTGTTATGTGAACTACTCACCACTTGCTTGCTTCGCAACCTGAAGTGGGAGCTTCTTGGGAAGACCGTACTTTTACTAGCTACGATTATTTACCAAGCTCATCGGGCAGTCCCTGCCCTGAGTTGTTCCGGTCGGCGAGGCGCAACAGGTTGAGGCTTGCGTTGACGTCGCGGTCGTGGTGCGCGCCGCATGTCCACTCCCGGATATGCAAGTCCTTCTTGCCGCCGTTCTCGCCGCAGCTCGAACAGACTTGGGTCGAGGCGAACCACGGGTCGGCCTTGATCAGCGTCCGCCCGTGGGACCTACATTTATATTCGAGTTGTCGGACGAACTCGCCCCATCCGGCGTCCCCGATCGATTTCGCCAGGCGGCGGTCCCGCATCATCTCCCTCGTTCGGAGCGTCTCGACCACGACGACTTGGTTCTCGTCGACGATGCGTCGAGACAGCTTGTGGAGGAAGTCGTGCCGCCGGTTCTTGACCTGTCCGTGTCTCTTCGCGAGGAGGAGCCGCGCCTTCTCACGGTTCCGGCTGCCGGGCCTCTTGCGGGCGAGGGCGCGCTGCGCTCGTTTGAGCCCCGCCTCGGCCTGTCGCAGGTTGCGCGGGTTGGGGACCTTCTCTGTGACGAGCGCGTCGTTCGTCATGGTGGCGAAGTGTTCCAGCCCGAGGTCGATCCCGACCTTGTGCTCGGCCGGGACCCACGGCTCGTCGGCCTGCTCGACGAGGAGCGACACGAAGAACGTGCCCGTCCGTGTCATCGACACGGTCGCCGAGCGGATCTCCTCGTCGAAACTTCGGTGCTGTGTGAACCGGATGAACCCGACCTTCGGCAGACGGACTTTTCCCGCCTCGATGCGGATCGTGCCGTGCTGGTTGTTCGTCGTGTAGGACGCGCGCGATTTTCGTCTCGACTTGAACACCGGGAAACCGGCCGTCCCGGCGAAGAACTTTGCGAACGCCGTGTCGAGGTGCAGCTTCGCCTTCGCCTCCTCGTGGATGGTGATGCGGTCCTCGAGCAGCTTGTTGTAGATGAAGCGGGCGCAACCGATCGTCCGGATCAGGAACTCGGCCTGTGCCAAGGTCGGGTGGAGCCGGTATTTGTATGCCTTCAGCATGTCCGTCCCTCCTTTGCCCAGTGTCAGGATGATGCTCGTCCCATTCCGATACCCGCGGAGGGGGCAAGGAAATCTGACGAAATCACGAACTTTTGTTCGTCGTTCTGTCATAGCAGTGGCCGAGGGCGTCGGGGACGGGCGATTCATCTCCCACCTACACCGGGCTTCGCCCCAGACGCTTAGAGGAGGGATAATTCTCGCCTAAATCAGTTAAAGGTACCCTCGCTCTTTTTCGTAAGCCTCTTCTTCATCAAATATATTCCTGTTTTCTTCAATTGGCTTTTTACATAAGAAAGCAAGGCGCGTAGCCTTGCTTAGAGGATGAGCATCCCGCGGAATCCACGGGCCGCATAATATGAATCGGCACCATTATGATAGACAAAGATATGGTCATAGCGGCGGTCGCAGAACAAGGCGCCGCCTTTTTGACGAATCGCTTCCGGTGTAGCAATCCAACTCGACGTTTTCAAGTCAAATGAGCCGAGCGTCTGCAGATGGCGATACGTTGCTTCGTCGAGTAGCTCGATTCCCATCTTCTCAGCTGATGCGACGGCACTCCCATCCGGTTTGTTTTTCTTTCGTGCCGCTAACGCCGCATCGTCATAGCATAGGCTGCGTCGGCCGCTCGGACTTTCAGGTGAGCAGTCGCAAAAAGCTAAGGCGCCATTCGGAAGTCGAATCACATCAGGTTCCCCTCCGGTCCGCTCCATTTCAGAGAGTATGATGAGCTTGTTCGAATCCGTCTCCAGTTTCGTGAACACGTCTGACCAGACGACATTGGGATGTCGTTCCATGTGGGTGTGAAAACGTGCTTCGAGAATAGCGAATAACTCGTTTCTGTCTCCAGTTGAGAAGTTAGCCATGATTCTTCACTCCATTTCAGCAGTTTTTATCAGTATAAGATATTTTCGTTATCTATTTATAATTCATTTAGAGAAAGGGGAATGTACGATGAACTTTGAAGAGGTTAATGTTCAGCAGCTACACGAGCAGACGTTCCAGACGATTGATTTGTTTCAAATCAAAACGATTTGGTCTGATTGTCTGCTGAATGATTCTTACCGTGTGACAGATTATTCCGAACTGAACTTACATGTGACGAAGCAAGAATTACTTCAGCTTCGATGGATCGATTTGACGTTACCGATTGGCATCTATTCGAATGAAAAATTAGTCTTTTTGTATAATTCGTATCATCGCAAATTATATACAGAAAAAGTTGTGTCCATCGAGCTAGCCGGACACAATGTTTCTTTCCTCGATTTTTTATTAGCACACAGTCAGACATTTCATTATCCAGATTCATTCTCTGCACAAATGGAATCACTCTATGATTTTTCGGGGGACAATTTGTGGGACAGCCAATGGAGAGAGTTTTATTTACCGAAGTTGAAAGAACCTACATCATTTATCACTTATTTATTGGTCACGCTTGGCGCTCAATCATTTCATATCGTTTCATCAAAGAATGAATTTTTGTCCGGTTTTGAAATCTGGGCGAAACGGACGGGATGTGACCATTCGATAGAACACATCGAGAAATGGATGTGGTCGAAGACATATAAGGTGAGATGTGACGTATCACAACTTTCAGAACATGCTTTGCATCAGCTTGTGTCAATAGTAAACCAATATGAAGAGTGGAAAGGCATTCGATTCCTCATCCCGACCGAGGCAGAAACCGTCTCATTGTTTATCGGAGGCGATTTGACGCAAGGGGATGGGTACGGTGCGTTTCAGTATAAACTTCCGGGAAAAGTGATTTCCAATGAAATTTGAAGATTTATTCTTGTATGACGGGATGATGCACGTATTTGCTTTCAATTATGACCTCGGACCTAAGACTCTGACGTTCAATCTGCAGCTCTCCGACCACCCTAGGAAACGGAACGCCTCCTTCCGCGAGCGGCTCGAGGCGAATGGGATTCCTCCACAAAGCGAGATGGTGAACGTGAAGCTCCGCTTTGAAGAGATTATCTACTTGGAAGTCATCGATGAATCGTATGCCGATGGCGTGGTGATCACGCCTCATGACCAGTTTGAAGGACATCAAATCATTCGTTACATGAAATCAGGCTATCTCGAGCAACTCCAAGAAACACGTTTCCAATTGTGGGAGTACATCAAACCGGACGTCGTTACATTTTGCCACTATCGGATATACGGATTGGACACGGTCCTCGAAATCATCACGATGTCGGAACCGATTGTCGAGGTGGCGATCGGATTGAAATGCATCCGTCGCGGCAGCCCGACCATCTATTTTGGCGGGAAGCATTACTACGAGTAATCGTATGAAGCACTCATATCAGCAAACAGGCGCCCTCTCTGACCGAGAAGGCGCCGTCTTGTTATGCAGATTGAATCACATCGTCCGTTAAATCGATTTGTCGACCGAGCCAGACGAGCGGAACGGTCAACGCTGCGCCAATCAAATAGACGATGGCAATCGGCAATCCGTCCGCGAGTAGTCCGAACGTCAGGCTGCCGATGCTGAAGGCGAGGGTGTAGGCCGTCTGTTGGACGCTATACACGTACGGAAGTTGCGAGGCAGGTGTCATTTCTTGGAGCACCGTGTTCGTGTCTGGATGATGCGGAGCTGGGTGGCGTATCCTTGAACCGCGAGCGCGATGAGCGCGAACGCGATATGAGATGTCATGCCGAACAATAGGGCCGCTAAGACAGACAAGATGGAGCTGACGGCGAGCGAGCTGTTGCGCTTTGCGCGATACAGGTAAGCGCTGGCCAGAATCATGCTAATCAAGAAGCTCGCGTTCATCGTTCCCCACCAGCCCGTATCGATGTGGAGGTGGCGTTCCAGATAGACGAGCAAGAGCGCCGAGATTCAGAGTGTGCTGACGAACGACTCGAACGTGACGAACACCGTGATTAACCTGGCGAAAGGAGCAGTGCGCACGAAGGCGAGGCTGTCCTTAAGCGATATGTCTGATTCGCCATCTTCTACCGTCACGTCGCGGTCGAGTGAACGGACGAAGCGAAGCGTGACGAGCGTCGAGAGCATGAACAACATCAACGCGATCATCAGAGCGAGCTCGCTTGAGAAGGAAGCGACGACCATCGTGCCGAGAGGCCACATCGCCAGCTGAATGAACTGGTTCGACCCTTGGACGAGACTGTTCGCTTGTTGGCGATTCGTCGTCAGCCTGGGGATGAACGACGCCTGGACCGGACGGGCGAACCCATCCAAGAAGGCGATGAACACGACGAGGCCGAGGACGAGAATCGACTCCGACCAAATGACGGCCCCGAGCAAGACTGTCTTCAACAGTTGTGTGACGAGCAACGTCTGACCGAGGGTGAACCGAGATAAGACGCGGGCAAAGAACAGACCGCTCACGGTCATGCCGAGCGTGACGGCAATCGGGAAACTGGCCGCAGCCAGGGCGGAACCGGTCTGTTGATATAACAAAGCGATTAAGGCGACGATATAAAGCACGTCACCAATATTGGCCAGCCATTGACTGACCAGCATCAGGTAAAACGACTTCATCATGACTCTCCTCCGGAACTATTCAATTTTGGGTGGATGACATGAGGTCGAATTACATACTTTCACCGCTTTCAAATTATTTACAAATAGTTTACGATGAAATGATGAAGAACACAATAATTGGTAACTTAACGGGGGAAATGACATGTTACGCTATGACATCAATGATCAGCTTCAACTACGAATGTTCACCATTGACGACGCGGAGGCGTTGTTCCAATTGACGATGGCATCGAAGCCATACCTTCGCGAGTGGCTCGGGTGGCTCGATTACACCGAGACGGTCGAAGATTCGCGGCAAAACATCGAAGGACGAATCAAAGGATTGATGGAGACGGGCGGCTATCCGAAATCGTTCGCGATTGTGTATCAGGACGAGCTCGCCGGGACGATCGGCTTCAATGACATCGACCGGGGCATCAAATGCGGGACGGTCGGCTATTGGCTCGGCCAAGACTTTCAAGGCAAGGGCATCATGAGTCAAGCGCTCGAGACGGTCATCGATTATGGGTTCCGTGATTTGAAACTCGATAAAATCGAGATTCGGGTCGCAACTGGGAACGTGAAGAGCCGGGCGCTGCCCGAGCGATTCGGTTTCCTCGAAGAAGGGGTGCTTCGCAATGCGGAGTGGCTCTATGACCGCTACGTCGACCACGTCGTGTACGGGCTGTTGCGAGATGAATGGTCCCATTAACATACAAAACCCCGTCCTGTTACAAGGCGGGGTTTTCGTTTGGGATTTGTTCGCCGTAGAGTTCGCTACCGAACTCCGCGTACGCCTGTTCGTAGCGCCGGAGTGATGACTCTTTATGCATACATGTCACATTCATCCGCTCGAGTGACGTCATGTCGGTCGCGTACGTCTTCAAGACGTGGGCGTTCCGGAGCATCGATGGTGTGACCGAGCGGGTGAGACCGCTCCGTTCGTTCAATTGGCGCATCATCTTCGTGATCATGACGATCGTCAACTGTTTCGGCTGGTTCTTCGCATATACCCAGCGGAATGTCATTCGGGCGAAATCGAAAGAGACGAATACAGGATCATCCGAGTACCAGCGCGGACGGACCGGCGTCGGGATGTCGGCCAAATAGTTCATGAGAAGTGCCTGGTCCTCTGGACTAAGTTTCAACGTGAACCGGTTGCCGAGCCGGTCATAGACGTCGAACTCGTGGCTCGCGAGGTGCAGGTCGTTCATCCGGAGACGGATGATATGGTGGACCCGGAGACCGTACTTATAGAACAGAGTGACGATCAACTCGTTTCGGTTGACGAGGTATGGATGCGCCTGAAGCTGATTCTCGCTCAGACCGCTTGTTGAGCGGATCGTTCGGACGAGCTTGTTGAACTCAGCGGGCAAGGCGATCTGGTCGACGGTGAGCGTGTGGGCCGGTTGCGCATACGTCAGCATCTTCTTACGGAGCGGGTTCAAGAAGACGGTCAGGCTATTGATGACGGTGACAATCCGGGCGACCGTCGCCTGTTGATATTGCTTCTCCTCGATGAGGAAGTCGTTGACGAACGTCTTCCACGATTCGAGCGGGACGGCGAGCCACGCCTCCGGGGCATCGAGCTCGACGTTATGGTCATGAAAGTATTTGTGCACATCGATCAAATCGTACCGATAGCGTTTCAGCGTCGACGGTTGACGGCCGCTCGCGCCGAGATGGAACAAGTACGCCTCGATATATTCAGGCAATGGATACTCTTTTCTACGTTTCGTCATGGACGTTCCTCCTTCTCCTCATATCGTACCACAAACGGACGTTCTCCATTCGTCGTTTCGTGGTAAGATGGAGGATGAGACTTATAGGAATGAGGGATTTTTATGCAACGAGAGAAAGTCATTATCGTCGGGTGTCAATTACCGACCGTCGACGATTGGACATATGAACAATCGATGGGGGAACTCGTCGAATTGGTCGATACGGCACGAGGTGAGGTCGTCGCCCGTCTCGATCAGAAACGGCAACAAGTCGACCGCCGCACATTCATCGGAAAAGGGAAAGTCGAGGAGCTCGCGGTGCTCATCGAACAGTTCGAGCCGGACATCGTCATCTTCAACGCCGAGCTGTCGCCGGCCCAATCGAAGAATATCCGCATCTCGCTGAACGACCCGGACGAGATGAAACTGATTGACCGGACGCAATTGATTTTAGACATCTTTGCCGGACGGGCCCAATCGAAAGAAGGGAAGCTCCAAGTCGAGCTCGCTCAGATGAACTACCTGCTTCCACGTTTGATCGGACAAGGCACGCAGTTGTCACGTCTCGGTGGCGGAATCGGGACTCGGGGACCGGGTGAGACGAAACTTGAGTCCGACCGTCGTCACATCAAGCGCCGCATCGATGAAATCAAGAAAAATCTCGAAGGCACGGTCGCGCACCGTGACCGTTACCGGGAGCGTCGGAAAGAAAACCGTGTGTTCCAAGTCGCGCTCGTCGGTTACACGAACGCCGGGAAGTCGACAATCTTTAACCGCTTGACGGATGCGGATACGTACGAACAGGACGAACTGTTCGCGACGCTCGACCCGCTCACGCGCGAGCTCGAGTTGCCGCGGGGCGGTAAAGTGCTGATCACGGACACGGTCGGATTTATTCGTGACTTGCCGACGAAACTCGTCGCCGCGTTCCGCTCGACGCTCGAGGAAGTGCTCGGGGCCGACCTCGTCTTGCACGTCATCGACGCATCGAATCCGCATTACATGAACCAAATCGACACGACGAATTCGGTCTTGTCGGAACTTGGGGCCAGTGAGGTACCGCAGCTCGAAGTATACAATAAGAAAGACCGGGTGACCGAAGACTTCGTCGGCGGACCGCTCGTCATCTCGGCGCTCGATTCGACCGATATTGAGACGCTCATCGGCGCGATTGAAGATAAGATTGCGGATGTGTTGACGAAAGTACACGTCGTCTTGCCGGTCCGCTCGTTCGAGCATTACCATCCGGCCAAAGATTCGATGTATCGTCTCGAGGAGAAGTTCCTCGATGACGGTTCGGTCGAACTCGTCGGATATATGAGAGAAGACACGCGTCTATATGCGACGCTGAAACCATTTGAGGTGTGAAACAATGATGTGGCAAGAAAAGATTGCGTACTATGATGAATTGGCCCCGTTCGTGACCGAGGCGGAAGAACGGGTAAAACCATATTTTGAAACGATCGAGGCGACGGCGGAGTTCAACCAATACCGTGTCCTCGAGTCGTTCAAGAAACACAAAGTGTCGGATTTCCATTTCAATCCGACGACCGGGTACGGTTATGACGATATCGGGCGCGACACGCTCGAGTCGATCTACGCCGACGTGTTCGGGGCGGACCTCGCCCTATGCCGTCCGCAAATCATCTCCGGGACACACGCCATCGGGATTGCCTTGTTCGGTGTGTTGTTGCCAGGAGATGAGCTGCTCTATATCACCGGCAAGCCGTACGATACGCTCGAAGAGATCGTCGGGATTCGGGGAGACGGCCGTGGGTCGCTCAAAGAGCTCGGTGTCGGCTACGACACGGTCGAGCTGAAAGAGGACCAAATCGACGTCGAGACCGTCATCGGACGGATTCGTCCTGAGACAAAGCTCGTCGGCATCCAGCGCTCGAAAGGTTACGCCAATCGTCGCAGCATCCCGGTCCAAGAAATCGGTGAGGCGATCAGGAAGATCAAAGCGGCACATCCGCACGTCTTCATCTTCGTCGACAACTGCTACGGCGAGTTCGTCGAGACGATCGAACCGACCCACGTCGGGGCCGATCTCATGGCCGGCTCGCTCATCAAGAACCCGGGTGGCGGCTTGGCGAAGACGGGCGGCTATATCGCCGGGACGAAAGAACTCGTCGAACGCTGTTCGTTCCGCATGACGACGCCAGGCATCGGGAGCGAGGCCGGTCCGTCACTCTACTCGCTCCAAGAGATGTACCAAGGGTTTTACATGGCGCCACATACGGTCGCCCAAGCGTTGAAAGGGGCACACTTGACGGCGAGCCTGCTCGGATTGCTCGGTTTCGAGACCGACCCACACTACACGACGCCACGGACTGATTTGATTCAATCGGTAACGTTCCGCGATCGCGACAAGATGATTGCGTTTTGTCAGAGCATCCAAATGGCATCACCGGTCAATGCCCACGCGTTGCCGGTACCGGCCTATATGCCGGGATACGAGGATGATGTCATCATGGCGGCCGGGACATTCATTCAAGGCTCGTCGATTGAACTGTCGGCCGACGGACCGCTTCGCGCCCCTTACACTGCCTATGTGCAAGGCGGTTTGACTTACGCCCACGTCAAGGTCGCACTCATGCTCGCCTTGAGCCAATTACGCACGAAAGAGCTCGTCACATTTGACCGTGACAAAATCTCACAGAAGTTGTAACCGAAATGTCATGTTAACTTTCTTAACATCTATTGACAGGTAAGTTGTCATGTATTATTCTCACAGTGTGAGACAGAAAAGGAGGGGTAAGAGATGGCCGATCAATTTCGTCGCTCCAACCCGTTGTTTCCGATTGGAATCGTTCAAGATTTGACCCAACTGACAGGTAGACAGATTCGGTACTATGAAGAACAGGGTCTGATTTCGCCTAGTCGGACGGAATCGAAACGACGGCTCTATTCCTTTAATGATGTCGAACGTCTACTCGCGATCAAGGATTTCATCGATCAAGGGTTCAACTTGGCGGCGATTCGTCATATGCTCGACAATGCGGACGCCAAAGAAGTGGAACCAGCAAAAACAACGGTCGAGGAACCACCAAAGATCTCTGAACAAGAGTTACACAAACTATTGAAAACACAGCTTCAAGAAGCTGGCCGTTTCAATAAGACGTCGCTCATTCAAGGTGAGTTGTCACGTTTTTATCGATGACGCCAGTACATTAACCATTACACAATGTGAGAGGGGACATTTTACCATGGCCAGAAAAACGTTCACGAAAGAAGACATCAAACGGATCGCACAAGAAGAGGACGTACGCTTTATTCGTCTTCAATTCACGGATATCCTCGGTACGATTAAAAACGTCGAGGTGCCGATCAGCCAATTGGACAAAGCACTTGATAACAAGATGATGTTCGACGGCTCTTCGATCGAAGGCTTCGTACGCATCGAGGAATCAGACATGTACCTCTATCCAGACCTCGACACATGGGTTGTCTTCCCGTGGACAGACGGCAGCGGTAAAGTCGCTCGCTTGATTTGTGATATTTATAACCCGGACGGCACACCGTTCAGCGGTGACCCGCGCGGTAGCTTGAAGCGTAACCTCGAGCGCATGCAAAAGCTCGGCTTCACAGCGTTCAACGTCGGACCAGAGCCTGAGTTCTTCCTCTTCAAGAAAGACTTGAACGGCAAACCGACACTCGAACTCAATGACCAAGGCGGTTACTTCGACTTGGCACCGGTCGACCTCGGCGAGAACTGTCGTAAAGAGATCGTCATCGAGCTCGAAAACATGGGCTTCGAAATCGAAGCATCACACCACGAAGTCGCTCCAGGTCAGCACGAAATCGACTTCAAATACGCGGATGCAGTCACAACGGCTGATAACATCCAAACGTTCAAACTCGTCGTCAAGACGATTGCAGCGAAATATGGCCTTCACGCGACGTTCATGCCGAAGCCACTCTTCGGTGTCAACGGTTCTGGGATGCACGCCAACATGTCGCTCTTCAAAGGTGACACGAACGTCTTCTACGACCCGAACGGCGACATGGAATTATCAGATACAGCCCGCGCCTTCACGGCAGGAATTCTCGAGCACGCTCGTGCGTTCACGGCTGTCTGTAACCCGACTGTCAACTCGTACAAGCGCCTCGTGCCTGGTTACGAAGCACCTTGCTATGTAGCATGGAGCGCGCGCAACCGTTCACCACTCGTTCGTGTACCGGCGGCCCGTGGCCTCTCGACGCGTATCGAAGTGCGTTCGGTTGACCCAGCGGCGAACCCGTATCTCGCCTTGTCGACGCTCTTGGCTTCTGGCCTCGACGGAATCGAGAAAGACATGACGGCACCGAAGCCGATTGACAGCAACATCTACGTGATGGACAAGCCAGAGCGTGTTGCCAACGGAATCGATGATCTTCCGGCTACACTCTTTGACGCACTCGAAGTACTCCGTGCCGATAAAGTCGTGATGGATGCTCTCGGTGACCACATCGGTGAACACTTCCTCGAGTTGAAAGAAATCGAGTGGGATATGTTCCGTACGCAAGTGACAGAGTGGGAACGCGATCAGTACATGACGCTCTACTAAGTCGACTAATAAGGGATATTCCCTTTAAAATCAGAGTCCTGAACGAGTCTTCGTATGAAGTGCTCATTCAGGACTCTTTTTCTATAATTCGCTTCAACTAATCAATATAATGAGGGAGAATGTATATCACTATAAATGTAATGGAATGGGATAGGGGGACGAGAAGTGGCAACACCATTAAAAGACGTGTATGATGAGACCTTTTTGTTGGAATTTGGACGACGTATTCAAACCGTGTATCCGTCATTTGACGTACAGGCTTTTATCGCATCAATCATAGATGAATCGTGGGAAGCGTTGACACTCAAAGGGCGTACTCGACGTATTTCGATAAAACTAGGTCAGTATTTGCCACAGAATTACGAATCAGCTTTGGACGTATTGGTTGAAATTGCAGATGACTGCGTCGGCTTTCCTTATTTGTTTTTCCCGGACTTTGTAGCGGTGTATGGACAGGCAGAAGAGCATTGGGAACGCTCGATGTCAGCGCTCGAACGCTTCACACAGAAGTCGTCTTCTGAATTTGCGATCAGGTCTTTTTTGTTGCGGGAACCAACGCGTGTGATGCACCAAATGACAGCTTGGGCCATTCATCCGAACGAACATGTTCGGCGTTTGGCGAGTGAGGGTTGTCGTCCTCGCCTTCCGTGGGCGGAATCGTTACCGATGTTCAAAGAAGACCCAGCTCCAGTGTTGGAGATTTTAGAGTTGTTAAAAGACGATCCATCATTATATGTGAGAAAAAGTGTCGCTAACAACCTCAACGATATCTCGAAAGATCACCCAGAAGCTGTACTCGCAGTCTCACGACGATGGCAGGGCAAGCATCCTCATACCGATTGGATCATTAGACACGGATGCCGGACACTGATCAAGTCAGCCCATCCTGACGCGTTAACGATATTCGGTTATACGCAGGAAACAAATTTAACCGTCGACTCATCGATTTCTATACATCCGAACGTGATCCGCATAGGGGAGGCGTGCGAGATTCAGTACGATGTGTCCATTCGTCCAGGGGATGCTGCTTATGTTCGTATCGAATACGCGATTGCGTTTATAAAGGCCAACGGGAAAGCGAGTCGTAAAGCATTCCTGCTAGCGAATAGAACCGTCGCTGGGGGCGCGCGACTTGCAGCGACCAGAGTGCACGACTGGTCAGATTTGACGACCCGTCGGCATTATCCAGGGGAGCATCGCGTCGTCTTGTTAGTAAATGGACTAGAAGTGGCTGAAAATCATGTCATGTTGCATAAACGTGACGATTGATTATTACGTATGGATACGATCGATGGTTCGAAAAGGGCAACCCTGTCTATTTAGACGGGTTGCCCTTTTTTAGCGTATAACATAACGATCTGGTTAAAACGCACGTTTGAAGAACGTGGACGCATAGTCGAGCGTCGTATGTAGCGTCGTCGCTAAAACGAGTCCGAAGAAGCATGCTGCCCCGTTCAGGTCGAGCCACGATCTGACAGCTTCCTCATACGGCGTGACCGTGAGCAGAAGCATGAGCGGGAAACCGAGATAGATGACCCGGATCAGATCGCTCAAGAGCGGAAAATGCGAGAATAACGACCGATGGGGCATAATCTTCACATAAGGGAGCCAAAAGCCCCGAAGCGGTCCCCATCGATAATAGGCGTCCGACTTCAAATCGAGATCCGGGGAGAGCCAGAACGTCCCGATGAGGGCGCCAAGCAGGAACACGGTCGGAACATCGATGTCAATAAAAGGCGTGGCAATCGCAAGAGCACCGATTGCCACGAGATTCGTACGGGTATGTGTCTTGCCACTAGCCATTAGTGAATCGTGCGGTATACACCGATGACCTTCCCTAAAATCGACACGTTATCGAAATACATCGCTTCGAGCTCGTCGTTCTCCGGCTGGAGGCGAACTTTCGAAGCTTCTTTATAAATCCGCTTCACGGTCGCTTCACCTTCATCCGTCATGGCGACGACAATCTCTCCATTGTCGGCCGTGTTCTGTTGACGGACGAGGACGCGGTCCCCATCCAAGATCCCCGCGTTAATCATCGAGTCCCCTGAGACAGAGAGCATGTAGACGTTGTCGGAACCGACGACGTGAGCCGGGAGCGGGAAGTGTTCTTCCACGTTCTCGATGGCCGTGATCGGCGTACCGGCTGTGACTTTCCCGATGACCGGCACATACATGACGGCATCGTGGTCTTCGACGACGGACATCTCTTCATCCAAAATCTCGATGGCGCGTGGCTTCGTCTTATCACGTCGAATCAATCCACGCTTCTCAAGACGGTCCAAGTGACCGTGTACAGTCGAGCTCGATGCGAGCCCGACAGCCTCGCCAATTTCGCGGACCGAAGGGGGATACCCTTTCGCCCGGACCTCGGCTTTTATAAAATCAAGAATCTGTTGTTGTCTTGCTGACATTTTTTTCAATGGATTTCACCTCGATTATGTCGAATAACCTGCGAACGCATCCTATTCTTTATGGGTTTAGTTTAACACAAGAACACATGAGCGCACAAACATTCGTTCGTTTTTTTCTGCTTGACCGAACAGAAGTTCTTGTTTTATGATGAGAACAGATAAACGAACAGACGTTCTCGAGAACGTGTATTCTTATTCCCAGGAGGCAATGATTATGAGAGACACAATCAATGGAATCATCTTAGTCGGCATGTTGGCACTCGGTATGTTCGTATTTTTCGCGGTCGGAGAGCTTCGTGACAACGAAGCGGTCGTCGTGACCGAACAAAAAGTCGAACACAGTATTGAAGAAGAAGTCGCCTTAAAAGAGGCGGAGACGCTCGAAGCGCACATTCTCGCTAAACGGGATGAGGAAAAAGACGACAAGACGACGTGGTTCGCCGCCGAATAATCGTTTCTGATTGCGAACATCCCTTCATCCTGTGTATCGTAGAGGGCGAATGGAAAGAAAGGAAGTGACGCGATGCGAGTCGTCATTTATTGTCGCGTATCGACGAACAAGTCCACCCAAGAGACGTCGCTCAGTCGTCAGGCGGACGAATTGAAGCAGATGGCGAGACGTCTTGATGCTGAGGTTGTCGATGTGATCAGTGAACAAGAGAGCGGGTATGAGGTCAATCGGGCGGGACTGCTCGATCTATTGGAGCACGTCTCGACGTCTGATCTCGATGCCGTGCTCGTGAGCGACGACAGCCGTCTCGGACGGGGAAATGCAAAAATCGCTATCTTGCATACGCTCATGAAACATAACGTGCGCTTGTTGACGATGCAGTCGTCCGATGAATATATCGTCTCCGACGCCGAGAAGATGGTGCTCGAGATCGTCAGTGTCGTCGAAGAGTATCAACGTAAGATCCATAACGCTAAAATTTCACGAGGAATGCGTCGGGCGGTCGCGAACGGATTTAATCCGCATCGGAATATCCAGCACCATGACCAGGGAGGCCGGAGCCGAATCGAAGTTCCGATTGAAGAAATCGTCCAATTGCGTGAACGTGGACTCACGTTCGCTGAAATTGCCGCCACCCTCCGCGGTTTTGGTTATGAGGTATCGAAAGCGACCGTGAACCGGCGCTACTTGGAGCACGTGTCGGTACCAGAAACTTGATTCCTGCTCGCTGATTTTGTACAGTAGAAGGACAAATTCAGTAGAGAGGGGGCGAGCCCGATGCTAGCACCTGAACAGTTGGAGCGAATCAATTTCCTCGCCAACAAAGCAAAGACAGATGGTCTGTCACCACAAGAGATGGATGAGCAGCAAGCGCTGCGCCAACAATATTTGCAAGCGTTCCGCCAATCATTCAAATCACAAATGATGGGAATGAAGGTCGTCGATCCGGAAGGAAACGACGTAACGCCAGAAAAATTAAAAGATGAGCAGGAACGTTACCGCTCAGAATGACCATGAATGCACATCCTATTTCATATAGGATGTGCATGTTTGTTATACGCGAACGTTGATCAGGGGGACTCATTGATGCGTTTTCAAACGAAAGGAAGTAAACGATTCCATTTAATGTGTTATACTAATTAATTAGTTGTGACACACGAATGAGTGTGCTAAAATATGACGGGTAGAAACTTTGTTAACAACAGAGAGGATGAAATTAGTGGAAACAACTACTAAAGAATTATTAGCGATTAACTCGATTCGGACACTCTCAATCGATGCGGTCCAAAAAGCGAACTCAGGTCACCCGGGTATGCCGATGGGTGCGGCTCCGATGGCGTTCACACTTTGGACGGACAAAATGCGTCACAACCCGAAAAACCCGAACTGGTTCAACCGTGATCGGTTCGTCCTTTCAGCGGGACACGGTTCGATGCTCTTGTACTCGCTTCTTCACTTATCTGGTTACGATCTCTCAATGGACGACCTCAAATCGTTCCGCCAAATGGATTCGAAAACGCCTGGACATCCAGAGTACCGTCACACGGCAGGTGTCGACGCGACGACTGGACCGCTCGGACAAGGGATCGCCATGGCTGTCGGGATGGCAATGGCAGAGAAACATTTGGAAGCGACGTACAACCGCGATGAGTTCAAAGTGGTTGACCACTTCACATACGCGATTTGCGGAGACGGTGACTTGATGGAAGGCGTATCGGCAGAAGCTGCTTCGCTCGCTGGTCATTTGAAACTCGGCAAACTCGTCGTCCTTTACGATTCAAATGATATCTCGCTTGACGGCGACCTTCACAAATCGTTCTCGGAAAGCGTTGAAGATCGTTTCAACGCCTACGGTTGGCAAGTGATCCGTGTCGAAGATGGTACGGATATCGATACGATCGCGAAAGCGATCGACGAAGCGAAAGCTGAAACGTCGAAACCAACCCTCATCGAAGTGAAGACGGTTATCGGCTTCGGTTCACCGAACAAGTCAGGCAAATCGGCATCACACGGTGCGCCACTCGGCGAAGCTGAAATTGAACTCACGAAGCAGTTCTACAAGTGGGAAGGCGAGAACTTCTACGTACCGAACGAAGTATACGACTTGTTCAACGATAAAGTCGTTGAGCCAGGCGCGAAGCATGAAGCGGACTGGAACGAACTCGTTGAAGCTTACAAGTCAGCACACCCTGAACTTGGTGCCCAGTTCGAACGTGCGATGAACAACGAGCTCCCAGAAGGTTGGGACAGCGAATTGCCGACGTTCGAAATCGGTTCGAAAAAAGCGACTCGTCAAACGAGCGGTGAAGTATTGAACGCGATCGCCAAAGCGGTTCCGACTCTCTTCGGAGGCTCGGCTGACCTCGCTGGCTCAAACAACACGATGATCAAAGGCGCTGCGGACTTCGATGAAGATCCAGCCGGCCGCAACATCTGGTTCGGAGTCCGTGAATTCGCGATGGCAGCAGCCGTCAACGGGATGGCGCTCCACGGTGGGGTCCTCCCATACGGCGCGACGTTCTTCGTCTTCTCGGATTACCTTCGCCCGGCAGTTCGACTTGCTGCGCTCATGGGAATCCCATCAACGTTCGTCTTGACGCACGATTCAATCGCGGTCGGCGAAGATGGCCCGACGCACGAACCGGTCGAGCACTTGATGAGCTTCCGTGCGATGCCAAACTTGTCTGTTCTCCGTCCAGCTGACGGAAAAGAGACGATCGCGGCTTGGAAGCAAGCAATCACGACGAAAACATCACCATCACTTCTCGTCTTGACGCGTCAAGCATTGCCAGAACTCGAAGGCACGTCGATCGAAGACGCAGCTAAAGGTGGCTATGTCGTCGCCGGCAACTCAAGCGAGGCAGACGTCCTCCTTCTCGGTACAGGTTCTGAAGTACACGTCCTCGTCGAAGCACGCGAAGCACTCGCGGCTGAAGGCGTGAACGCGGCTGTCGTCTCGGTGCCTTCGTGGGAATTGTTCGAAGCTCAATCGGCAGAATACAAAGAATCGGTCCTTCCGTCGTCAATCACGAAACGTGTCTCGCTCGAAGCGGGCGCGACGCTCGGTTGGTACAAGTACGTCGGTTTCGGCGGAAAAGTACTCGGCATCGACAAGTTCGGCGCCTCTGCTCCTGGAGATCTCCTCATGAAAGAATACGGCATGTCGGTCGACAACGTCGTCGCAGCTGTCAAATCACTTTAATCGCATATTGTCAGTGGTGGCCCGGAGGTTTTGGGTCACCACTTTTTTTTCAGACGACTAGCGAATTAGCGTAATATAGTGTATAGTAAAAAACGATGTTTCATATGGTAGAGGAGGTTAAGCCTTGAGTACATTATTCTGGATTCTTCTTGTCGTGGCAGCACTAATCGGGGGTATCGCGATCGGTTTCTTTATCGCTCGTAAATACATGATGAACTACCTCGAACAGAACCCACCGATCAACGAAGATATGATTCGTACATTGATGATGCAAATGGGTCAAAAGCCGTCACAGAAGAAAGTCAACCAAGTGATGCGCGCCATGAACGTTCAAATGAAGAACGAAAAGAAATAAACTCGATTGACCGAAGCACTTTGCGCCCGCAAAGTGCTTTTTTCATCCAGTTTTTGTTAGACAATCGAACAAACTTTCGCTAATCTAATAGAATAGTCTGAATTCAAGACAACATAGGGGGTGTTTCCAATTCGTGTATTCAAACAACTGGCTTGGTTCTTCAAGCTCGAGTGGCGGACGTATGCGCTCGGCATCGTCTTACTCATGTTCGTCGCGGCGCTCGAACTTATACCGCCGCGCATCATCGGCCGAATCGTCGATGAGATCAACCGGGGAACGCTTGGAACAGATTTATTATGGATGTTGCTCGGCGGGCTCGCGGCCGTCGGGATCGGGAACTATGTGGCCCGTTTCTTCTGGCGATACTTCATCTTCGGGGCTTCGATTCGCCTCGGTAGGATGTTGCGGAGTCAACTCTATCGCCATTTCACCGATTTAGATCAACGGTTTTATAAGAAGTCGCGGGTCGGGGATTTGATGGCCCATGCGACAAACGATGTCCAGGCCGTCTCGACGACGGCGGGTGCGGGGATTTTGACACTTGTCGACAGCATAACCATGGGGACGTTCGTCATCATCACGATGGTGACGACCATCAGTTGGAAGTTGACGGTTGTAGCATTGTTGCCGCTGCCGATCATGGTCGCGTTGACGACGCGATACGGCAAGCTCTTACATAATCGGTTCGGGGTCGCCCAAGCGGCGTTCTCTGAACTAAACGATAAAGTCCAAGAGAGCGTCAGCGGTGTCCGGGTGTTGAAGTCGACCGGGGAAGTCGGCCGCGACGTCGACTCGTTCGAGAAGTTATCCGACGAAGTCATGGCGAAAAACGTACGTGTCGCGAAAATCGACGCCTTGTACGACCCGACCATCTTCGGAATCGTCGGCCTCTCGTATATCTTGTCGATCGGTTATGGCGCGTATTTGATTGAACAAGGAGAGCTGACCATCGGACAGATCGTTAGTTTCACCGCCTATCTCGGCTTGCTCACATGGCCGATGCTCGCGTTCGGCTGGCTGTTCAATATCGTCGAACGAGGGCGGGCGTCTTACGACCGGATCGAGCGGATGCTCGCCGTCAAACCTGAGATTCAGGATGACCCGATGGCGGCGACGAAACTCGCCCATTCGGAGATCGAAGCGGATATTCGTGCGTTCCGCTATGACGAGACGCCCGTCCTGCAAGACGTCACATTCCGCCTCGAACGCGGACGGACGCTCGGACTCGTCGGCCGTACCGGTTCTGGTAAGACGACGATTGTACGCTTGTTGACACGAGAGTATGACGTACATGATGGGACGATCAAAATCGGTGGTATCAACATTCGCCAAGTGAAAAAATCACTTCTGCTCGATAAAGTCGCCGTCGTCCCGCAAGATCATTTCTTGTTCAGCGATTCGATTGCGAACAATATCGCATTCGGCAAACCGGAAGCGAAACTCGACGAAATCATGGAGGCGGCCAAAATCGCCGAGGTTCATGATGACATCATGCGGCTGCCGGAAGGATACGCCACGCTCGTCGGGGAACGGGGTGTGACGTTGTCGGGTGGTCAGAAGCAACGGATTTCAATCGCACGTGCCCTCATGATTGAGGCGGACGTGTTGATCCTCGACGATGCCCTCTCGGCTGTCGATGCGAAGACGGAGGAGGCGATCATCGAGCATTTCCGGACCGGGAACCCTGACCAGTCCCGCTTGATCGTGGCGCATCGACTGTCTGCGGTCGAGCATGCTGATGAGATTCTCGTCCTTGAGGACGGTCGAATCATCCAACGCGGGCGTCATCAGGACTTGATTCGCGAGCCCGGTTGGTACAAAGACACGTACGATCGCCAACAACTTGAGGCGATTGTCGAAGGAGGTGGCCACCATGAAGCATGACGTTCAGGAATGGGCGGTCATCAAACGCCTGTTGGCCTACACGAACCGCTACGCACGTCCGCTCGGACTCGCTTTTGTGTTCTTGTTGCTCGCCACCGGCGCAAAACTAGCAGGCCCGTTCTTAATCAAAGTGTTCATCGATGAGTTCGTGACGCCTGGCGTCTATCCGACAAACTGGGTCGTCACCTTGCTCGTCGTCTATCTCGTCCTCCATATCTCGGCGATCATCTTCGACTACTTGCAGTCGATTTCGTTCCAAAAGATTGCCTTGAAGATCGTGCAAAACATCCGGATGGATATCTTCCGACATGTGATGGGGATGCGGCTCGCCTACTTTGACCGGACTCCGGCGGGAGTGCTTGTCTCTCGAATCACGAACGACACCGAGGCCGTCAAGGAACTGTACGTCGGGGTAATGAGCACGTTCGTACAGTCAGCAGTTCAATTGGTCGGGACGTACGTGTTCCTTTATATCCTCGAACCGACGCTCGCGACGATGGGGCTCGTCCTTGTTCCGCTGTTCTGGCTCATCATCTGGGCGTATCGCCGCTATTCGACAAAATATTTTGCCCAAGTGCGTGACTTGTTGTCACAATTGAACGGGCAATTGAATGAATCGATCAACGGGATGGGAATCGTTCAACAGTTCCGACAAGAAGAGCGGCTCGTCCGCCAGTTCGAAGAAACGAACGAGGCCCACCAAGAGGCACGTTATCGAAACTTGAAGCTCGACAGCATGTTGCTGCGACCGATCATCGAGCTGTTGCTCGCCTTCTCCATCATTGGACTGCTCGGCTATTACGGCGTCTTGTCGACGACCGAGCAAGTGCAGGTCGGGGTCGTCTATGCCTTCATCAGCTACATCGAGCGCATCTTCCGTCCGGTGCTCGACATCATGCAACGTTTGAGCGAGTTTCAACAGGCGGTCGTCTCGGCGGACCGTGTCTTCAAAATCTTGGACACGGATGAACCGGCTCCAGGAAAGAGTCTTGCCGGTCCTGCCGAAATCGGCTCCGGGGAAGTCCGGTTCGAGAACGTCACGTTCAGCTACGATGGGGAAGTCGATGTATTGAAACAGATATCATTCGTCGCCAAACCAGGCGAGACGGTCGCCCTCGTCGGTCACACGGGTAGCGGAAAGAGTTCGATCATCAACCTGTTGACCCGGTTCTATCCGTATCAATCAGGCCAAATCACGATCGACGGGTATCCGATTGAGCAGTTCGAGGAAGCCGAGCTCCGAGCCAAAGTCGGGCTTGTGCTCCAAGATCCATTTTTGTTCACAGGGACGATCGAGGATAACTTGAAACTGTTCAATCCGACGATCGACTCGGACAAAGTCCGGGAAGCGGCCGAGTTCGTGCAAGCTCATACGTTCGTCGAGAAGCTTGAGGCCGGTTACGGACATACGGTCGGTGAGCGCGGCGCGACATTCTCGAGCGGAGAACGGCAACTGCTCGCCTTCGCCCGGACGGTCGCCCGTGACCCGAAGATTTTGATTTTAGATGAGGCGACGAGTTCGATTGACACCGAGACCGAGGAGCGTGTCCAGCTCGCCCTCGATCGGATGAGACGGGGACGGACGACGATTGCCATCGCTCACCGTCTGTCGACGATTCAAGATGCCGACTTGATTCTCGTCCTTCATCGGGGTGAGATCGTCGAACGAGGTAACCATCAGGCGCTTTTAAAACAGGATGGGCTGTACAAAAAGATGTACGAACTTCAATCTGGTCAACGTCTGATGTCATAAATTACAAAAAAGACACCGTCAAGGTGTCTTTTTTCCATGGAAAAAGCCCGCCACTTCAAAGAAGGACGGGCCGTTTGGTTCGATTAATTTATGTGGTCTGAAGCGTGTATGGCTAGGACGTGACGTGTAATCAGCTTGTCCAATTCTTGGCTGACATGAATCACTTCTGGAGACGTCCAACTGTGCTGCGAGGCGATTTCATACAGTTCATCGCGTTTCTGTTCAATGGCATAATGTAAGTTTTCAGCTGTGATGACCGCCACGGTGTTTCCCCCATCATTGTAAGATCGATACTGACTAATAAGAATATCCAAATCTTAGCATCTAACACTACCGTTTACAAGTTTCATTTCCATTTCAAAGATTACAAATTCAATCATGTAAGGTGCTCGGAAAAAGATGCGAGCATTTTGAAAAGGTTTTCGCTATAATGGGGCTGAAAGGTGGAAGATCGCATGGAAGTCACACTTTGGCTCGCATTTGGGGCGGGCGTCTTATCATTTTTATCACCCTGCACGCTACCGTTGTATCCAGTCTTTTTATCGTATATCACTGGGGTCTCAGTCTCTGATTTAAAGAGCGAGGGACTGCGACAACGCACGGCCTGGTTTCACACGTTCTCATTCTTGATTGGTTTCTCGATCGTCTTCCTCGTGCTCGGTCTGTCGACCTCGCTCATTGCCGACGTGTTCATTCAATATAAGGATAGTTTGCGCATGTTCGGTGCCATCCTCATCTTCGTATTCGGCGTCTTTTTGGCGGGACTTTGGCAACCTAGTTTCATGATGCGCGAGAAAAAGCTCGCTTTAGGGGAGCGTAAAAGCGGCTACTTTGGAACGGCATTGATCGGAATTGGATTCGCGGCGGGGTGGACCCCGTGTACCGGACCGATTCTTGCCGGTGTCATCGCGCTCGCGGCCTCGAACCCGAGTCAAGGGATGGGCTATATGTTGGCGTACGTCATCGGCTTCGCCATCCCATTCCTCATCATGGCGAGCTTTGTCGGGAAAATCAAATACTTGGCGCGCAACAGTGCCAAGTTGGCAAAATTCGGAGGTTATTTGATGATGGCCTTCGGCGTCGTATTATATTTTGATGGCATGAATCGCTTCGCTGCTTGGATGAGCGAATTAGTAGGATTCACCGGATTTTAAAAGGGGTTGACCGAATGTCGATATTTTGGGGATCGACCCTCGTCGCACTAATGATGGGCCTGATTGCGAGCTTCGTTCGCGTCAAAGCATCAGCACGTCCGACGAATGCTAAAAAGATCTTGATTCCGCCCTTGGCGATGTCGACCGGGATGTTGCAATTTCTCGTCCCGGCGTTTCGATTGACTTGGCTCGAGGTCGGAGAAGCTTTAATCGTCGGATTGATTTTCAGCGTATTTCTCATCAAGACATCGAACTTCGAGAAACGTGATGGTGAGGTGTACTTATCCCGCTCGAAAGCGTTCTTTATCGTCGTCTTCGTCTTATTGGCGATTCGGACGGTCATGAAGGCGTTTCTCGGAGACGAAGTCAATATTTTCGCGACGGGCGGACTGTTCTACTTGATTGCCTGGGGCATGATCGTCCCATGGCGCATCGCCATGTACCAAAAATATAAACAAATCGCTTCAACATGAACGGCGTCCCTCGCGAGGGACGCCGTTTTGTCGATTATGAAGATTTTTTCGTCATGGCAGCTTCCGTCTCGGCATCGATCCCGGTGTTCGCTTTGACGAGGATGCGTTCGAAGTTTCCGGCGACTTCGTCCGACTTCGTCACGTACGTCCCGACGATGGCGGCCAGGAAGCCGAGCGGGATCGAGACGATTCCCGGGTTCGTGAGCGGGAATAACGCCTCACCGATAAAGATTGCCGAGCCATCCGGTGCCCACACGTTCGGGCTGATGGCGACGAGGAAAAGCGACGAGAATAATCCGACGACCATTCCGAACACGGCTCCGCCCGTATTGAACCGTCTCCAATAAATCGTGAACAAAATGACCGGCAAGTTCGCGCTGGCAGCGACAGCGAATGCGAGAGAGACGAGAAATGCGACGTTCATCGATTGGGCGAAGAAGGCGAGTCCCATCGAGACGAGTGCGACCGCGATTGAAGCTATCCGGGCCGCTGTGACTTGTTCTTTCTCTGTCGCTTCGCCCTTCCGGATGATATGACCATAAAAGTCGTGGGCGAACGCCGAGGCCGCCGATAGGACGAGTCCTGCGACGACGGCAAGGATCGTGGCGAAGGCGATGGCGGCCACGAAAGCGAATAATAAGTCACTGCCGAGCACTTGGGCGAGGAGCGGCGCGGCCATGTTCCCGGCCGGGTTGGCGGCGACGATGGCGTCCGATCCGACGAACGCGGCGGCCCCAAATCCGAGGAAGATCGTCAGTATGTAGAACGCACCGATGACCCATGTCGCATAGACGACGGATTGTCGTGCCGTCGGTGCATCCTTGACCGTGAAGAAGCGGATGAGAATGTGCGGTAGACCGGCCGTCCCAAGGACGAGTGCCAAATTGAGTGAAATCGTATCGAGCGGGAGCTTGAACTTGTTGCCAGGGTTCAAGAAGCTCTCCCCGAGCGGTGTCGCCTTACTGACCTCGGAAAACATGGTGAAGACGGAGAAGTCAAAGCGGGCGAACACGAGGAATGAAATGATGGCGGTCCCGATCATCAACAAGACGGCTTTTGTGATCTGTACCCATGATGTCGCGGTCATCCCCCCGAAAACGACATAGACGGTCATTAAGATTCCGACGACGATGACGCTCGTCGTGTAGGGGATGCCGAGCAAGAGCTCGATGAGTGCCCCGGCGCCGACGAGTTGGGCGATCATATAAAAGATGGAGATGACGATAGCATTCATGGCGGCAACCCCTCGCACGCGCGGCTTGTTGAAGCGTGCCGCAATCATATCGGCCATCGTATACTTTCCAAGGTTACGGAGCGGCTCGGCGACCAAATATAGGACGACGAGGTAGGCAACGAGGAAACCAATCGAGTAAAAGAACCCATCGAACCCGGCGAGGGCAATATCCCGGCAATCCCGAGGAATGAAGCGGCCGACATATAATCACCGGCGATGGCCAGACCATTTTGGAATCCGGTCAAACCACCGTCGGCCGTATAAAAGTCGCTTGCGGTCTTTGTCTTTTGGGCGGCGAAAAATGTGATGACGAGCGTGAGTCCAACAATCGCGACGAATAGAAGAATAGCTGTCCAGTTCATCGTCCATCCTCCTCTTGTTTGATGGCTGCGACGAGCTCGTCGAAGCGGCGGGCCCGGCGGCTATACATGACACAAAACGTCCAGGTCATGAAGAATTGAGCGAAGGCGAGCACCCAGGCCCAAGTGATCTCACCGGCGACAGCGATGTTCAAGAACGTGAAGTAGCTCGTGGAGATTGGTAACGTAAAATAAAAGATGAGTGAGAAGATGATGGATGGAACAATGAACCGGTTCTTTTCTTGCATCAACTTGTGGAATGACGAGCTCTCGACGATTGTTTCGGCGGAGCGAGTGCTGTCAGTTCGCGTGACGTGCGTGACATCATGCATCGGAAAACCTCCTTTTGGAATAAAGATACGTACATTATAGAAATGGAAATAAAGGAAAAGCTATCCATTTTTTATTGCTAAAACCCATGCATGTTATACTAATATTGGTCATACCACTTTATTGTAAGCGTTTTCAATATTGTCTATATTATGAACGGTATTTAAGAATAATTAATCTGTCGAAAAAAGGTACTTTGGACCTAGTAGTCGTATGGCACAATTTCCGTTTCGTATAACTTAGTTGAACTGGTGAAGACAAAAAGATGCCAAGCCCAAGGCCGGCATCTCGTTTCATCATTGTTGGAAATAATGTTGATACATTTTCCAGTCGATTTGTTCTTCTTCAAGCGCCTTTTTTAAAAATTTATGGTCCCGTTTCGGTGTCGCGGCGATATACCCTTTGACGACGAGCTCGGTCGTCATTTCACGGGCCCGCGTCTCGAGAGCGAACTGTCCGATTTTGCCCGCAATCTTTCGGATGGCGACGTCGCGGAACAGCTCCGGAACCGGCGTGACGAGACGATCAAGCAATGTACGCGTCTCCGGTGTCCATAAGTGGCGTGTCTTGTCGATGTAATCATCCTCGATGTCGAGGAGTGAGCGCCCGTCTTCTTTCGGCATTCGTTTTAAAAATTTGCGGAACATGAAGTAGCCGCCGATCGACATCAACCCGATCATCACGAATCCCCAGAAGACAATGAAATACATCACCAAGTTTTCTGGCATCGTCTTTCCCCCGTTCTGTCATTTCACGATCATTCAAGCTAAGTATACAAAAAAGGGGCGCGATACAAAAGCTACAGCTATCCGTTCCTTACTATAAAGATGGACGAAACGCGCGGGCTTCGTTAGAATAGATAGCGTTGCAATGAGCAAGAGCCAGTGTAAATCGTAATGTTCAGAAAGGAAAGAGCCATACATGAACCAATTAAAACAAGAAGTTGAGAAGCGGCGTATTTTCGGCATCATCTCGCACCCGGATGCCGGTAAGACGACGCTCACCGAGAAATTGCTCCTTCACGGGGGAGCCATCCGTGAAGCGGGGACGGTCAAAGCCCGTAAAAACTCTAAACACGCCAAATCTGACTGGATGGAGATCGAGAAACAACGTGGAATCTCGGTCACGTCATCGGTCATGCAGTTCGTCTATCAAGACAAGGTCGTCTCGATCATGGACACACCAGGACACAACGATTTCGGGGAAGATACGTATCGCGTCTTGACTTCGGTCGACAGTGCCGTCATGGTCATCGATGCGGCCAAAGGGATCGAGACGCAGACGAAGAAATTGTTCCAAGTCTGTCGGATGCGCGGGATTCCGATTTTCACGTTCATGAACAAGCTTGACCGACAAGCGAAAGATCCGCTCGAGCTCATGGAAGAACTTGAAGAAGTGCTCGGCATGCCTTCGGTCGCCGTGACTTGGCCGATCGGGAGCGGAATGCAGTTCGAAGGGGTATACGATCGCTTAAAAAACGAAGTGCACTTGTTCCGTGGTGACAAAGCGACGCTCACATTGAACGAAGAAGGGGTCAATGATCCAATCCTCGCCGATCACTTGACGGAAGAGAACTTAACGAACCTTCGAGATGAAATCGATCTTCTCGACGGTGCCGGCAATGAAATCGACGTCGATGCGATCCAGCACGGGAAATTGACGCCGGTCTTCTTCGGGACGGCGCTCGTCGACTTCGGGGTGACGTCATTCTTGAATCACTACCTTGATATGTCACCGGCGCCTGAGGCACGTAAGTCGAACGTCGGTCCAATCGACCCGACGTCAGAGGACTTCAGCGGCTTCGTCTTCAAAATTCAAGCGAACATGAACCCGGCCCACCGCGACCGCATCGCTTTCGTTCGCATCTGTTCGGGCGTCTTTGAGCGCGGCATGGATGTCACGCTCACACGGACGGGCAAAAAAATCAAGTTGAGCCAGTCGACACAGCTCATGGCCAACGACCGGGAGACGGTCGACAAGGCGTTCGCTGGAGACGTGATCGGGATTTATGATTCAGGCACGTACCAAATCGGCGACACGATCACGACATCGAAACAAAAAATCGCGTTCGAGGCGTTGCCGACGTTCCCACCGGAACTCTTTATGCGCGTCTCGCCGGTCAACTCGCTCAAGTCGAAACATTTCCACAAAGGTGTCGAGCAGCTCGCCCAAGAAGGAGCGATCCAAGTGTACCGTAACGAGTACAACGAGATTTATCTCGGTGCGGTCGGTCAACTCCAATTCGAAGTGTTCGAGTATCGATTGAACAACGAGTACGGCGTCGACATCCGCATGGAGCCGGTCTCGTACAGCGTCGCCCGTTGGGTGAAGGACAAGGAATTGAAGGCGCTCAAGCCGTTCCAGGACTCACGCAACATGCTCGTGACAGACCGCTGGGAGCGTCCCGTGTTCTTGTTCGCCAACGAGTTCACGTTCGACCGCTTCAAAGAACGCTATGAAGACGAGCTCACGCTCGTCGACGCCCTCGACGTCAACGTCGAGATCGGCGCAGAATAATAGATGGACGGCTCTTCATAGGGCCGTCCTTTTTTTGTTTCAGTGACTTGGTTGATTTTGATAAGTTTTACTTATGGCTAATTTGTGACGGAATGTATTTTACGTCACGCTATAGTTGTATTATGATAAACATGTGATAAGTAAGCGATTACGGCACATGCCGAAGTCGCCGCTTTCAAAAAGGGGGATATCGTATGGAACAGACGAACGTATTAGACGCTTTCAAATCTCGGACGCAGTTCGAGGTCAATGGCAAAGCGTACGATTATTACCGGCTCAAAAAGCTTGAAGAAGAAGGGGTGACGGAACTTAGTCGACTTCCGTACTCGATTCGTGTATTGCTCGAATCTGTACTTCGCCAGCAGGATGGTCGCGCCATCACGAAAGAACATGTCGAGAACTTGGCTAAATGGGGTACTGCCGAAGTCTCGAAAGACATCGATGTTCCGTTCAAACCGGCTCGCGTCGTCCTTCAGGACTTCACGGGTGTACCGACGGTCGTTGACCTCGCTTCACTTCGTAAAGCGATGGCCGACCTCGGTGGAGACCCGAACAAGATCAACCCGGAAATTCCGGTTGACCTCGTCGTCGACCACTCGGTCCAAGTCGATGCGTACGGTTTCGCCGGCGCACTCATGAAAAACATGGACATCGAGTTCGAGCGTAACGAAGAGCGTTACAAGTTCTTACGTTGGGCCCAGACGGCGTTCGACAACTATCGTGCCGTCCCGCCAGCAACAGGGATCGTCCACCAAGTCAACTTGGAGTACTTGGCTTCGGTCGTGCTCGAAAAGAATGATGGAACGGGCAATGTCGCCTATCCAGACTCGCTCGTCGGAACGGACTCGCACACGACGATGATCAACGGACTCGGTGTCCTCGGCTGGGGTGTCGGTGGAATCGAAGCCGAAGCGAGCATGCTCGGACAACCGTCTTACTTCCCGGTACCAGACGTCGTCGGCGTCAAAATCGTCGGTGAAGTCAACCCGGGTGTCACAGCGACAGACGTCGCGCTCGTCGTCACAGAGATGCTCCGTAACGAGAAAGTCGTCGGCAAGTTCGTCGAGTTCTTCGGACCGTCGCTTCACACGATGCCGCTCTCGGACCGGGCGACGATCGCCAACATGGCACCTGAATATGGCGCGACATGTGGCTTCTTCCCAGTCGATACAGAGACGCTCAACTACATGCGCACGACAGGTCGCCCAGAAGAATTGATCGACCTCGTCGAAGCCTACTCGAAAGCGAACGACTTGTTCTATACGCCAGACCAGGCTGACCCGTCGTTCACGAAAACGCTCACGCTCGACTTGTCGAAAGTAGAGCCGTCCCTCGCTGGACCGAAACGTCCACAAGACCGGATCAACTTATCAGACCTTCAGACGGCGTTCGTCGACAGCGTGACGGCACCAGCCGGACACAGTGGTTTCGGTCTTGAAAAAGCCGAGCTTGAGAAGACGGCAGCTGTCAACTACACGGACGGCGCTGTCGACATGCGTACAGGTGACGTGGCAATCGCAGCGATCACAAGTTGTACGAACACGTCGAACCCATACGTCATGGTCGGAGCAGGTCTCGTGGCGAAGAAAGCCGTCGAACGTGGTCTCACGGTTCCGAAATTCGTGAAGACGTCGCTCGCACCAGGCTCGAAAGTCGTTACCGATTACCTCGATAAAGCCGGTCTCACGCCGTATCTCGACCAACTCGGTTTCAACACCGTCGGTTACGGATGTACGACTTGTATTGGAAACTCGGGTCCACTCGACCGCGAAGTCGAAGAAGCGATCACATCGAACGATTTGCTCGTCTCGTCGGTCCTCTCGGGGAACCGTAACTTCGAAGGCCGTGTCCACCCGCTCGTGAAAGCGAACTTCTTGGCGTCACCGCCACTCGTCGTCGCGTACGCGCTCGCGGGATCGGTCAACTTCGACATCATGAACGAGTCGTTCGGAACGGACAAAGATGGCAACGAGGTCTTCTTCAAAGACATCTGGCCATCAAATGATGAAATCAAGATGGTCGTTCAAGACGTCGTCTCACCGGAAGCGTTCCGTAAAGAGTACGACACGGTGTTCACAGGAAACGAGCGTTGGAACGCCCTCGACGTGCCAGAAGGCAACTTGTATGACTTCTCGGACGATTCAACTTATATCCAAAACCCGCCATTCTTCGAAAACCTCGAGCCGGAAGCGGGCGTCGTCCATGCGTTGAACGGACTCCGCGTCATCGGGAAGTTTGCTGATTCGGTCACGACCGACCACATCTCACCAGCCGGAGCATTCTCGAAAACGACACCAGCAGGCCAATACCTTCAATCAAAAGGTGTCGCACCGCTCGACTTCAACTCGTACGGCTCACGCCGCGGAAACCACGAAGTCATGATGCGCGGTACGTTCGCGAACATCCGTATCCGTAACCAAGTCGCACCAGGCACTGAAGGCGGCTTCACGACGTACTGGCCGACTGGCGAAATCATGCCGATGTACGATGCGGCAATGAAGTACAAAGAGCAGGGCACAGGCCTCGTCGTCTTCGCTGGGAACGACTACGGAATGGGCTCGTCACGTGACTGGGCAGCCAAAGGAACGAACTTGCTTGGCATTCGTGCCGTCATCGCGCAAAGCTTCGAACGGATTCACCGCTCGAACCTCGTCATGATGGGCGTCTTGCCACTCCAGTTCATGGACGGGGAGTCGGCCGACTCACTCGGACTCACAGGTGAAGAGGCGATCGACATCCAAGTCGACGAATCGGTTCGCCCACGTGATATCCTGAACGTCAAAGCGACTCATGAGAACGGTACGGTGACCGAGTTCCAAGTCGTCGCCCGCTTCGATTCTGAAGTCGAAATCGATTACTACCGTCACGGTGGAATCTTGCAGATGGTCCTCCGTAACAAATTGAAATAAGCCAACTGACCTTCCTTTGAAAAAAGGAAGGTTTTTTTAGTGAATGTGCGAATATAAGGTGAGACGGTGCACGATATCGGGAAGAGAATGGGGAGAGGGGGGAGTGTATGGAGCGACAAACGAAATCAGGTAAAAGCTGGTGGCAACGGCTGACGCAAAAAGAGGAAGTACCGGAGGAAGAGATCGATCTCACGCTTCCACAATTGCGAGAAGCCATCCATGAATATGAGCAGACGTTACCGAAAGGCGTCAATCGTACGGTCTTACTCGACGAGGCGCAAGAAATCGATTTGGCTCGACTGAAAAAACACTTGCCCGGAAAACCGAGACAGCGGTTTTATATGTCAAAAGAGACGTTTCATATCGTTCCCGAGGACGAGCGGGAATTAGTGTATGAGATGGATCAAGTGCAGCGGGCGCTCGATTTATACTTTGAGCAAGAAAAAAAAATACCGCTGCGAAAATTCCAACAGACGTTACAACTTGATTTGACACGATTACGTGAAGGCGGGTATTTAAAAGTGTTGCCGAAACGGCCTTATTACGTCGTGGACGAGACATTGATCGTCTCGCTAGAACCGAAGCCGCAAGAGTGACGAAACCGAATCGTCACTCTTTTTGTCAGCGGCGCGATTACACGCCGAGGGGTTGAGTCGGGTTTATAAACTATGTTACGGTGGAAAACGTATATGAAAATAAGAAAATTGAATAGGAGTGAGATTATGGAAAGAAAAAGCCAAGTGACGACCGTTTTCCTCGTTTCAGCCATCATCACGGTCTTGTTCACGATTTGGGGTATCTTCCCTGAGCGCCTCCTCGGTAACGCGAGTCTCTTGAACGTGACGACGAAGTTACAAGGTTGGCTCTCGAACGGGATGGGTTGGTTTTATTTGCTCAGCGCGACTGGGATTTTACTCGTCGCCGTCTTTCTAATTTTTTCGAGATTTGGTTCGATTCGACTCGGCAAAGATACGGACCGACCAGAATTCAGCTATTTGACATGGTTCGCCATGTTGTTCAGTGCCGGAATGGGGATTGGCCTCATCTTCTGGGGGGCAGCAGAACCGTTGTCGCATTTCCATGCACCACCGTTTGAGTCGCCGACGCCGGAAGGCGATGCGCGCACTGCGATGCGTTATTCCTTCTTCCATTGGGGCTTCCACCCGTGGGCGATTTATGCGATGATCGCGCTCGCCATCGCCTACTCGACGTTCCGCAAAGGTCGTCCGGCGACGATCGGAGAGACGATCGGATCGCTCGTCAATGACCGCTATGAACGTCCTGTCAAACAGACAGTCGATATTTTAGCAGTCATCGCGACCGCTTTCGGTGTCGCGACCTCGCTCGGATTCGGGGCCCAGCAAATCGCTGGTGGTCTGCATTACTTGATTCCAGGAGTGCCGAACGCGTTCTCGACACAACTGATCATCATCGCTGTCGTAACGGTGCTATACATGATTAGCGCTTCGACGGGTCTCGAGAAAGGGATTCGGATTTTAAGTAACACGAACATCTTCCTTGCCATCGTCTTGCTTGGAGCAACACTGGTGGCCGGACCGAGCGCGTTCATTCTCGATTTGTTCACGCAGACGATCGGGACATATTTGCAACAGTTGCCGTCGATGAGTTTCCGTACGGGTGCATTTGAGCCTGTCGAACGGGAATGGATCAACGGTTGGACGATTTTCTATTGGGCATGGTGGATCTCTTGGTCACCATTCGTCGGAACCTTTATCGCCCGCGTCTCAAAAGGACGTACAATTCGTGAGTTCATCATCGGGATTCTGCTCGTTCCGACTTCATTCGGTCTGCTTTGGTTCTCTGTCTTCGGCGGATCGGCCATTTGGGCCGACTTGTTCGGCGGCGCAGCACTGATCGACCAAGTCAACGAAATCGGGACGGAAGTCGGGTTGTTCGCCTTGTTCGAGACGTTCGGCGGATTTGGGATGGTACTCAGTATCGTGGCCATCTTCCTGATTTCGACATTCTTCATCACGTCAGCAGATTCGGCCACCTACGTGCTCGGAATGCTGACGACGAACGGGAAACTGATCCCGCCGATTCGCATCAAGTTGATTTGGGGCTTCATCCAGTCCTCAATCGCTGCCGTCCTCTTATATGCAGGTGGGCTCGGGGCGCTACAAGCGGTCGCCATCCTCGTGGCGTTCCCGTTCATCTTCGTGTTAATCCTGATGATCGTCGCCTTGTTCAAAGATTTGTCTGACGAACCAGACGAACGGGACAAGTATATTGAAGCGTATAAGCAAGAAGAAGATAAGCTCGGATAAGTCGAAGAGGTCTCTTATGGAGGCCTTTTTTAGTGGTTAATGTTTTGCAGGACCTTCTCGCTAGTGTAGGATAGTAAGTGAAGAAGATTGGGAGGGCATTTTATGAAACAACACGTAAAGAAGCGATTGAGTTGGGTGATTTTTGCCGGTATTCTCATTGTCGGCGCCCTGCTCGCCTATAATTTTTATTTGGTCACCAATTTAAATGACGACGACGGCCGCACCAATCGGGCCGAGCCTTTCTATACGTCTGTGGTCATCGGCTATGAAGAGAAAAAGTTGCCGGAGGACGGGGAGACGCTTGAAGTTCGTGAATATAAAGTGACATATGACGAAGACGGACATTTCGTGTCCGAGGTCGTAGAGGGCCCGAACGTCGGTGCCCGTGCCGAGTGGGACGGGACCGTCTATCGTGAGTTCAATCAGGACGGTGAGGAGACGAACAGTCAAGAGACGAGCTCAGGCGCGGTCGCCCCGCACCCGTTCTTGTCACGGGCGACGAACGAACAGATTCGTAAATGGCTAGACGACGGAACACTTGGCTCGAGCGAAGGCGATGTCGATATCATCGGTCGTACGGCACAAGCGTTCGTCAAGAAAGAAACACCGGAAGCCGTCCCAGCAGAATGGGTCGAGAAGTATCCATCGATTTTCAGTGAAGATGAGAATGAAGAAGCGGTGACGTACTATGTCGATGCGAACGAGCGCATCCTGCTCGCCGCCGAGTCGCGTAACAACGGAAAGTTGTTCCATTCGATTCGCATGACTTCTTTTGAATCACGATAATCCGGCGAGGAGCAGACTGAGACGTCGGCTCCTTTGTCGTCTAAAAAGGAGAATATTATGAAACAGATCACCTTGGAGCAAGTCCAAACCGATTTGACGGCTTGGGAAGAAGGTGGGCGCGTCGATGAAGCGGCTCTCCTGTCTTACGCCCATTGGTCACGCGCGACCGGGCATCGTCAAGAATTGATTCGCACACTGACACTACTCGCGACGAGACGGTTACAGCACCGTCAGTCGATCGACCCGCTGTTAACTCGTTGGGTGAAAGAGTTGGAGTCGCTCGGTGCTTTGCCGCCAGCCCTTCGTGTCAGTCAATTGTATGATCTTTTGCGGCGCCACAAGCAACAGCTGCATGTCGAGTGGCCGAAGCTACGCGAGACGGATTACGCGTCGATGAAAGTTCAAATATTGACCGAATATGAGTCGAAGACATCCGAGTTGCTCGAACATCTCGAGCAGCTTCACGATGAGATTGACCGCGCCAAATCTGATTTACGGGACTCGGAGTTTAAAGGGCAACTCGAACGTTTGTTCATCGTCGTCATCGAAGCGATGCAAGAAGTTGCCGCGCTCGAAGACGACACAGCCTCACTCTTGGCGTCGATGCAAGGGAATTATTTCAGCCGCGAGGCGTTTCACCGCTTCGGCGAACGAGTCGGTCTCGTCAAGGAACGACTCGACGCGATCGTTGCGTTGTTACCAGAACAAACTGAAGCGACACGGTCGAGTGCGATTGAGTCGCTTGAGTCGATGATTGGCTTGTCTGACGTGAAGCAACGTGTCAAAGCATGGTATCGGTTCTTGTTGTTCCAGAAAGAGCGTGAGAAAGCGGGGTTCTCGTCCAAACACCAACCTTCACTCCATCTCGTGTTCACCGGCAATCCAGGGACCGGCAAGACGACGCTCGCGCGTCTCATGGCCGAGATTTATTTCGAGCTCGGTCTGCTCGCACGTCCCGATGTCGTCGAGGCGGACCGGTCGAGTCTCGTCGGTGCGTTCGTCGGTCAAACGGAAGAACAGGTCATGAACAAGGTGAAGGAAGCCGAGGGCGGTGTCTTATTCATCGACGAGGCGTATGCCTTGAAACGTCAAGATGCGAGTGGGAGTGACTATGGACAAGCAGCCATCGACACGCTCGTCGCCGCGATGACGAGCGGGGAGTATGCGGGAAAATTTGTCGTGATTCTCGCCGGTTACCCGGAAGAAATGCGTCATTTTCTGCTTGCGAACCCAGGACTTCGTTCCCGCTTCCCGGAATCCAACCATTACGAGCTCCCGAATTACAGTGATGACGAACTCGTCGCCATCGGTGAAAAAGTGGCGGCGGAGAACAACTACGTCCTGACGGTCGAAGCGAAGCGCGCCTTGATTGCGCGAATCGACCGGGAACGGGTCGACGCGACGTTCGGCAACGCGCGGACGGTGCACAACATTCTACTCGACGCCATGTTCAAGAAAGGGTCGCGATTTGGTGCCGATGCCCCACTCGACGAGATGGCCCTCCTGACAGAAGTCGATTTTGATATGGATGCGACCGAGGATACGTCCGGTCCGACACTCGACGATTTGGTCGGGATGGATGAGGCGAAACGTCAACTGCGCGAGATTGAGGCACTCGTCACGATTCAGAAGCGTCGGCGTGAACTCGGGTTGAAGACGGCACCCGTCCAGCTCCATGCTGCCCTCGTCGGGAACAGCGGGACCGGAAAAACGACGTTCGCCCACCTGTACGCCCAGCTCTTGAAGAAGACGGGCTATTTAAAACGCGGACATTTGAAAGTCGTCAGCCGGGCCGATCTCGTCAGCGGCTATGTCGGACAAACGGCACAAAAAACGAAAGCCGCGATTCGCGATGCGCTCGGTGGCGTGTTGTTGATTGATGAGGCATACAGCCTGAATGGAGGGCCGAACGACTACGGGCGTGAAGCGATTGATACGCTCGTCGACGAGATGCCAAAGCATGGAGACAACCTCGTCGTCGTGATGGCGGGCTATGAGGCACCAATGCGTCGCCTGATCGACTCAAACCCAGGGCTCAACAGCCGGATCAAACGGACGATTCACTTCGAGGACTACTCGCTTGAACAGCTCGTCGATATCGCCAAGAAGTATGCCGCAAAATTCGGCTATACGTGTGATGAAGATGTCAGTCTGGCACTCCTTGACCGTCTAAAAGAAATCGACCGACCGAATGCACGGACGGCCCTATCGTTGATCGATGAAGCGATCGCGAGACAATCATATCGTTTGATCGAAGCATCGTCACAAGACAGTGAATTGAATCGGATTTTAGTAGTAGATATTAAGACCAAGTTATAATATAATCAAGTTGAAAGTGAGGACGATTCAATGCATACGATTCAGATTCCGGTCCGCTATCAGGAGACCGACATGATGGGCATCGTCTATCATGCAAACTATTTAGTATATCTTGAAATGGCACGCACCGAATTGTTGCGCCAGCTCGGGGTCGAATATAAAGACATGGAGGATGCGGGATTTGTTTCCCCAGTGACGAACGTCTCGGTCGATTATAAGAAGAGCGTGACGTACGGAGACACAGTCCACGTACGAGTTTGGGTCGATAGTTATTCGAAGGTCCGGACGGTCTACGGCTATGAGTTGACTGATCAAAACGGTCATCTCGTCGGTTCGGCGAAGACCACACATGTCGTCGTCAAACGCGGTGACTTCAAACCGATTCGACTCGACCGTGAGTTTCCTGAGTGGCATGACATGTATATGCGCGTCATGAGTCCCGTCTTATAACAGTGGTTCTTTTGTACCGTCAGTATGGTATCATATCTTGACGGTATTTTTTGTACAATGAAAGGGGAAGATCGCATGCGAAAACCATCTATGCTGATGGTGTGCTGCGCCTTGACGCTCACATTAGTGGGCTGTACCACAAGCGACCAAAGCAAAACGGAAGAAACCGAGAACAAACCGGCCGAAACCGAACAACAAACAGAAACTCCGACCGAAACGCCGACGGATAAAGAAGACGAGCAAGCAGAACAACCGACTCCGGAAACGGAGGAACCGACAGCGGAAGAGCCTTCCGAGGATCAGCCTGAAGAAGAATTGCCGGTTGCCGAGGCCCCTCCTGTAGAGGAGCCGACTGAAGCGCCGAGCGAACCGCTTGAACAGAATGGGACGGCGAATTTGAAGCTCGATACACTCATCCTTGTCAATAAGCAAATCGCCTTGCCAGCGGGCTATAAACCAGCCGATCTCGTGACGGCGAATATCGATTTCGTCGAATCGGCGACCGGGGAGCGGAAGATGCTTCGTAAAGAAGCGGCACAGGCCATCGAGAAGCTCATGACGGGCGCGAAAGCGGCCGACATTGAGTTGAAAGGGACGAGTGCGTTCCGTTCCTACGATTATCAAGTGCAATTGTTCAATAACTATGTCGCCCGGGACGGGAAAGAACAGGCGATGAAATATTCGGCACCACCAGGACACTCGGAACATCAGACCGGGCTCGCCATCGATGTTTCGAGCGCCTCGGTCGGCTATCAATTGACACAAAGTCTAGATCAGACGAAAGAGGGCAAGTGGTTGGCCGACAATGCCCACACGTACGGATTCATCGTCCGTTATCAACGTGCATATGAGGCCGAAACCGGTTATATGTACGAACCGTGGCACTTACGCTATATCGGGGTAGAGCATGCGACGGAGGTCCACAAGGCGAACGTCCCGCTTGAGCACTATCTCGAGCAATTAATGGATTAAGGGGAATTGCGATGCCTTACATGACAGAAATCATCATCATTTTAATCAGCTATTTACTCGGTGCGATTCCGTTTGCTCTTATCGTCGGAAAGCTCGGCTATAAGGTCGACGTCCGGGAGCATGGGAGTGGGAATTTGGGCACTACGAACACGTTCCGTGTGCTCGGCAAAAAAGCCGGCACGCTCGTTCTGCTCGGGGATATGGGTAAAGGGTTGGTCGCAGCGCTATTACCGCTCCTCTTCGGGAGCGAGATGAGCTTGCTCCTCGCCGGGATCCCGGCCATCATCGGTCATTCGTATCCGGTGTTTGCCAAGTTCAAAGGCGGAAAATCGGTGGCGACGAGTGCGGGCGTTCTGCTCGCGGCGTTCCCATGGTTTTTCGTCGTCGTCGTCGGGACGTTCCTCGTGACGCTGTTCGTCTCGAAGATGGTATCGCTATCTTCGATGGCTGCCGCAGCCGTGGGGATCGTGACCGTCGTCACGTATGGTGTCATCGCGAAAGATTGGCTACCGCTCATCGTCATCGTTCCGCTCGCCTTGTTCATCATCATCAAACACCGCACGAACTGGCAGCGGATTCGCTCCGGCACTGAACCGAAAGTACCACTGTTCCAAAAACGAAAATGAATGTTTCGATGACCGGCAAGCTCTCGGAGGACACGGAGAGAAGGTCGGTCATTTTCATGAGATGCGCTCGGGATTGAAAGCAAGATGTCAACTTTCGACTGTCTTTTTTGTGGATTTCTGTTGATTTTCGTCGAAATGAGCGAAAAATCTGTTGGATTTGCCCGTTCTTTACTTTCTGTTTACGTTAAATTTACATCCGTTCGCTACACTGAGAAAGGAAGCGATATTTGCGGAGGAGGCAGGGAAGTGTCTTTAATTGGAGAAGAACGTAAGCAAAAGATTGTGGAATGGATTGAACGAGAAGGCAAAGTGAAGACGAGTGAGTTGATTGAACGGTTGAACGTCTCTGGGGAGTCGATCCGCCGCTACTTAGAAGAACTTGAAAAAGAACATCGCATCAAACGGGTGTATGGCGGGGCGGTGCTGCATCAAAGCGTATCGTTCCAACCGATGATGATTTCAAACATGGACGGGATTCGTCGCATCGCCTATACGGCGTTTCAGCTCGTCGAGGATGATACCCTCCTTTACATCGGTCATGGGGTCGCCCCGGAACAAGTCGCCGCGAGACTTCGCGGACGAAATTTGACGGTCGTCACACCGTCACTCATGGCGGCAAAGGCCCTCTTCGAGCAACGGGCCAAAGGCGTCTTCACGGGGGACATCCAACTGCTCGGCGGCACGATTGATCCGAAGCATCTCGTCACCGTCGGCGAACACGTCTTGCAGCAGTTAAAGACGTACATGTTTGACATGGCGATTTTCTCTGTCGAGGGGGTCGATCCCTCGCTCGGTTTGACGTGTGATGCTCACGGTCTCTCGACCGTGACGCAAGCGGTACTCGACCAAAGTAGACAATGTTTTCTACTGGCCGACCATACCCAGTTCAACCAACAAAAGCGGTATCGGGTCTCCGATTTTTCCAAGGTGACGACAATCATCTCGGATTTCCCGGAGCCCGCAGATTGGAAACGTGCGTTAGCGGAGCACGAGGTCGAATGGCGCTTCGCACCTTAATAAGGAGGCAGAAGACATGATTGAAGTGATTGTGACCACATTGAAAGAAGCGAAACAGGCAGAGCGTTACGGGGCGGACCGTCTCGAATTGATTGCGGATATGCGAGCTGGCGGGACGACACCAAGTTTCGGGACGATTCGAAACGTGCTCGAACAAGCGACGATTCCGGTCCACGTCATGATTCGTCCGCATGCAGACTCATTCGTCTATGATGAAGCGGACGCGGAGACGATTTTGGCAGACGTCGGTCTGTGTCGTGAGCTCGGAGCCGATGGCATCGTGTTCGGTGCTTTGACGAATGACGGGCGCATCGATGAGGCACTGCTCGGGGAAGTGATTAAACATAAGGGCGAGATGGCATTGACGTTCCATCGGGCCATTGATGACGCGGTCGATTTGATGGACGCCATCACCGTGTTGAATGATTTCCCTGAAGTGGACCATGTGCTGACGTCTGGCGGTCAAGCGACGGCATTAGAGGGCTTAGAGCGGTTGAGCGCGATGCACGACGTCGCGGAAATGAACATCCTTCCAGGCGCTGGGATCACGGCGGACAACGTGTCCCAACTCGTCGACCGATTAGGCATTGACTTTGTCCATGTCGGTAGTGGTGTAAGGACCGATGGACAGCTAGATGAGCAGAAGTTCAACGCCATCAAGGAAACGATGACACGCTAAAAACAGTCGGATGACTGTTTTTTTGCTATAATGAAAAAAACGATACAGTAGGTGAAGTCATGCAATCATCAGTCTATAAACAATTTTCCCTTCGGATGTTGTCCGGGAACTGGGGCATCTCGTTCCTTGCGGTCGTGGCAACGATGCTCGTTCAAGCGGTCATCACGACGCAGCTCGATTTAGAATCGACAGACCCGAGCATCCTGTTCGTCTCGATCGGTTTGCTATACACCGCGACCGTCTTGCTCGCTCCGCTAGAACTTGGCCGAAACTGGGTGTTCCTTGACATCGCCAAAGCCGAGAAACCGTCGTTCGGTCTGCTGTTCGAAGCGTTCGGTTCGCTCAAAGATTACATGCGTGCCGTCACGTATTATGCCGTCTTTTATCTCGGCTTGAACGTGCTCATGCTGTTCTTGATCGTGCCGGGAATCTGGTTCTATTTGACGTATCGGATCGTCCCGTTCGTCCTACGGGACCGGCCGGAACTATCCACTTTCGGCGCGATGCGTGAAAGCCGCCGTCTCATGTTTGGACACAAGCGCACGATGCTTCGTCTATATGCGAGTTTCATCGGTTGGTATGTGCTCGTGTTATTCACCGGCGGATTGGCCTATATCTTCGTGCAACCTTATATCAACACGGCGCTCGCCGGACTGTACGTCGAAATCAAGGCAGAAACAGAAGCAAACGAACAACCGGTCGGCTGAATGAGCCGACCGGTTGTTTTTATGTCCCGTGCCGATCCGACTTTTGTGGGTCGGGAGCGTCACGGAACTCGTCTTTCTCTTCTTTTGAGGCATGTTCATGCCATTTTTTCGCTTGTTCCGTGGCGATCGGAATCGCCTTTTGATCGGAGTAACCTTGGGCGAGCAAGGCGTTGGCGATATCAATGGCTTTCTTTTTGACGAGCGGGTCGAAGTTTTTCAGTGATTCCGGATAATCTTTCATATTCCATGGCATCTTACATCGCTCCCTTCTGTACTACTAATTCCACGAGCGAGCCGATTCAAACGTCCTGGTGCATGTAGTATTCGATGAGCGCCTGCGTCCCGTTCTCGCCGTAGCCGTTCTCTTCGAGGATCGAGTACAGTTTATGCGCCAACTCGAGGCTCGGCAGTTTGATATTCAACTGGTCTGCGCTCTCGAGGGCAAGTTTCATATCTTTGATGAAATGTTTGATGAAGAAACCAGGAGCGTAGTCCTCGATGATCATCCGCGGGACAAGGTTCTCGAGCGTCCAGCTGCCGGCTGCGCCGCCTCGGATCGTCTGGCGCAGTTGATCGGGATTGAGCCCGGCTTGTTTCGCAAAGGCGAGCATCTCGGCGTTGCCCATCATGATGCCGGCGATTGCGATTTGATTGGCGAGCTTTCCATATTGGCCACTCCCGGCATAGCCCATCCGTTCGATCGATTGGCCCATCGCCTCGAACAGCGGTCGTGCCTTCGTGAAGGCGTATTCGCCGCCACCGACGAGAATCGACAACGTCCCGTTCTTCGCACCGACATCGCCACCCGTGACCGGTGCGTCGAGCGGGAGTAAGCTGCGATCGATTGCCGCCTCAGCGATACGTTCGGCAAGCGTCGGCGAAGACGTCGTCATATCAATCACGAGCGTTCCCGGCTCGGCCGACTGCAAAATCATACCGTCCCCGAAATAAAGGCTCTCGACGTCAGACGGGTAGCCAACGATGGTGATGACGGCATCGGCGTTTTGACAGACGGCTTCGACCGAATCACACCAGCGGACACCTTCCGCCAATAAATCAGCCGCCTTCTCTTTCGTCCGCGTATACGCTTGGACTTCGAATCCCGCCTTCATTAAGTTTCTGACCATCGATTGACCCATCACACCGAGTCCGATAAATCCGATTGTCTTCATAATTGATTGCCTCCTAAAAGTTGTTGTTTCACGAGTCGTTCATAGAGTTTGTTGTCCCGAAGCAACTCTTGGTGCGTCCCGAGCCCGCTGATGCCGCCGTCCTCGAGCACGACGATTTGGTCGGCATGTTGGACGGTCGAAAGGCGGTGGGCGATGACGAGCGTCGTCCGGCCTTTCATGAGCCGGTCGAGCGCTTCTTGGACGACACGCTCAGATTCCGAGTCGAGACTTGATGTCGCCTCGTCGAGCAATAAGATTTGCGGGTCGCGTAACAGCGCCCGGGCAATGGCGAGTCGTTGTCGTTGACCACCCGACAAGCGGACGCCGCGCTCACCGATCTCTGTATCGAGCCCGTCCGGCATCGACTCGATGAACGACCAGGCGTTGGCCATGTCGCAGGCTCGTCGAATCTCGTCCTCGGTCGCTGTCCGGGTCAAGCCGTACAAGATATTTTGCCGCACCGTCCCGGATAGGACGGGCGAATCTTGGGCGACGTAGCCGATGACTTGTCGCCATTCGTTGCGGCCGTAGGTTGAGATATCCCGGTCACCGTAATAGATGTGACCGCTCGACGGAAGGTAGAACTGCTCGACGAGGGCAAACAGTGTCGTCTTGCCGGCACCGCTGCGTCCGACGATGGCTGTCGTGGCACCGAACGGGACAATGAGGGACACGTCGTCAATCACAGGTTGGTCGCCATAACGGAACGTCAGGCCCTCGAACGAGAGCGACGACTGTCGAATCGTCGACGGCTCAGCCGTGTATGGTTCCGGCTCGATGGCGAGCAGTTCCGAGATTCTTTCGGTCGCCCCGCGTGCTTTTTGAAGCCGGGTGATAAACTCCGTCATCGTGATGAGCGGCGTGATGATTTGGAACAAGTACAGCATGAACGCGAGCAACGAGCCGGTCGACAGGGCACCGGTCGAGACGCGATAAGCCCCGAAGCCGAGAATGGCGATCAGCATCGCCGTCAACGTGACGTTCAAGAGCGGAATCAAGATTGCTTGAATCCGTCCCTCGCGCACACCGAGACCGAAGAGCCGCTCGATGCGGCGTTTTCCTTCTGCGACCTCGACGGATTCGGTCGCCTGTGATTTCACGAGCCGAATCTCCCCGAGCAGTTCGGCGAAAAACCCGGACAAGTCACCGAGTTCATGTTGGGTCGCCTTGGCGATTTTCCGAAGTTTACGCCCGAGCGGGATGACAATCAAGAGTGTCGTCGGCACCGAGAACAAGATGACGAGCGTCATCTGCCAATCGAGTGTGAATAAGATGCCGACGGCGCCGATGACCGAGACGAACGACGTCAACAAGCGGACGCTCTGTTCGGACAAGAGCTGCTGCAACGTCGTCGTGTCATTGCTGAGCCGCGAGACGAGATCCCCCGATTTGACGCCGTCATAGAACGGAATCGGAAGCGCGACGAGATGCTCCCATAACGTCGTCCGCAGGTTGGCGACGACGCGTTGTCCGACGATATGTAACCAATAGATCGAAATCGCGCTCGAGATAACTTGAATCAGAAACGCGATGACGAAGATGGCGACGAGACGGGCGTCAAGCGCGGCCTCGCTCCAATTGTCGACGACGCGTTGCAAGATGAGCGGGATGGCGAGTGACGCCATCGCTTGGAGCAACGAAATCAATACAGCGCCGATGAACAGACCTTTCGGTGGTCGAGCGACGCGGAACAAGCGTAGAAAGGCTTGCCATGTGGATGTGGACTCCATGATACGTCCCCCTTTCCTTTTAACTTTCGCTGTTTCGAAAACAAGTGTCAAGACGTCGAATCGTACACCGGAATAATGCTAGAATGGAATCAGAGGTGAAGTCGCATGAAATGGATACATACGGCCGATTGGCATTTAGGTAAAATCGTCCACGGCCGCCACATGACAGAAGAACAACAAATCATTTTATTTGAATCATTTTTACACATCGTCGACGAGGAGAAGCCTGATGCCATCGTCGTCGCCGGTGATTTATATGACCGGGCCGTGCCGCCCGTCGAGGCCGTCGACTTGCTCGATGAGATGTGGCGTGCGCTCGTCCTCGAGCGGGGCATCCCCGTGCTCGCCATCGCCGGCAATCATGATTCGGCCGAGCGGCTCCAATACAGCTCCAAACTGTTGACGAAAGTCGGTCTCCATATCGTCGGGAAATATGACCCGGGAACAGGGCCGATTGTCGTGAATGACATCCCGTTTTATTTGATGCCGTTCCTCGAGCCGGCGCGCATCCGTTACGCGTTCGGCGACGAGTCGATTCGGACTCACCATGACGCGCTCGCCGCAGTCGTCGACTCTTATGGGGCGATCGACGCACGAGCGGTCGCCGTCGGCCACAGTTTCGTCGCCGGCGGACTCGAGACCGACTCCGAACGGCAACTGTCCGTCGGGACGGCCGGGCAAGTCGCCAAAGGACTATACGCGCCGTTCGGCTATACGGCGCTCGGACACCTGCATAACCGTGACGCCATTCGCGACGACCGGATCGCGTACAGCGGGTCGCTCATGAAATATTCGTTCTCCGAGGCGACGCATGTGAAATCGGTCGACGTCATCGAATGGGACGGGACGTGGACACGTCGACGTCGTCCACTTCAGGCGCGCCGTGACTTGCGCATCTTGACCGGGACGTTGAACGAGCTGCTCGATCCGTCGTTTTATCAAGACGAGGCCGTCGACGACTATTTAAAAATCGTCTTGACCGATGAACGTGCGTTATTCGACCCGATGGCGAAGTTGCGGACCGTCTATCCGAACATCTTACACCTCGAACTTGAGTTGTTGCGTCGCCAAGACCAGACGTCCCGCTTCGAACGGGAGAAGCTCGAACGGCAATCGGTCGAGGATGTATATATGGACTTCTTTAAAGCCGTCCACGGCCGCGATGCCGATGCGACGGTGCAACGCTTCTTAGAAGGGGAGGAATCGATTTGAGACCGGAACAATTGACCATCACCGCCTTCGGTCCTTACGCCGAGACAGAACAAATCGATTTTACGCAGCTTGAAGGCCGTTCGATGTTCGTCATCAGCGGCCGGACCGGTGCAGGGAAGACGACGATTTTTGACGCGATGACGTTCGCGCTGTACGGACGGGCGAGTGGGACGCTCCGAAACGCGAGTGATTTTAGAAGCCAATATGCGGACCCGGAGCGAAAGACCGAGATCGACTTTTCGTTCACGATTCGCGACGAACGATATCGGATCGTCCGCCAACCACAACAGCCGCACCCGAAAAATAAGACGCCAATCCCGCACGAGGCGGTGCTCTACGAATGGAAAGACGCTTGGAAACCGATTGCGACGAAAGTGAACGACGTCGAACAGACGATTGAATCGTTGTTGCAACTGAGCTATGAGCAGTTCAGCCAAATCTTGTTGTTGCCGCAGAACCAGTTCCGTCAGCTCCTCGATTCCGATTCGACGAAGAAGCAACAAATTCTGCAATCGATCTTCAAGACGGAGGCGTACCGTGCCTTTCAGGAAGATTGGATTGAACGTTACGGCAAATACCGCAAACGAGTCGAATGGGCGGTCGAGACGACGCGCTTAAAACTGTTGGAACTTGAAGACGATGCCGTCGAGGACATGTCGACCCGAAACTTGCCTGAAATCGTGACGTGGCTCGACGCCCGGGAGGAGCGGCTCTTGGCGGCGAGGGACTCGCTACAGGCACAACGCCGGACTGGTGAGGAACGGCTCGAGGCGCTACGTCGAGAAGTGAATCAGGCGACCACGCTCGCCGAGTTGATGGAAGAGCGGGACGTGCGCGCAACCGCGCTCCAAGCATTCCGCGAAGCGGCACAGGAGCGTGAAGAACGCCAAGCGCTCATCCAACGACTTGAACAAGTGGCGAGCGTCAGCCCGCTCTATCAACGTACCGAAACGGTGCGTCACGACATCGAACGGTTGACCCGTGAACGCGATGTATCCCGTCAACGAGACGAAGGCTACACGAAACAGCTGGAAGAGTTGAAGGCAGAAGCAGAAGCCATCACGTCCATGCGCCAGGAGGCAGATCAAGCCACAAGTCGCGTCAATGCGATTGACGAGATGTTGCCCTACGTCGACGAATGGCACCGGGCCACGAGACGTCGGGATGACTTGAAACGCCAGTTGGAGCCGCTCAGCCTGTTCTCAGAAGAAGCGCGTCTCCAGGAGCTCCAAGCTACTGAAGGCGAACTTGCGGCTAAGCTGGAACACGCACCGGCCCCAAACCAACTCGTCGAGGCCGAACGGCTGTATAGTCAGCTCCAACATCAGGTTCGGCTCGAGGCGAAAGTGGCAGAGGTCACGGAACGACTCGGTGCCTGTGAACGCAACGGGAAGGAAGTCCAGCGACAATTCACTGCCCAGACGAAACAAGTCGACCAATTCGTCGAGGCCGAGCATGCACTCATGGCCGACACGCTGCGGGAGCAACTCGAAGCGGGGGAACCTTGTCCGGTCTGCGGTTCATTGACCCACGGACACGTGGAGCGAACGGGGACGTCCATCGACCAAGCCGGTCATCGCTCAGCCATCGAGACGCTGAAACGAATCGAGGCCGACCTCCATGAAGCACGGGCGGATTATCGGGCGCTCAAACGCCAACTCGATGAGCTGATCCGTGAACGTGATCTCGCTCGACTCGAATTGAAGCTCGATGGCGCGGCTGACGCTGCGATGCAACACCAAGACGCCCGCGTCCGGCAGTTGCGTCAAGGAGCCGAAGAACGACAACGGATGGAGCGTCTCTTGCGCGCGACCACGACCGAATTGAAGCAACTCGAGACGGCGAAGCGTGTGCAGGCAGATGCACGACAGAAGTTGTTCGAACAGCTCCAGACCGTCCAAGAGCAGCTTCAGTCGATGCGTCAACCGGATGGGACGACGTTAGAAATGTTGCAGACCGAGCGGAATCAGCTCGCCACGCGACTCACTCACATCGAACGAAACGTGGGGACGTATGAACGTCGGCTTGAAGAATTGAATCGATTGAAGTGGGGGGAAGCGGAACGACTCCGTCTCCTTGGTGAGCAACTCGAGTTCGAGCATGTTCGTCTTTCCGAAGCGACGGCTGAACTGGGGGCCGCTCTCGAGAAGATTGAGTTGACTGAAGCTGTGTTCAAGGAGTATCGTGCGCGCGTCGAGCAACTGCCCGAGCTGCGCGAGCGCCAAGCGACCGAGCTGGAGGAAGGTGTCCGGCTCGAACACGCCGTCAAGGCGCTGAACGATAAAATCGGGGACCGTCCGCGACCAGACCTTGAACGACTCCGGGAGAAGTTGCACGAGGAGAGCCGTTCGTTCGAAGCGCTGTCCGAACAACTCGTGACGGCGGACGGGCAATTGAAACGTCATCGTCACATCGTAGCGGAATGGAACGCGCTCCGGGAGAAGACGGATGAGGATCAACGGAATCTGGAGACGGTCAAATTGATCGCCGACACCGGTCGGGGCCTGAATCCGCAAAAGTTGACGTTCGAGACGTACGTGCAGACGGCGTTCTTCGATCAAATTCTCCATGCGGCCAACGTCCATCTCGATCAAATGACGAGCGGACAGTTCCAATTGGAGCGGAAAATCGAGACGGCGAGAGGAAATGCCAAGTCCGGTCTCGAACTATTAGTCTTTGACGCCTATACGGGTCAGTCACGCCGCGTCCAAAACCTGTCGGGTGGGGAAGGGTTCAAAGCATCATTGTCGCTCGCCCTTGGACTCGCCGAAGTCGTCCAGCAACTGAGTGGCGGGGTCAGCCTTGAGACGATGCTCATCGATGAGGGGTTCGGGACACTCGACGCTGAATCGCTCGACCAAGCGATCGAGCTTCTCATGTCGCTCCAATCGAGCGGGCGGCTCGTCGGGGTCATCAGTCACGTTCAGGAATTAAAGGACCGGGTCGACGCCCGGATTGAAGTCAAAAAATCAAGGAGCGGGTCGACGATCCAGCTCATCGTGGAGTGAATCCGATGAAACATATCGAAACGAAAACAAGTTTAGTTGCCCACTTACAGGGTGCCGGCGTCAAGCCGGGGGACGCCCTATTCGTCCACACGTCCTTATCAAAGCTCGGATGGGTATGTGGCGGGGCTCAGACCGTCATCGAGGCGCTCCAAGATACGGTCGGTCCGGACGGGCTGATCATGATGGCGACCCAGAGCAGTGATAATTCAGACCCGGCTGAATGGGAAGCCCCACCTGTCCCAGTCGAGTGGTGGCCAACGATCCGGGAGGAAATGCCGGCGTATGACCAGGAGAAGACACCGACTCGAGGCATGGGCCGTGTCCCGGAACTGTTCCGTACGTATCCGAACGTGTTTCGGAGCAATCATCCGATGTGGTCGGTCGCTGCGTGGGGGAATGGTGCCGAGGAGATCGTGGCTGGACATACACTTGAAGTCGGTTTTGGGCCGGGTTCGCCAATCGAACGCATGATCGAGCGTAATGCAAAAATCCTACATCTCGGTTCACCCCTCGATGCGACGACGTTATGGCATTATGCCGAGTATGGAATTGACGGACCGGTGAAGTCGTTTGGGTGCGCGCTTTATGAGGACGGGGCGCGGGTGTGGAAGACATTCGACCATACGGATGTCAACAGTGACCCGTTCGGTCCAATCGGTGAAAATATCGTTCGACGTGCCGATGTGACGACGTTTCACATTGCGGAGGCGACGTGTTACGTCATTCCGTCTGAGACATGGGAACCGGTACAACATGCGTTAATCGCTTTACGGAGTTGGCTCCGATGAGTCAACTGAAAGCAAGTGGACAATGGAGAGGGGCAGTGCGATGAATCGTTGGGTTAAATATATAGGGGTTGCGACCGGTGTGTTGCTTCTCATCGTGTTTCTCGCCGTCGTGGGCATCTCGGCCCACATCGGCGATCAGTTGACGTCGCCCGAACGTGAGACTTTGACGTATACGCCGAAGACGTTAGGTGTCAAATACGAGAATGTGACCATCGAAGCCGAGGATGGTCACGATTTGTACGGGTGGTGGATCCCGCACCCGACACCGCGCGCAACGATCGTGTTCGCACATGGTTATGGGAAGAATCGCGAGCAGTCCGATTTGCCGCTCAAAGAATTGATCCCCGAGTTTCATGAACAGGGATATCAGTTCTTGACGTTCGATTTTCGTGGGTCAGGTATCTCGGAAGGTGATCGTGTGACGGTTGGGGCGAAAGAACAAGCGGACCTCGCTTCCGCGATTGCCTATGCGAAAGAACGCTCGGACGGTCCAATCGTCTTATACGGGGTGTCGATGGGCGCGGCGACGGCGTTGTCTGCGGCTGATGAGACCGACGTGGCCGCTGTGATCGCCGATAGTCCGTTCAGTGACCTCCGGGGCTACCTCGAGACAAACTTGCCTGTATGGAGTAATTTACCGAACTTTCCGTTCACACCGGTCATCATGACGGTGACGCCGTGGTTCACGGGTCTCGATCCCGATGTGGTCAAGCCGATTGACGATATCGCTCAAATCGAGGCGCCGGTGTTGTTGATTCATAGTGAGGGCGATGATGCCATCCCTGTGAGCGAGAGTGAACAATTGGCCGAGGCCGGGGAGGAAGTCGAACTGTGGGTGACCGAGAATGATGGGCACGTGCAGTCGCATCGCTCGTTCCAAACCGAGTATCGTCAAAAAGTATTCGGATTTTTAGAGAAGGTATTATAAACGAGGGGCGCCATAAAGCGCTCCTTTTTTGTTATGATTAGTTATGAAAAGGAAAGAAAGAAGGTTTGTTCATGGATGTCACAGCATTACTATCGTTTCTACTGCTCGGAACGCTCATCGGGATTTTGAGCGGATTCTTCGGCATCGGGGGCGGAATCTTACTCACGCCGCTGCTGCTCGTCTTCGGATACGAGGCGAGTGCGGCCATCGCGCTCAGTCTGATGCTCACGCTCGGATCGACCACGGCCGGTACAATCTCCCATCTTAAATTAAAGAACGTCAATCCGAAACATGCCCTCATGATTGGCGCCTTCGGTGTCGTCGGGACGTGGGTGGCGACGCCGCTCGTGTTCTACCTTGAGACGCTCGACGGTGCGAAGCCGGTCATCTCGCTCGCCTACATCGCGCTACTGACGTACTTTGCCGTCTCGTTCTTCCGGTCGAAGCAACATGAAGAAGGAAGTGTCGGCTCGGAGTCGGTCCCACGCCTCGGTTTTATCGGATTGTTCGGCGGGTTCATCTCGTCACTCATGGGTGTCAGCGGCGGATTCGTATTGACACCGCTTCAAGTCAAACTGCTCAATACCGAGATGAAACGAGCCGTCGGGACGAGTATCGCCGCGGCGTTCCTTATCGTCGTCTCGGGCGTTATCAACTATGCCGTCGCCGGGGCCGATGCAAACTATTGGCATGGTCTCGCGCTCATCGCCGGGGCGATGATTGGCTCACCGATCGGGGCGAAGCAGTTGCAACGGTTCAGTTCGCAACTCGTCAAAAAGGCGCTCGGTGGCTTCTATGTCGCTGTCGCCATCAGCGTCGGACTCAACTTGCTCGGCTTCAACGACATCTCGCTCGGACTACTCGTCGTCCTCGCGCTCTCGTTCATTGTCGCGCTGTTTATCCGGCCGCGTTCGAAGTGATGATCGACCCTCGTCTACAGGACGAGGGTCTTTCTTATAGGGATAGTCGGAGCATGATATATCCTACATATACACATCACCATCAGTATAACGTGTGCTGAAGCGCATCAAAAAACCCTGTCCGAGGACAGGGTGTTAACGTCTGGCGATATGGTCAATGTTCTCTTGAATCTCTCCGACTTTGCTCTTCGCTTCACGCAACCGTCGTTCGAACGCCTCGGTGTCGCGTTTTTCACGTTGCGGCTCGTCTTTCCCGCGACGCTGTCCTTTCGGGGAGCGATGGATATGGGTCGCTTTCATCAAGCGCTTTTTAAACGTTGAATCGCTCATCAGGACACCCCCTTCCATACTATATACGTTCCACCTCTTCTATCCGATGAAACGTTTGAACCTTCACGAGGCGAGGGTTCTGCGCATTTGCGGGTTCGTTGAGACTTTGTAGGCGATGCCCGCAGCTAACACTGCTTTGATCAAGTCACCGAGGATGAACGGGATATTCACTTTGAGTGCATCGATGAACGTTAGTCCGAACACGGCTTGGAGACCGAGACTGCCGACTACATAGACGAAGCCGAGTCCGATTAGGATGTTATAAGCGACGAGGGCGGGGAACGTACGATGCCGTTCCGATAACCAACCGATCAAAAAGGCGGCGATCGGGAAGGCGATCAAATAACCGACCGTCGGACCGACGAACGGGGCGAGCCCGCCCGAACCACTTAAGACGGGTAGACCGATCAAGCCGAGCAATAAGTAGACGACGACGGCAAGACCGCCTTTTTTGGCGCCGAGCACGGAAGCAACCGTCATGATGCCGAGCATTTGAAGGGTAATCGGGACGGGGCCGATCGGGATGGCAATGGAGCCGATGCTCGCAAGCAAGGCGGCACCGATGGCAACTTGTGTCAAATCATGAATTTTCAATATGTAAACCCCTTTTCTGTTAACGTTGACTAAAGTTAGGTTAACATCATTTTTTTCGTCTGACAAGTAGAAAAATGAGGACCTGGTCGCAAATTGACCAGGTCCTCATTGTTTACGCATGTGTCGGTAGGTTCTCTTTCGCTTCTGTCAGTTGAATCCGAACTGAGTCAAAGCCCGTCCCGCCGTAACTGTTGCGGCGTTTGACGGCCGTCACCGGCGAGAGTGCCTCGTACACATCCGCTTCAATCAATTCAGAGTGGGCTTGGTACGTCTCGATCGGTAATTCTGATAAATACAGACGCTGGTCGATACAATACCGGACGAGCGTGCCCGTCACTTCATGGGCCTCACGGAACGGCATCCCTTTTGCCGTCAAATAATCGGCGAGTTCGGTCGCGTTCGAGAAATCGCGCTCGGTCGCTTGCTTCATCGTCTCCGTGTGGAACGTCATGTCTTGAATCATACCGGCCATGATGCTGAGACTGCCCTGAACCGTCTTGACGGTGTCGAACATGCCTTCCTTATCTTCTTGCAGGTCCTTGTTATAGGCGAGTGGGAGTCCCTTCATAATCGTCAAAAGTCCCATCAGATTGCCGACGACGCGACCTGACTTTCCGCGGACGAGTTCGGCCATGTCCGGGTTCTTCTTCTGAGGCATCATGCTCGATCCCGTAGAGAACACGTCAGAGATCGTGATGAACCGATACTCTTCGCTGCTCCAAAGGATCAACTCCTCGCAGAACCGTGACAAGTGCATCATGAGAAGCGACGCATTCGACAAGAACTCTAAGATGAAGTCACGGTCGCTGACGGCGTCCAGACTGTTCGGATAGACTTGGGCGAAACCGAGCAACTCGGCCGAGCGATGACGATCGATTGGGAATGTCGTCCCAGCCAGGGCACCCGCTCCGAGCGGGCTCATGTCAATCCGTTTCAAGCTGTCACTGAAACGCTCTTTGTCGCGCTCGAGCATCCAGAAGTAAGCGAGCAAGTGATGGGCGAGTGAGACCGGCTGGGCCCGTTGCAAGTGTGTATAACCCGGCATGATCGATTCGACGTTTTGAGCGGCGTGGTCATAGAGTGCCGTCTGCACGGCCTCGATTCCGTCAATCGTCTCGAGGACCCGGCGTTTCAAATACAGGTGCATATCCGTCGCGACTTGGTCGTTCCGGCTCCGCGCCGTGTGCATCTTGCCAGCGACCGGGCCGATTTCCTCATGCAACAGCGCCTCGAGGTTCATATGGATGTCTTCATGGAAGACGTTGAACGTCAATTCGTCCGCTTGTGCCTTCTTGGCTAGTATCTTCAACCCCGCGACGATTTGCGCGACTTCGTCTGCTGTCAAAATGTGTTGTTCCCCGAGCATCGTCACGTGGGCGATGCTCCCTTCAATATCTTCTAACACGAGCTGGGCGTCGAAATGAATCGAGGCCCCGAACTCGTCGACCCATTCACTGGCCGTCTGTTCGAACCGGCCGCCCCATAGTTTACTCATGCACCATCGTTCCTTTCTCCGCTAGCACTTCCGCTTGCACTTTCGTCGGCAGTCCCCATAACTTGATGAAACCGACGGCGGCTTGTTGGTCGAACGTGTCGGCCGACGTGTACGTCGCGAGATGTTCGTCATAGAGCGAGATCGGCGACTTCCGTCCGTCGACGATGGCTTGACCTTTGAACAGTTTCATCCGGACCGTACCGGTCACGGTTTGTTGTGTCTCATCGATGAAGGCGAGAAGTGCTTTCGTCAGTGGCGAGTACCAGAGACCGTTGTAGATCGTCTCCGTCAATTTCTGTTCGACGATCGGTTTGAAGTGGGCGACTTCCCGGACGAGCGTGAGCGCCTCGAGCGCTTGGTGTGCCGTGATGAGCGTCATCGCACCCGGTGCTTCGTACACTTCCCGCGATTTGATTCCGACGACCCGGTTTTCGATATGGTCGATTTTCCCGATACCGTGAGCCCCGGCGACGATATTCAACTGCTCGAGAATGGCTGTGAACGTCGCTGCTTGTCCATTGATGGCGACTGGTACGCCGGCGTTGAACTCGATTTCAACATACGTCGGTTCGTTTGGAGTGTCTTCGAGCTGTGCCGTCAATTCATAAGCGCTCGCCGGTGGAGCGGCCCATGGGTCCTCAAGAATGCCGCATTCGACGGCCCGGCCCCAAATGTTTTGGTCGATCGAGAACGGCTCTTCTTGGACGATCGGAATCGGGATACCGTGCTCGGCGGCATAGGCGATTTCTTCTTCCCGTGACCATTTCCACTCCCTGACCGGCGCGATGATTTCAAGCGACGGGTCGAGCGCATGAATCGACACCTCGAACCGGACTTGGTCATTCCCTTTCCCCGTGCACCCGTGAGCAACGGCGATGGCACCTTCGGCTTGCGCGACCTCGACTAGCTTCTTCGAGATGAGCGGCCGCGATAGGGCAGAGACGAGTGGATAGACGCCTTCATACATTGTATGTGCCTGCATCGAGTAACGGGCGAAATCGTTGACGAATTCATCGACCGCATCGATGACGACCGATTTGACGGCCCCGACTTTGAGTGCCTTCTGTTGAATGCGCTCCAAGTCTTTCCCTTCTCCCACGTTCAAACAGCAGGCGATGACGTCATATCCCTGTTCATCCAACCATTTGATTGCGACCGATGTGTCAAGTCCACCTGAATAAGCTAATACGAGTTTTTGTTTCATTTCCTTACACCCCTTATACATAATTATGCATTTGTATTTATAAATATACGACTTAGTCTAACGGATGATTTCATGTAAAGCAACCTTTTTTGGCAAAAAAAAGAATCACTTGTGAAAGTGATCCTTCATTGAACGATTTCGAGTTCTGGCATCCATTGCGACATATGTTCGCTCGTTGCATCGAACAACTCGGGTTTTGCCGTCTGTAACGGCACGACCTCGAACGGTCCGTCCGCACTAGAGCGCCGGGTGAACGTCGGATAGAACATCGGATTGGCGAGTTCGAACGTCGTCTCATCCGCCTCGACGGTCTTGACGACATCGATGCCGACGATGCCACCCGTATTGCGATCGTCCCCTTGTTGACCGGACAGGAAGTTGCCGAGCGAGTAGGCGACGAACGTTCGGTTGCCTTCAGCGCCGTCCACCCAAGCGACCGGTTGGAGGACGTGGGGGTGATGGCCGATGATGAGATCGACCCCGAGGTCAGACAGCTCTTGGACGAGTGTCTGTTGTCCCTCGTTCGGGAGTATCTCATATTCATTCCCGAAATGGAGCGAGACGACGGTGAGGTCGGCTGATTGTTCGGCCGCTTCAATCTCAGGCTTCATTGCCTCGAGATCGATGTAGTTGACATGGTACGGTTGTTTCGGAACGACCCCGTTCGTGCCGTACGTGTAGGCGAGAAACGCGAACGAGATATCATTCTTCGTCAACGTCCGAATCTCAGCCTTGTCCGCTTCCGATAAGAACGAACCAGTATACGGCATGCCGATCTCGTTCCAGTGGGCGATCGAATTCTCGATGGCCGTGACGCCTCGATCGAGCGTATGGTTGTTCGCCATCGTCACCAAGTCGATGCCAGCGTCTTGGAGCGCATCACCGACCTCATACGGACTGTTGAAAGCCGGGTAGCTCGATAAGCCGATCTCACTGCCACCGATCATGCTCTCTTGGTTGGCGATGGCAATATCGGCCTCGGTCAAAATCGGGGCGATCGGTTCGAAGGCGGCAGTGAAGTCATAGCCGTCCCCGCTCTTGGCGGCATTATATACGCTGTCGTGTAACAAGATATCGCCAATCGCATAGACGGACGTCGTCGTCACGACGGGTTGTGGCTCTTCCGGAACAGGTTCCGGCTCCTCCGCCTCGGTCTCTGGTGCCGGGGTCTCCGTTTGCTCGGTAGACGTCTCGACGTCAGCGGTCGCACAGCCGAACAGAAAGAGGAGGGGCAAGGTCAATATGACTTGTTTATACGGGATTACTCGTTTCAAGGGACGAGTCACTTCCTTTCTTATGATACAAATTGATCTATATGTACCATTCGCAATTGACTGTCAATTTCCTTGTTAGGCGACAAGAAAAAGTGCCAGGCTATAGTAGCATGGCATTTCGATCGTTAAATCCGTTCTGTCTTCAAGATGTGTTCCATTTCCTCGAACTCGTTCGTGATCGTCGAGCTCGGTGGTGGTGTCATCAGACTGACGACATAAATGGCGAGGCTCGACAAGAAGAACGCTGGAATCATCTCATAGAGCTCACCGACGGTCCCGAACCAATCGGCGGCAAAGTTTTTCCAGACGATGACGATGAAGGCACCGGTTAGCATACCGGCGAGCGCCCCTTGTCGCGTCGTCCGTTTCCAGAACAGGCTGAACAGGATGAGTGGCCCGAACGACGAGCCGAAGCCGGCCCAGGCGTAACCGACCAAGTTCAAGATCGTATCATCCGCCCCGAACGCGAGCCAAATCGAGATGAGCGACACGAGGATGACCGTGATCCGGCCGACCATGACGAGCTCACGGTCGCCGGCGTCTCTTCGGAAGAACTTCTGATAGAAGTCGGTCGTCGCAGCACTCGACGAGACGAGGAGCTGTGACGAGATCGTCGACATGATGGCAGCGAGCAACGCCGCAAGCAAGACGCCGGTGATGAGATCGACGAATAATAAATCAGATAAATTAATAAAAATGTTTTCTGGGTTATCGATCTCAAGTCCACGCTGCGTATAATAGGCGAGTCCGAACAGCCCGGTCGCCATCGCGCCGACGACGGTGAACAGCATCCATGAGATGCCGATCCGTCGGGCCTTCTTGATGTCCTGTAACTTCTCGATGGCCATAAAACGGACGATGATGTGCGGTTGCCCGAAGTAACCGAGCCCCCAGGCGAATAGCGAGACGATGCCGCTGAGCGACTGACCGGTCAGCGGATCAAGCAGCGCCTCATCGATGTCACCGATCGTCTGGAAGGCGGCGCTCACGCCGTCGGTCGCCGTGATGGCGATGGCCGGGACGAGGATGAGGGCGAACAACATGATCAACCCTTGAACGAAATCCGTCCAACTGACCGCCAAAAATCCTCCGATGAACGTATAGATGATAATGATAGAAGCCAAAATCAAGACGCCCGTCCCGAACTCAATTCCGAAGACGGCATTGAATAACCGGCCGCCGGCCACGAATCCGCTCGTGGCATAGAGGGTGAAAAAGATGAGTGTCACAGCCGCCGAGAACGTCCGCAACGTGCCGCGTGAATCTTTAAAACGTTTCTCGAAAAAATCTGGAATCGTGATGGCATCCTCGGACAAATATGAGTACGTCCGCAAGCGAGGTGCGACGAGCAACCAGTTCAAGTACGCGCCGATCGTCAACCCGATGACAATCCATCCGCTCGAGAGCCCGGTCGCGAACATCGCACCCGGTAGTCCCATCAACAGCCAACCACTCATGTCGGAAGCGCCTGACGACAAGGCCGCGACGGCGGGACCGAGTCCGCGTCCTCCGAGCATATAGTCGCCGATGCTCTCCGTCCGCCGATAGGCGATGACGCCGAGTAGTACCATGAGCGCCATGTAAACGGTGATGGATATTAAAATCCCGTTCATAAAACATCCCCTCAATCATAATGAAAACGCTTTCAATGTTTATGGTATGCACCATGTCAAAAATTTGTCACAAAACTGAATCAAGTGTACGATTTTATTGAAGGATTGACCAAATAATCAAATTATTTAGCGAAGCAAGAGGTCAGGTGGTCATTGACGAGTCCCGTCGCCTGCAGATGGGCATAGACGGTCGTCGGTCCTAAAAATTTGAACCCGCGCCGTTTCAAATCCTTACTGATCTGATGAGACAGTTCGGTCGTGGCGGGGATGTCGTCATTGGCCGCCCATTGGTTGTTGATCACCGTATTGTCGACGAACGACCAGATGTAGGCATCGAACGTGCCGAACTCTTGTTGAATCTCGATGAAGCGCTTGGCATTATTGATTGACGCCTCGATTTTTCGGCGGTTCCGGACGATACCGGGATTGGCCAGCAACCGTTCAACATCCGTCTCGTCGAACGCAGCAACGGTCTCGACGTCGAAGTTGGCGTAGGCTTCCCGGTAATGGTCGCGCTTTCGTAAAATGGTGATCCAACTGAGTCCCGCCTGGGCGCTCTCAAGGGTAAGACATTCGAAGTGCTTCTGATCATCGTGGACGGGTTTGCCCCATTCCTCGTCATGATAACGGACGTACGTGGGGTCTGTGCCGCACCAGGGCAACGTATCGGTTCGGTCATTATTGTTTCCTCGCTTTCCTTCAAGTACTTCATTTTAGCACGTCGGGACGGTTTTTGAAGTGAGGTGACGGGTATAATAGGGGATATTGGAGGTTGAACAATATGAGAGAGTGGATGATCCAGGTCATTGAACAGTTCGGTTATTTCGGTATCGCGTTCATGATTTTTATTGAAAATGTGTTCCCGCCGATTCCATCAGAGGTCGTGCTCTTATTCGGTGGATTCTTTGCCGTGAAGACTGATTTGAACGTCCCGCTCGTCATTTTCGCTGCGACAGCCGGTGCCATTTTAGGAGCCATTTTGTTATACGGCATCGGTCTCTATCTTGATGTCGAACAGATTGAGAAGTGGACGAAGAAATACGGGAAATGGATTCGACTCGATATCGCGGACGTTCGACGGGCGGATGCTTGGTTCGACAAATATGGGGGCTGGATGGTGTTCTTTGGACGATTGATGCCCGTCGTCCGAAGCTTGATCTCGTTACCGGCAGGCATGTCGAATATGCCGTTTCTGAAGTTCTTGTTGCTCAGTACGGCCGGCACGGTCATTTGGAACACGATTCTCATTTATATCGGCATCCGTGTCGGTGAGAATTGGGAATCGATTTTACGATATTTAGATGTGTATTCGTACGCAATTTATGGATTATTAGCCGTCGGTCTGATTGTCTTTTTCATCTGGCGCAAGAAACGCAAGAAAAAACAGTCGAAACAAGCATCATCATTTTGACGAACAAAGGAGGACCTTCGCGTGAAGGTCCTCCTTTTGTGTTCTATCATTGATCTTCTTTATTTTTTGTCTCATCGGGAAGTACTTTCTCAAGTTTTTCCTCCGTCTTGTTAGCAAGAATCTCAGAGAAGCGGAACAAGACGATGCCGACGATGGCCGAGACGAAAATATAGAGACCGACAAATAAGTTGATCGCTCCGTTCGATAGGGCGGTGAACAAAATCGAGAACTCGCCACGCGGGGCGAGTGAGAAGCCGGCCTCGTTCGCCTGCACCCGCGTCAAGCCATACATGCGACCCCCGACGCGTCCGACGATCCACTTCGACAATACACCCCAAACGATCAGGACGAAGAAGAGGGCATTGACGATGACCCCTTGATCGAGGTTGATGGAGATCCCGAACGAGATGAAGAAAATCGGCAAAAACAAGTCGCGAACGGGTACCGTCAATCGTTTCAACGGCCGCACATCGTGGATGCCCGCAAGCATGATTCCGGCAATGAACGCCCCGAGGATCTCGGACAGGCCGAACACCATGCCAATCCCAGCAAAGAATAAAATCAATCCAATCAAACCGATACTCGCATCATCTTGTCGCAACAGATGTTTGACGAACCGCTGTCGGTTCAAAACGAAACGAGACCCGATGAAGAGGAGCACTCCGAAAATCAGAAATCCGGCGAACACTTTCCCGATGTCCGTGAAAGCGATCGGTTCGTCTTGGATGATGAACGGGGCAACGGTCAAAATGAGCGGGGCGAAAATGTCTTCGAAGATGAGGAGCGCCAGTACGAACTCTTTCACATCTTCATGTTTCTCAGAATGTCGCTCGAGAAGTTTCGCCGAAATCGACGAACTCGTCGCATAGAGGACGGCACCGATCAAAAATGCCTGTGAGAAGTCGAGACCAAACAACAAAGCGATTCCAATCGTGACCCCGAAGGCGAGAAGGACATCTAGGACCCCTGCTTTCCACACTTGTTTCATTCGCTTGACGAGCTCGCTCAGCGGAAACTTTAAACCGAGTAAAAAGAATAAGAGAATAATCCCGATTTCCCCGGCGATCTTGAAGACCTCATTCCCGTCCCAAAAGAAGCCGACCGCGACGCCGATTGCAATGAAGGCGAGGATACTAGGAAAGAACAAACGCTCGATAATCAAACTGAGCACCGAAATCAAGGTGAGTGCCAATCCGAGTAATACGATTACATTGAATACGTCCATAGGTCACCCCCCTAAAAAAGGGAAGGATTGCTTCACCATCAGTTTTCACTCCATTGATATTCCATCCCGACCGATTCGGGACGAGAATAGTCAAATCCGAACTGGCGATACAGGCCGTCTGCCGGAATGTCAGCAATCAGACTAATGATGGCCGTCTCGTCTGCTTCCTGTAAGATCCAATCCATCAATTGTTCCATGATCAATTTACCAAGCCCAAGGCCTTGACACTCGGGATCGACGACGATATCGACGAGATGAAACACCATGCCGCCGTCCCCGACGACACGTCCCATCCCGACCATCGTGTCGTCTTTATATAAACAAACGCCGTGTAACGTGTTAGCGAGTCCTTTCACCGTGCCTGAGTCGGAACGTTTCGGCATGCCTGCTTTGACGCGAAGGCGTTGATGCTCCTCCGGTGTTGGTGTCTCAATCCGTACATCTACTTCATTCACCATGTCACTACTCCCTCTCTGCGCATAAGTTAAAATTATTTTCCCGCTATATTGAATCAGTAAACCTTGATTTCCAGATGACGTTGTACAGATAATGAGAGAAACTGGAATGGAGAAAGGTTGTGTGGGAATGATTGAAGGTCAAACGATTTTGCCTGCTCTCCGAGACATGAAAGACCTCGAGACATTTGTAAGAGGGCCATTCAAAGTTGGCGTCTTGCTTGAAGTCCATGTGGCCCGGCTTGATGCCGTGTTTCAGTTACTAGCGGCCCATGACAAGCAAGTGTTCGTCCATCTCGATTTGATTCAAGGTCTGAAGGCAGATGAATATGCGACCGAATATGTGTGTCAGACGTTTCGACCGTATGGAATCATTTCGACGAAAGGCAGTGTCATTTTAAAAGCGAAACAAAAGCAAGTTAAAACGGTGCAACGTCTGTTTTTAATCGATTCGAGTTCACTCGAGAAGAGTTATCGCCTTATCAACCGCACTCAACCAGATTATATTGAGGTATTACCAGGTCTCGTCCCGAAATATATCCGGTGCGTGAGAGAAGCAACAAATATTCCAGTCTTCGCCGGCGGCTTGATCTCGTCGTCTGAAGAAATCGAGGCCGCCCTTGAGGCAGGTGCGACCGTCGTGACGACGTCAGACCAAACACTTTGGTCGAACTGATAGGACTCATTTTCATGCAATCAGGGTATTCTACTGTCCAGGAGGGATGACAATGAAACAGACGATGATTATAACCGGTGTCAGCCAAGGAATCGGGCGGGAACTGGCCCGCCATTTTAGCACGACATATCGTGTTGTCGGACTCGATATCGGGCAAGACCCGCAACTTGAAGGAGTGACGTTCCATCAGATGGACCTGGGGGATCATGAGGATATGAACCGCGTATTCAAAGTTATTCATCAAGAAATCGGCACCGCCCATGTGCTTATCAATAACGGTGGTGTATCCTCACTCGTCAAACCGATGGCCGAACTCGACGTCGAGACGTTCAAACGCGTGATCGATGTCAACCTCGTCGGGACGTTCGCTTGCTCGAAAGCTTTCTTGACGTTGAACGAAGGGGCTGATTTCGGCCGCATCATCAACGTGGCCTCGACCCGCGCGCTTCAAAACGAGGCTGATTGGGAAGCATACGGCGCCTCAAAGGGGGGGATCGTGTCGTTGACCCAGTCGATGGCGGTCTCTTTGGCTGAACGACCGATCACGGTGAATGCGGTCAGTCCCGGATGGATCCATACCTCGGATGAAGCCCTTCGTGATATCGATCACGCGCAGCATCCGTCAGGACGTGTCGGGACACCGGAGGATATCGTCCGCGCCGTCTCTTATTTGATTGACGAGAAAAACGATTTCGTCAATGGGCATAATTTGATCGTTGATGGGGGCATGACGAAAAAGATGATTTACGAAGCTTGAATCAAGAAACTGGGACCATTACCCTATATTTTAACAACCGATATGCGTGTAAAGGCCTAGTGACGGGTATAGGATGGTGAGTACATTGAAACTAGCGAAGGAGGAAACGTCGTGCATCAAATCATCGAGGAGGCACTCCGTTTCGCGGCCGTCCGTCACGACGGACAGTTTCGAAAAGGAACGAATATTCCTTATTTGACCCATCCTGTGGCGGTCTCCATGTTGCTCGTCGAAGATCGCCAACCCGTCCCGGTCGTCGTGGCGGGTCTGCTCCACGACTTGCTCGAAGATACGTTGACGACACCTGATGAACTGAGTGAACGATTTGGACATGAAGTGACACGTCTAGTCAAGGCTGTGTCCGAGTCGGGGAAACACCAGTCGTGGGAAGAACGCAAACGGATGACGATTCAGCATGTGCGGACGATGCAGTATGATGAAGTCGCACTCTTGGCCGCGGACAAGCTACATAATCTGCGTTCGATTCGTCTCGACGTCGAGTCTTCCGGCAAACAAGTATGGGACCGTTTCAATCGGCCGCTCCGCGACCAATCCTGGTATTATCATGAACTGCTCCATGCGTTGAAGCCGTTCGCGCAGACGACAACGCTCATCGAAGCGTTCGAGACGGAAATGAACTTGTTGTTTTACGGAGTCGAAGAAGGGCGGACCGAGAAGTTAGAGAAGTTGTTCGGTGTCATCAAACATGGGTTCCGTGAAGAGGAGTGGCTTCAAGAGACGACGACGCTTTGTCAGACCGCTTTCGAGCTGAACGAGACGATGCGCGAAGGATATCGTCACGGGACCGAGGTCAACCAACCCGAGCTCGACGCCTTGTCGGCTCAATTGAAAGAAGCAGGACTGTGGGAACGCTTGTCGCTCCCGGCACTCCAAGCAATCGATGAATTATCGTATCGAATGGCATTGCAGTCGGACGAGATCGTCACGTGGCTTGAGTGAAATGATTGTCAAGTAACCTTAAACGTGATATATTCATCGTGAACATAAGAAGGGGAGTAGCGACCACGAATGTGGTCGATGGATCGTCACTACGGTGCAACGCACTCGGTCCATCGAGCTTCTGATCCAAGTCCGCGAGACCTTTTTATGGATGCTTCTTCGGCGTCCATAAAAAGGTCTTTTTTGATTTTTTGAAAAAAGGGGAGACAGAGGAAAATGGTATTTATTTACTTCATCTTGGCCGCAGCGCTCACCGTGTATGCTGCCATCAAACTATCGACGTATGCCGACGTCATCAGCGAGAAGTCGACGATGAGCGGCATGCTCGTCGGGACCGTGTTGCTTGCCGGAGCGACATCGCTTCCGGAAGTGACGACGAGCGTATCGGCAGTCATGATCAATAACCCGGACATCGCCATCGGGAACATGCTCGGCTCGAACTTGTTCAACATCTTTATCTTGGCGATGTTTGACTTGTATTATCGTCAGAAGCGTCTATTTAACGAAGCAAGTCGGGATCACCTCTACACGGCGAGTCTCGGTTTGATGTTGACGCTCGTGACGATGCTCGCACTCGTCATCCGCATCGACTTCACGATTCTCGGGATCGGGATCGATGCCTTATTGATTGCAGGGTTGTACGCGATTGGGATTTACTATATCGGACAACGTCCAAAAGAACCTACGACAGAACGGGAAGTCGAGCAAGAAGTCGGTGTCAGCGTCACCGACTCAATTCCGATCAAGCGCGCGGTCATCGGCTTCATCATCGCCGCACTCGTCATCATGGCGGCCGGAACGGCGCTTTCAGTATTAGGTGACCAAATCGCCGTCGTGACCGGACTCGGTTCGAGCTTTGTCGGCAGTTTCTTGATCGCGGCCTCGACGTCGCTCCCAGAAGCGGTCGCCGTCTTCGTCGCCTTGAAGCTTGGTAACGTCAACTTGGCGTTCGGTTCGATTTTGGGGAGTAACATCTTCAATATGCTCATCATCGCGATGTCGGATGTCTTCTACCGAGGCGGTTCGATTTTGGCGGATGTGTCCACGTCACACTTGGTGACGGCGATCGGGATCACGATCTTGTCGGTCTTGGTCATGTACAGTGTCCTTCGAAAAGATGTCACGTCGAAGTTCCGCTACGTCTTGCCGTCCGTTCTCGTCGTACTCGTCTATTTCGCGTCGTCTTACTTCATCTTTATCGGTTGATCGACCACACGGTGTCCTCGGACATCGTGTTTTTTGTTTGAGGCGGTTCGAGGAATCACTTTTCACTCACTTGGGTATAGAAGGAGGGAAGGAGGGGTGGCGATGCAAATGCATTCCGTGGAACGTCTTGATGATTACGTCATATTAATCCCAGCATATAATCCCGATCAAGCGCTCGTCACACTGGTCCGGGAGTTGAAAGAAGAAGGGTTCGTCCATCTGTTCGTCGTGAACGATGGGAGTGCCGAGACGTCCCGTCCGATTTTTGACGAGGTCGGAAAATGGGTCACGGTGCTCGAGCATACCCGGAATCAAGGGAAGGGGGCGGCGTTGAAAACCGGGATTCGACATGTCGTTCAGCATTTCCCTAGAACGAACGGGGTCATCACGGTCGATGCGGATGGGCAACATCTGCCGGCCGACGTCTTGAAACTGTATGAAGAAGGCATACGTTGGCCTCATCATTTGATTATGGGCTGCCGCGACTTTTCAGGGTCCGATATCCCGTTCCGGAGCCGATTCGGAAATCAGATGACGCGCGGCGTCATGTTGCTCGGCAGCGGTCTTCGTCTGAAGGACACCCAGACCGGCCTCCGGGCGATTCCGCTGCGGTATGCGGAACAATTGCTTGATGTGCCGGGGAACCGTTATGAGTTCGAGATGAACATGTTGACGTTCACGAAACGATTGCAAGTTCCGATTCATCAGACACCAATTCAAACCGTCTATGTGGCAGAAAACGCCTCGTCCCATTTCCGGCCGGTGATCGACTCGATTCTTATCTATCGCATGTTTTTGGCCTATTCATTATCATCGGTCGCATCATTTCTGTTAGACATCGGGTTCTATGCCTTGTTCATCTATTTGTTGAATCCGTGGTTCGAGACGACGCACGTCTTGATTGCGACGGTCGTGGCCCGTATCCTGTCATCGCTGTTCAATTATTTCGTCAATCGGAAAATTGTGTTCCATTCGAAGGCGAAGCGGGCGATGCCGAAATACTTCGGTCTCGTCGGATTGCAGATGGCGCTGTCGGCCGGTCTCGTCTATGCGCTGTTCTATGCCATCCGCGACGGTGAGGTGTGGATCAAAGTGTTCGTCGACAGCTTCTTATTCGTCGTCAGTTATTATGTCCAGAAAAAATGGATCTTTAAACGCTAACAGGCCAAGACGTGTGTCTTGGCCTGTCTGGCATGCATATCGTTCAATAAGCGAGTTTTCCGAGCTTGACCGATGTGTACCGGTGCAGTTCACGCGGATCATGGATCCCGGTCTTCTGCATCATGTCGCGCATGAGCAGGGCACAGACGCGAGCATCTTCAGCCGCATCGTGGTGGATGAACGGGACGTTCAAATATTCCGCCATCGTGTTCAGCTTGTGATTCGGCAGACCTGGATACAGTTTTCTCGACAACTTGACGGTACAGCCGTACTCGATCGTCGGAAACGTATATAAATCGTATTTGGCGATCGCTTTCTTGAACGCGCCCATATCGAACGAAGCGTTGTGTGCCATGACGAGGTCGACATCCCGCAGCGTCGGATAGAGCTGTTCGATCACCTCGGGTAACGCTGGGGCGTCCCAGACATCGCTCGGCCGGATGCCATGGACCCGGATATTGCCGGCATCGAAGTCTTCCTCCGGATTGACGAGCAGTTGGTTCGTTTCGATGATTTCACCGTCGACGAGCAGGCTCCAGCCGACAGAGCAGATGCTGCGACTATCGCGGTTCGCCGTCTCGACGTCGATGGCAAGAATTGAATGTGGCATAATTGATCCCTTTCTCGTAAAAACAAGTATAAAAAAAGTCTAACATATCGTTAGACTAAAAAGCGATTATGCGGCCACGAGGTTGCGGCATGCTTCGGCACAGCGGAGACATGCTTCGGCACAGCGTTGGCAATGGTCGTGCAAGTGGCGGCCACATTCGACGGCGCACGTGTCACACACCTGGGCGCAGAGTGCACCAATCGGTTTGGTGAAAGCCGAATCGGTCTCGAGCGCGTTCAAGGCGAGTGCACACACTTCCGAACATTCTTTCGTCAGCCGGATACACTCGGCGACCATCAACAAGTCTTCTTCTTGTAAGCATTTTGAGAAACAATGATTGCTTGCCCGCATACAGTCGATGACGGCTAAAATGGTCTCTTCGACAGAGGCTCGGTCCATGATAAGTCCCCCTTTAGAATAATGACGTCTTACAATCATTACCCGCTAGCGGATGAGTTAAACCGAGCGGCGACGCAAAAAAAGTCACCCCTCAAATGAGTGGTGACTTTAATAATGGAGCATAGCGGGCTCGAACCGCTGACCTCCACGCTGCCAGCGTGGCGCTCTCCCAGCTGAGCTAATGCCCCGTTCGAAAATTATTATATCATCCTAGTAAAACATTTGGCAATGGCTCTTTTTAATTTTTTTGAACAAAGTTTAATCAGCACTGAACGTGGGAAAATCACAAATGATGTTATATTACGAAAGCAGGTGTCATGTATGGAAATGATTTTACTTGCACTCTTACCTGCCTTGATGTGGGGGAGTATCCCGCTCATCGTCTCAAAGGTCGGCGGGAAGCCGATTCAACAGTTGATCGGGACGACAATCGGGGCGATGGTGATGGCGGTCATCATCGCACTCGTGTTCAATCCCGGGTTCACGACGCTCGCAATCGTGACCGGATTCATCTCCGGCGCATTCTGGGCACTCGGACAATATTTACAGTTCCAATCGTTTCAAATTTTAAGTGTCTCGAAGGCGATGCCAATCAGCACCGGCATGCAGCTTCTCGGTACATCGTTGTTCGGTGTCATCGTCCTCGGAGACTGGAAAACGACGACCGAACTATGGCTCGGATTTTCGGCGCTCGTTCTCATCGTGATTGGGGCTGCGTTGACGTCGTATCAGCAGAACAAAGACGGCGACAGTAGCGGCGCCTTGAAGAAAGGATTGCTCGTTCTGCTCGTGTCGAGTATCGGTTACGTGACGTACGCCGTCCTGACGAACTATTTCGAGGTCGACGGGATCACGGCCATCTTGCCACAGTCGGTCGGTATGTTCGTCGCGGCGCTGTTGTTCAGCCTGCGTGAGAAAGACGTGAAGAAGTTCGATCCGAAGACGTTCAAAAACATCTTGGCCGGGATCGCCTGGGGAATCGGGAACTTCGGGCTGTTCGTGTCGAGCGGTGAAGTCGGGATCGCGACCTCGTTCGCCTTGTCGCAATTGAACGTCGTCGTGGCGACGCTCGGCGGAATCTATCTATTGAAAGAAGAGAAGACGACGAAAGAACGTGTCTTCGTCTTTATGGGAATCGGCCTCATCGTCGTGGCTGGATTCATGCTCGGAATCGCTAAAAGCTAAAAGACGGGTCAGACGACCCGTCTTTCGCTTACCAGGCTTGTTCAATGAATGCGTCACGCCCAGATTTTTTCCGGTCCTCTTTATAGTGGGCTGGATTTTTTTTATGGAAGTCTTGATGGTACTCCTCGGCCGGATATAACGTGTCGGCCGGTAAAATTTTCGTGACGATCGGCTGTTGGAAACGTCCGCTCGCCGCGAGCGCATCGCGACTCTGTTCTGCCTGCACGCGTTGTTCTTCTGTATGATAGAAGATGGCCGGCGCATATTGACTGCCTCGGTCTTGGAATTGACCGCCGTCATCGGTCGGATCGGTCTGAATCCAATACAGTTCGAGCAGTCGCTCGTAAGCGAACAGCGTCGGGTCGAACATGATCTCGACGACCTCATAGTGTCCGGTCGTCCCCGTCTTCACTTGTTCATACGTCGGATCGTCGACGTGACCTCCCGTATAACCTGATACGATCGACTCGATGCCGGGCTGTTCCTCGAACGGTGTCACCATGCACCAAAAGCAGCCGCCTGCAAATGTTGCTTTTTCCATTAATAAGTCCCCCTCATGTTCATTCCAAAAAAAGCGCCCATGTCATCGACATGAGCGCTCTGTCATATCGGCCAAGGCAATCGCCTTGCTGGTAGTAGCACCTTGCCGTAGCAGGTTGCTGTGAAGTCATAGAGCCAGGTCTCTCGTTCACTCAAGATATCGATATGTAGTTGGTGACAGCATCATACCATCAGATTTGAAGCGGCGTCAACGGTTAGGCTTGCGCCGTAGTTGGAGCAAGGTGGCACCGAGGATCAGGATGCCGAGCACGATGGAGAGCGGTAGCGTATACGGGGCGTCCCCGGCATATAACTGTAAGAAGAACAAGGCAAATACGGACAATAAGACGAGTACGTACGAACGGTTCATAGTAACCTCCCTTTTCTTTCAGTGTACCAAGTTACACATTCGTTGGCGAACGAAAACAGGAAATCATGTGTCGATAGCGAATACCATCGAGTGACCAAAGGAGGAATCAATATGACTGACACATTTGATTTTATGGAACTCGATATCGAAACCGCCCATCGCGGATATAAAGAAGGAACGTTCACGGCGCGTGACGTGACGGCCTATTATTTGACCCGGATCGCCCAGTTCAACGACAAACTGAAGGCGGTCATTCAAGTGAACCCGGACGCCTTGTTCGAGGCCGAGTCGGCTGACCGGGCATTTCGTCGCGGGCTACGCTTGCCGCTACTCGGCATTCCTGTCTTGATCAAAGACAATGTCGAGACAGCCGGACTCATGAAGACGACGGCCGGGGCCGTCGCACTCGCGCATCACTTCGCAGGCCGGGACGCCCATCTCGTCCAAAACCTGCGAGCGAGCGGGGCCATCATCCTCGGGAAAGCGAACTTGTCCGAATGGGCCAACTTTTTGACCGAGGGCATGCCGAACGGCTGGAGCGGCGTCGGTGGGCAGGCGCTCAATCCATATGGGGATAAGCTCGATGTCGGAGGTTCGAGCTCAGGTTCGGCCTCTGCGGTCGCAGCGAACCTGACACTGCTCGCTGTCGGTAGCGAGACGAGCGGCTCGATCATCCATCCGAGCGTGCACAACGGCATCGTCGGCATCAAACCGACCGTCGGCCTCATCAGTCGGAGTGGCATCATCCCGATCTCGCGGTCGCAAGACACGGCGGGACCGATGGCACGAACGCTCGAAGACGCGGTAAGGGCACTTGAGGCGATGGTAGGGGAAGACCCGGCGGACCCGGCGACACTCAACCTCCCGGCCGGTCCGCCGTATCGGACATGCCTCGACGAGCGCCAAGCGGTCGGGATGCGTGTCGGGATCGTCAAAGCTGATTTATCAGCAGAAGAACAAGCATTATACGGTGAGGCGACCGAGCTGTTGAAACAGAGCGGCATCGACCTTGTCGAAGTCGAACTGCCCGCCCATGATACGCTCGACCAAGGCGATATTTTGTACCACGAGTTCAAACTTGGGATCGAGGCGTACCTGGCCACGACGACGCTCCCATACGAGACGTTGTCGGATTTGATGGACTGGAACAACAGACATCCTGAGACGATCCCGCACGGACAAAAGACGTTCGAAAAGGCGGAAAGATTGTCGGGACGTCTCATCGAGGCGGCCTATTTGACGCGTCGGCTCGATGACGTGCGTGACGCCAAGACGGACGGACTCGACCGCCTATTAAACGAACAACAGTTGCACGCGCTCGTCTTGCCTCACGATTTGAACTATGACATGGCGGCAAAAGCCGGGCATCCGACCATCACGATCCCATATCGCTTGAAAGCGAGTGGGGCGCCGTTCGGCCTATCGTTCACCGGGACGAGTTATGCCGAACGTGACTTGATCCGTCTGGCGTATGCGTTCGAGCGACATATTTCGCGTCCCGTTCCACCGTTATAAGAACGTTGCACCCGTCGTCCACGTCCGCTACAATGGTACGTATGCGGATTGAAGAAAGGACAGATAGCAATGAAACCATCTATATACGGGCTGACGTTCGATCAGCTGACAGAAGCGTGTGTCTCTTGGGGATACAGCGCCTTCCATGCGAGACAAATCTGGGACTCGCTCTACATCGACCGAGTGAAACAAATCGAGGACATCTCGGTACGGGCCGAGGTGCGTGAGGCGCTCGCCGCCGAATACGTCATCTCGACGCAAGACCTGTTCGTCAAACAAGAGGCGGGCGACGGGACGGTCAAATTTTTACTTAAACTACACGACGGGCACTATATCGAGACTGTGCTCATGCGACATAAGTACGGCCGTTCGGTCTGTGTGACGACGCAGGTCGGGTGCAATATCGGCTGCAGCTTCTGTGCGAGCGGTCTCTTGAAGAAGACACGTGATTTGACGGCGGGCGAAGTCGTCGAACAAATTATGACCGTGCAACATTACTTGGACGAAGTCGGCGAAGGGGCCCGGGTCAGCCATATCGTCGTCATGGGAATCGGCGAACCGTTCGATAACTTTGACAACTTGGTCGACTTCCTGCGTGTCGTCAAGGACGAGCGCGGTCTCGCGATCGCCCCGCGTAAAATCAACGTCTCGACGAGCGGACTTGCCGAAAAGATTTACAAGTTCGCGGACCTCGATTTGCGCATCAACTTGGCGCTGTCGCTCCATGCGCCTAACGACGCGCTACGGACGCAAATCATGAAAATCAACCGGGCGTTCCCGCTCGACAAGCTCATGCCGGCCATCCGGTATTACGTCGAGAAGACGAACAAACGAATCACGTTCGAATATATTCTCCTGTCGAAAGTGAACGATTTGCCGGAGCACGCTGAGGAATTGGCGGACCTCATCGACGATATCAAGGACAAGTCGTACGTCAACTTGATCCCGTATAACCCGGTCAACGAGCATATCCAATACGAGCGCAGTACCTCGGAGGACATCATGGCGTTCTATGATGTCTTGAAGAAGCGTGGCATCAACACCGGTGTCCGCCTTGAGCACGGGACTGACATCGATGCGGCATGCGGCCAGTTGCGCAGTAAACATATGAACGTCGAAGGTGCGAAATAAGTGGACTCCTTGAATCGAATGATTCAAGGAGTTTTTTTTTTTCATAGAGCCGCTCCGACGAAGGAAAAAACGGACATCGCCCCCGACTCTGCGGAACGATTTTGAAAAATCTTGAATAGACCTCATCCGCTCAGGGAATAGTCAGTTGAAATCAATGTAGAGAGTGGAGGCAATTCAATGGAGACAGTAAACGCGGCGTTATGGATTCGAGTCAGAAATACACTTGGGGAAGGCCCATGTTGGGATGCTGAACTGAAACGGTTCTATTGGGTCGACATCGAAGGACACACACTTTGGTGGTACGACGAAAAGGAAGACGAGCTGTCATCGTTCGATATGGGACAACAGATCGGGTTTGCGGTCCCGAAAGTGACAGACGGCGTCGTCGTCGGCTTGAAAGACGGCATCTATGAATGGGACGAGGGATCGAAGCGACTCGATAAACTCGTCGAACTCGATGACCCGGAAGGTGATCTTCGCTTCAACGACGGAAAGGCCGACCCGTACGGACGAATCTTTGCCGGGACGCTTCATCTCAACGACGAGAAGAACGAGGCGACGCTCTATCGCTTGAACCGTGACGGCACGACCGAGGTCATGCTCAGTGAACTGACGCTGTCGAACGGTCTGACATGGTCTCCGGACCACTCGACGTTCTACCATATCGATACACCGACCGAGACGGTCCGCAAATACCCGTACGACTTGAAAACAGGAACACTCGGGGATGGGGAAGTCGTCATCGATTTCAAAGATGAGGAAGGATTCCCGGACGGTATGACATCCGATGAAGACGGCTTTTTATGGATTGCCCACTTCGCGGGCGGATGCGTCTCGCGCTGGAACCCGAAGACGGGTGAAAAAGTGCTCGAGGTGCTCGTGCCGGCCCCGAACGTCACGTCATGCTGTTTCGTCGGTGATGACTTGAAACAACTTGCCATCACGACGGCGCGCGAAGGAATGGATGACGCGGCGCTCGAGGCCCATCCGGACGCAGGTTCGGTCTTTAAAATTGATACAGATGTGAAAGGGATGCCGCTCTATCGGTTTGGTCGATAAGGAGGTACGAAGATGGTAAAACGATTGCTCGTTCGTGCGGGAATCGGTTTGGCGCTCGCGGCGGTCGCCCGGGTCGGGATTCAAAAGCTGTTGGAAGCGAACCGGGAAGACGATCATACGTATTTGAATCCGCGGTGGGATGAGACGCCGAGTGTGGATGCCGATAAGGACGCGGATGAGGTCGGTCTGACCCAGCTCGACTCGATTTATCGAGCCGAGTGGCAGGCGAACGCCTATCCACGCTCAGAGGCCGAACGCAAGGCGTTAGAAGAATAGGCAGGAGAACACGTCCGGAAACGGGCGTGTTTTTTTCTTGACAGACGTCACCGACCCGTCATCATCTAAAAAGTAATCATTACGATTTAGGTGTGGGTAGAATGAGACGAATCCCGATCACCGTGCTGTCCGGTTATTTAGGAAGCGGTAAGACGACACTATTAAACCACATATTGAACAATCGGACGGGCAAGAAATACGCCGTCATCGTCAATGACATGAGCGAGTTGAATATCGATGAGCGATTGATTGAACAGGGCGGTTTTTCAAGGACGGACGAAAAGTTGGTCGAACTATCGAACGGCTGCATCTGTTGCACGCTCCGTGAGGACCTGCTCGAGGCGGTAGCAGAGCTTGCGAACGACCGGGACCTCGACGGAATCATCATCGAGTCGTCCGGTATCTCAGAGCCGATCCCGGTCGCCCAAACGTTTACATATGCCGATGACGCCCTCGGCATCGATTTGACGAGCCGAGTCTATATCGATGCGATGGTGAGCGTCGTCGATGCGTTTCGGTTCTTAAAAGATTTCAACTCAGGCGAGTCGCTCCATGAACGCAAGCAGGCGATTGAGGCGACAGACGTCCGCGAAGTCGTCGACCTGCTCGTCGAACAAGTCGAATTCGCCGATATCATCGTCTTGAACAAGGCGGATCGCGTGAACGAGACCGAACTCGGCGAGATGACCGGACTGTTGAAGGCGCTCAACCCGACCGCGAAGCTGTTGACGTCTGTCCATGCGAACGTGGAATTGACCGAGCTGTTGGATGTCAATTTGTTCGATTTCGAACAGGCGATGCATGCGGCCGGGTGGATTCAAGAACTTGAGACAGATGTGCACACGCCGGAGACGGAAGAATACGGCATCAGTTCATTCGTCTATCGTCGGCGTCGGCCGTTCCACCCGGAGCGTCTCCATGCCTGGATCGAGGCGTTTCCGGAAGAAATCGTCCGCGCGAAAGGGTTCTTATGGATTGCTTCCCGGAACGACCTCGCCTGTCTGTTTTCACAAGCGGGCTACGCCTCGACGCTCGAACATGCCGGGCGCTGGCTCGCGACGCTTCCGGAAGATGAGCGTCGTCACATGTTCGCGGCCGAACCGGAACTCGCCGCCGACTATGTCGAACCGTACGGGGACCGACAGACGGAGCTCGTCTTGATCGGGCAGCGGATGGATCGAGCCATCATCGAACAAGAGCTCGATCACTGTCTGCTGACAGATGAGGAGATGGCGCTGGATTGGTCGACGCTCCGGGACACACTTCCGGGGAACGAGGTCGTCACGTTCTCATAAGACCGTTTACAAAATGAAAGCGGTCGTCTATACTGATTCTTGCATGAACAACCGCATACATTGGACTACACTAGGGGTGCTTCGGCTGAGATGTGAGCATGGCTCCAATCCCTTATGACTCGATCCGGGTAATACCGGCGTGAGGAAGTGTGGCACTTTTTCTAATGGATTAAAATTGGACGAGTGGCCGCATTCTCATGGATGCGGCTTTTTTGTGTACACATAATAAGGGGGAATAGAACATGAACAAACAATGTGGAACGAGCCCGATCGTCGGGTTCCGCTTTACACTGAGCCCGATGACGACTGATTTCGTGAGCATCATCAAAGGGGCGTTGAAGGAGACGGATTTACAAAACGTCTGGCGACATACCGATGACGTGTCGACGGTCATCCGTGGACGAAGTGAGCATGTATTCGATGTGGCTAAGGCCGTGCTGTCACACGCGACAAAGACAGGGGAACATGTGTCGATGAGCGGGACGTTCTCGGTCGGGTGTCCAGGGGATACGGCCGGAGATGAAGTGCTCGTTGTGTCGAGCGAACCGCTTAATGGTCCCGTCGGTCCGCAATATATCTCCTCACAGTTCGCGCTCTATCCGCTCGGTGATGACGACTATATGGACATCATCTACGAAGAAATCGCTTTTGCGAAAGAGCGAAGTGTCTTCAATGACTCGATGCATTACGCCTCAGGTATACATGGGGACATCGAGCCGGTGTTCGCTTTCTATGAGGCGACGTTTGAACGCGTCCGACAGAAGACAAGCCACGTCGTCATGACGGTGACGTTCAGCGTGAACAGTCCGTCACATGAGGGACGTATGGATGCTTAAATCGTGGAAGTTAAAAGAGATCGTCTTGTTGTCGATTTTATCGGTCGTGTTCGCGGTGGTCTATTTGGCGTTCGTCCATGCTGGGAACTTGTGGGCCGGTCTGATTGGACCAATCGCCTACGAATGGATTTTTGGGATATGGTTCATCGTCTCGATTATCGCAGCTTATATCATTCGCAAGCCTGGGGCTGCATTCTTGTCCGAAGTGCTTGCGGCGACGATTGAGATGATGATTGGCAACGCCATCGGACCGCGCATCATTTTAGTCGGGATCGTTCAAGGGATCGGCGCCGAAGCGGCGTTCGCTTTGACGGGTTATAAACGCTATGATCTTTGGGTGCTCATGCTCGCCGGATTCAGTGCTGCTGTGACAAGTTTCGCATATACGTACGTCATGGGAGGGCTCAATGCCCTCAGTCCGACATATGTAGCTACGATGTTCGCACTACGCGCAACGAGCGGGATGTTGATTGCTGGTCTGGGCGGTAAGATTTTGAGCGACTTGTTGCTTCGGACGGGCGCGCTTGATGGGTATGCTCTCGCGCGACAGGACCGTATGCATGATTGAGGCAGAACATCTGACATTTCGTTATCCGAACAAGAAATGCGATGTCTTGACGGATATCACACTACGTCTAACAAAAGGGAGAACGGTCATTACAGGGGCAAGTGGTTCGGGAAAATCAACATTGCTCGCTTTGATGAATCGTCTCTATCCGGACAATTGTGATGGCATCGTGACGGGCAGATTGCACTTGTTCGATCGCTCTTATGATACGTATGAAGCTGGCGAAGTGAACCGGCGCGTCGGAACGGTCTTTCAGGACCCGGACAGTCAGTTCGTCATGCAGACGGTCGAAGAAGAATTGATTTTCACGCTCGAAAACTTTGCCGTCGCGAGAGACGAGATGATGGCCCGTGTCACCACAATGTTAGAGGCGTTGCATTTGACCGATTATCGTCACCGTACCATTCATGACCTATCGGGGGGTGAGAAGCAGCAAATTGCCGTCGCTTGTGCCTTGATTGGCCGTCCCGAGTGGCTCCTCCTCGATGAGCCGCTCGCTCACCTCGATCCTGAGACCGCCCATCATTTCGTTCGTTGGCTCGACGGCGTCGCACAGACCGTAAACGTTGTCGTCATCGAGCATCGGCCATACATATGGGGTGATTTTTTTAACCGACAAATAAAGCTCGTGAGTGGGCGCATCGACTATGATGGACCGTTCATCGTCCGACCAGATTATGCGTTCTCTCCAATTAAAGTTGAACGAGGAAAGGAAATGTTATTTCACATACCGGAATTAAAACGAAAAACATTTCAATTAGCAGCGAGCGAGTTAAAGGTCGCTGAGGGTGATCTCATTGCGGTGCTCGGTCGAAATGGTAGCGGAAAGTCGACATGGCTGCGAAGCCTAGCCCGGAAACATCGTGAAGTCGGCCTCGTCCCGCAATCACCGGCGCATCTATTCGTTACGAATGATGTGACCCGAGAACTCGCATATGGCCATAATCGCCCGATTGAGGACGTCTTAACGCGGCTCGGGCTCGAATCAGTGCGTGACCACCATCCACTCTCCCTTAGTCACGGTCAAAAACGAAGGCTCGCCATCGGAGTGATGATGCTGTCTAATAAACAACTGATTGCGTTTGATGAACCGACTGCCGGACAAGACGAGGTATCGCTTCGTGCGCTCTATGACTTAATGGTCGAACGAACACGATCCGGCCAGACGATTTTGTTTGTGACGCACGACCTCAGCTTCGCGCGGATTGCGAACACATATTATTTGATGTGTGACGGCGACTTGAGTGGGCCATATGACGCTTCACTCTGGGATGAAAAAGAATTACTACGCACCCACGGCTTATTGATGGTGGAATCGCGATGACATTTCATGAGATGAACCCGACGATTAAATTTCTGACCGTGGCATGTCTCATGTTCGGTCTCGCCTTCATGTATAACCCTTGGACACCGCTTGCTGTTTTTCTCGGAACAGTTACACTTCAAACGCTATTCTCTGCTGTGAGCTGGAGAAGATGGGGGGTGTTCATGATCCCATTCTTATTCACCGCGCTCGGGACATTGTGGACGACGCTCGTCTTTGGAAAGCAATCAAGCGGAGATGTCGTGTTCAAGCTGTTTGGCAATGATGTGACCGATGAGAATGTGATGCTAGCAGCGACGCTCTCCTTACGTGTGTTGGCATTTACAGCCTTGTCGCTTCTGTTCACGCTGACGACGGACCCGAAACGGTTCGTCTACAGTTTGATGCAACAAGGAAAGCTGTCACCAAAAATCGCATATAGTGTCTTCGTCGGTTTTCGTTTCTTTCCGATTCTAAAAAAAGAACTGATGCAGCTGTATGAAACGCATGCGTTACGAGGCGTGCGTTTGGAGACGAGACTCGATCACATCCGCCACGTCCCCAAATTAATCGTTCCGCTTCTTGCTGGATCGATCCGCCAAGCGGAACGAATCGCGTTCTCGATGGAAGCACGTGGGTTTACGGGGGAACCTCGAGCGACGTACGAGGTTGTGCCCGTCACCAGGAACGACTTTCTGTTGGCGTCGCTTTTGCTCCTATTGTTTGGAGTGAGCGTATGGATTGGCATATAAACGAAACAAGACGACTCACTCGGAGTCGTCTTGTTTCGTCTCTTTTACGATTCTAAATTTCGGTTTGATCGATTCGTTATTGAACGCCTCGAGCACGGTGTTCTCGTTGGCCATACGAATCTGTTGCGGCTCGCCTTTGGAAGTCGTGCCGATACAGAACATATGCGCCTCATGATCGGCAAAGAGCGCCTTATACGGGGTGGCATGATGCATCAAGCGTCCCGGAGAGCCCCAGCCGACGATAATCATACCTCCGCTCGCCTCGACCTCGTCGAGCGTTTCCTCAACGTAATGAAAGTTGACTTCGTCGAGTTGCGATTCGACGTACGGCAGATTGTCATTGATGGCGAGTGTCGGGACGAGGCTGATGACGCGCATCTCACGGATCGGTTGATCGAGATGGTTCCGCATGAGCATATACGCCCGCTGCGTTGTCGTACCGGACAAGAAAGCATCGCTCATCCGGGGCGAGTAGATGATGACGGCACAGATGACGCCGTCGACGACATCTGTGAATTCGTACGAACGCAAGTAGCGCTTCGTCTTGTCCTCATTGAAGACCGACTTGACACGAATCGTCACTTCCTCGATATGGGTGTTCATAAGGTTTCCTCACTTTTAATCAAATAGTGCCGGGTCAGACCCAGCCTGCGAACCATTCCAAGTAGCGGATTGTGTAGCGCGCGACACTTTGGGTTGCCGACGCCTTGTCATCCGGTAAATAAGACACATCGGTTTGATATGACTCATAAAACGACATCACATCATTGACATACTGTTCACTGCGATTGTACTCGAAGATGGCGTTTCGAATCGAGTCCGTCGTGTCTGTCTTCGTCCCGCCGTGCTCGCTCAAATAGTAAGCGGCCGTATGGGCCGAGTCGACGAGACTGTGCGGGTCGGCTTTGCCATCATTGTTGCCATCGCGTCCGAGACCGCCGTACTGTTCGATGAGCGCGAGATCCGTCAAATCGACTTCGTCCTCAGGGACATCGCCTTTTTGATCGTCCGTGTCATATTGCCAACCGAGCCACGTCCGCGGCATGAATTGGAACGGTCCGATCGCCCCGACCGATGAACGCATCGATGAACTGTGGGAGAAAATCGTCTCGACGCGATGGACGGCGGCAAGTAAGCGCCAATCGACGTCATACGTGGCCGCGGCATCCTCATACACATCGCGATGGACGGACGGGACGCCATGGTCCCCGTAATAGGCCCGGTACAGGGCGTTGTTCACTTTATCATGTTGACCAAACCAGCCGATTGCGCCGAGGCACAGCACGATCACAAGCATGAGACCGGTCAGTCGCAAAATCAATCGTTTCAAGATTCCGCCTCCTAGCTTTCTAGACAATACCCGAATAGTGTAGCATATAGCTAACAGGAAGGACAGGAGTGGATATAGATGCTCGAACAGGCCGTCTTTACCATCATTCTCATGTATTTGTTGATCGTTCAATTGTTCAACGCCCGGTTGATGAAGCCGATGATCGAAACGCTCGGTCGTGGACGTGTCTATGAACAGACAGTCAAGTCGTCGTGGGGGCTCAGTCTGCTTTTGCTCGCCCTCGTCTTCTTGTTCGGCGTCCCGCCAGACATGGTCGGTCTCGGATTCGCCCCGGTCGAAAGGGACATGTCCGCTTGGAAGTTTTTCTTTTTCACGACCATCCTCATCTCCGTGCTGCTGGCGTTTTACTTGCTCGTCAAAACCTCGTCTCGGTTACGGCGGCGGTTACGACCGTACTATGAGCTCGAAATCGAGCGGTTGCTCTTGCCGCGGACGGATATTGAGGCGAAGGCGTGGAGCGCTGTCTCGTGGACGGCAGGTGTGACCGAGGAATTCATATTCCGTGGTGTGCTCCTCTACACCGTCAGTCTCTATCTTGACGTCTCATCCTTGACACTCGCCTTCATCGGCGGCGCCTTGTTCGGGTTGGCCCATGCTTATCAAGGCGTCAGGGGCGTTCTGGTCACCGGGATCGTCGGCTGGGGACTCGGCTATTTGTACTTGGCGATGGGGGTATTATGGCCAGTGATGGTCGTCCATGCCTTGCTCGACCTTATCGCTGGACCGATTCACGTCGTCGATTCAGAAACTGACTGACGGCCGCCTCATAGGCGGGTTGATCTTTCAAGATACAGTTTGTGTGCTCAGCCCCATGGATGAGGGCTAACTCATTTTGCCGGTTGAGCGCGTTCATCTCGACCGACATCCACGTCGGCACGAAATCATCTTTCGTCCCGTGGATGAACAAGACGGGCGCGTCAATCGCGGCGAGGTCGTATTTGGGCCGGACTTGATGCATCCGGAAACCGGCCCGCGTCCACAAGAAATAGTTGATCCCTGGCAAGAGCAGGTCCCCGGGCAACCGGTGTAACACGTTCAACTGATGGCGCATGAGCTGTCTCATGTCGTCAAACGGACATTCGGCGATCAAGAAGTCGACGTCGGTTAACGGTCCGGCCTGTAAGATCGAGGCAGCTCCCATCGAGACACCGTGCAATCCGACTTCCGTGACCACTTCATTGGCCCGCAACCAGTCGACCCAATCGGTGATGTCATGCTTTTCGTGGTAACCATAAGAGGCGTATACGCCCTCGGACTCACCGTGCGATCTCAAGTCGACAGCGAGGAGGTTGTACCCGAGGCGATGGAACATCGCCAAATGTGGGGCCATGAAACTGTGAGATGCGGTATAGCCGTGAACGAACACGATCCATTTCGTCGACCCTTCATTGCGGTAGACGCGTCCATACAGCCGATAGCCATCCTGAGAACGGAGCGAGACGTGCTCGAACGGCACGTCATGATAAAACGATTGATCTTCTTTCGTATACGGGGCCAAGAGCATCTCTGGTGTCTTGCGTTTGCCTCGCGTCATGCGCTTGAACGCATAATAACTGATGGCATAGTAGCCGGTGAATAGTGTTGCAAGTCCAACTTTCCATCTCTTCTGCATCTGAACCGCTCCTTTCTCCATTATTGTACCCGAAAACGTGACGATAGTTCACGCGCAGTGTCAGTTTGACGGCGGGTTCATGCCGTTAAGCAAGGGACTTACCGATGATTGTCCCGTTCGTTTGAGCAGTATCGTCTTGCTATGATGGAACCAGACAATCATCAAGGTGAAGCGGGAGGAGACGAAGCGATGGGGCGAGAGGTGATGGATCAGTTGCTGCACGCGTGCTTGACGGGGCAGGTGGATTACAAGACCGCCGAAGGGGTGACCTTCTATCGTGCCCCGGTCAACGGCCATCGTCAGCATGCGATGGTACTCGATGTGCTGATTGACCGCTATGTGCTTGAGCCGGCACGACCGATCGAACTGTCCGTGTCGGACGTGGCGCAAGCGATTGGGTCATCGGCGGACGAGGTCTTCCAATCAGTCCTAGCGCTCGCCCGCATCACTCTCGTCTCGCAACATATCGAGGAAAGACTAATCCGGGTCGATTCGGCCGGAATCGACGAGCATGGGAACATGACACTCATCATCGGTTTCAACGCCTGGTTGACGCATCATTTAGGAAAACTCGTAAGTGCATCGATTGAGGAGCCACTTCACGCGCACGTCATCTGACAAACAACAGGGAAGGCCGCCTCAATCGCGGTCTTCCCTGTTTTGATGTCGGGGCGACGGTTGGAGCAGGCCGTCCTGAAGCATGAGGACCCGGTCACAGACGTCGAGCATCCGTTCGTCATGGGTGATAACGATGACCCGTCGCGCACTCATCCGTGCCTCAGTAACGAGCAACTCCATCACCCGTCGGCCATTCTCATAATCGAGGCTCGCCGTCGGCTCATCGGCCAAAATCAGTCGGGGGCGATTGACCAAGGCCCGAGCGACCGCGACACGTTGACGTTCGCCTCCGGACAGTTGCCCTGGTAACTGGTCGAGACGATGCCCCAAACCGAGCGCGTCGAGCAGCCGAATCGGATCTTGTTTCGACTCGCTCTCGGCCTGGACGAGCTCGAGTTGTTCCCGGACCGTCAAGTAAGGGACGAGATGTGCTTGCTGGAACACAAATCCGATTTCGTTCAGCCTCAAGAGGCGTCGCTCTTCTTCAGTGGCACAGAGCAAGTCTCGTCCTTCGAGCTCGACCTGTCCCGAGACCGGTCGTTTCAATAGTCCGAGAATTTGGAGCAAGGTACTTTTCCCGCTGCCGCTCGGTCCGATGATGCCGATACATTCCCCGGCATCGACCTGCAAATCGATTCCACGCAACACAGATTGTCCGTCATAGGCGTGGCTGATGTTCATCAATTTCATTGTAATGTCCCTCCTAAAGCGTCGGCGGCGTCAAGGTGACGCAGTTTCCAAAGCGGTAACAACGTACCGATGAGTGAGAGCCCGAACATGATCACACTGTAGAGCAGCACATGTCCCGCATCGAAACGGAATGGGATATCAGTTGGGACGAACGAGGCGACGAGGGCCGTCAAGGCGGCTGCCGACAGGCTCGCGACGAGCACCGTTGCCATGACTTGCGTGACGAGCGCCGTGCCGATCACACGAGGGCGAATCCCGATCGCTTTCAAAATTCCGAGTTCTGGCAGTTTCTGGAGCGTCAACATATAAAAGAATGCGGTCAAGATGAACGCACCGATGAACAATAAGAAGCCGCGCATCATCGTGAACGTGCCTTGTTCGGCTGTATAGCCCGGGACGGCCTCGACGACGTCTTGTTTGGAGAGCGTTGCGAGCGACGTCTCAGTTTCTCCGAGCCAGGCCGAGACGTATTCGGGTTGTCCGCTGTCTGCTTGGAACGCCTCCCACGTCTCCATCGATGCCCACATGACGGGTGCATGACTGTAACGTCCGTCCGTCGTCCCCGCGATGGTGAATGAGTAGCCGGTCGTGAAATCTTGAATCGTGTCCCCGAGTTTAAAGTCCCCGAGAAAGCTTGGATCGACGAGGACTTCGCCGACGGCGAGATCGAGGGCGGGTCCGATGTCAGAATCCCGCGGTAACGTGAATAGCGTGGCGTCCTGTTTCACGGTCCCATCGACGAGTGTCAACGGTTTGACCCCGAGCGGTGTAAGTGTTTCTGGCGTCGGCAGTTCGATGAACGAGCGGGTCAGTTGCCCGTCCGCATCCTCAGCCAACTGAAACGTCTCGGTGTCGAGTTCACGCAAACTGGCCCCGTTGTCATAGGCGAGCCCATCGGCAAGCCCGGTGATCAACGTCGACAATAAGACGATGAGTAGGGTGATGACAAAAATTAATGAAAATTTTCGTTTTTGCCGCCACATTTCTTTAAATGCTAAATTCATACAAAAAAGCCTCCTTCATAGCGATGAAGGAAGCATAACTGACGGATATGAACAGAATATGAACGGGATTAAAACCGGACGTAAAAGGTGCTCCCTGTCCCGAGACGGGATTCGACCGTCATCTCACCGCCATGCAGGCGGACGATGTCTTGGGCAATAGCAAGTCCGAGACCGGTGCCCCGCCCGGTCCGAGAGATATCTCCTTTATAGAAACGTTCGAACAGGCGTGCCTGCGTCGCCTCATCCATTCCGACGCCGGCATCTTGAATCGAGACGGTCGGACGATCGGCTGCATACGCTTTGATGGTGATCAGCCCCCCGTCATGAGAGGCGTGAATCGCGTTCGTCAACAAGTTGGTCCAGACTTGGGCCAATAAGAGCGGGTCGCCGGTCACGACGAGCGATGTGTCAAGCTCTGTCGCAACGGCGATCCCTTTCTCATCCAGCTGGAACGCATGGCGACGAATGACGTCCTCGATCGATGCGCTCACATCAACTTGTTCGGAGAGCGACACGTTCGACTCGTCGAGCCGGGCGAGCAGGAGCAACTGTTTTGTCAAATCCGAGAGGCGATCCGTCTCGTCACGAATGATCCCGGCATACATCAAGGCGTCCCCTTCGGTTCGGGCGGCCAGTTCCGAGGCGTAGCCTTTGATTGAGGTGAGCGGTGTTTGGAATTCGTGCGAGACGCTTGAGACGAAGCGACGCCGTTCACCCTCGGATTTCTCCAGTGAGTCGACCATGTCAGAGAAACGACGGGCGAGGGTTCCAATCTCATCGTTGCGCTCGGTCGGGAGATCGAGCGGACGGGCCCCGGATGCGACGGAGCGGGTCGCATCTGTCAATGTGCGCACCGGTCGGACGATCAGGCTTGTCGATAGGGCGATCAAGATGAAGGCGAGGCCGGTCAGGAGTGCAAAGAACAAGCCGACGAACAAGTGCAATTCTCGGATTTGGGCGCCAAGGTCGGGGCGGATGAAGACGGCATCTTCCCCGTCCAGGCTGAAGCCATACGTGTTGACGACTTCATTGTCGAACAAGCCGAGCCAAAACAAGTGGAACGGATAAGCGCGCATCCCGTCGTAGCGTTCGCCGGACCGGACCGAGGCGATGACGGCTTCGTCGAGTTGCTCGTCCCGGAACGAACCTCCATAGCGGTCGACCTCACCGTCAGGACGCACGACGAGGAGTTGATAGCCCGTCTGAGCGAGCAATCGATAAAAGGCCGATGCCTCACTGTCCGTATGCGTCTCGAAGTAGTCAAGGGCGGCTTGTGCCGTCTGTTCGGTCTTTTCGCTGTAGGACGGCTGCCACCAGACGTAATAGGCGACATTGCTGACGAGAAGGGCGATGGCGCCGGACAAGAGCAAAATCATGAACACGGTCAGGACGATCCGGGTATAGAGCGTCTTCATGGCGAGACCTCGAGCGTATAGCCGACGCCCCGAACCGTTCGAATCGTGATCGTGTCGTCATGCAAGCGGCCTCGGAGCCGTTTGATGTGCACATCGATGGTCCGGTCATCGCCCTCAAAGTCAAGGCCCCATACTTGTTCGATCAGTTCATCCCGGGTGAACACCCGGCCCGGGAACGCCGCCAGCTGATAGAGCAGCTCGAACTCCTTTTTCGGCAGGTGGATCGTCTCACTGTTCAGTTCAAGGCGATAATCGCGCAAGTCGAGCTTGAGCGGTCCGACTGTGACGAGTGTGGCCGCATTTTTGGCGTAACGTTTTGCGACGGCTTGAAGGCGGAACAGCAGCTCTTCCGGGATGAACGGTTTTGTCATATAATCATCGGCCCCGTGTTCGAAGCCGCTTCGTTTTTCTTCCCATTCCCCGAGAGCGGTCAATAAAATGACGGGAATGTCCGTCATTTGCTTCAGACGTGAGCAGAGCGTCCGTCCGTCGAGGCCGGGCAGCAAGATGTCGATGATCGCGGCATCGGCAGGGTTCGCCATAAACAGTCGCTCGGCGTCGGCCCCATCCATGACAGCTGTCACCGTATGTCCGGCTCGCTGTAGCGTGGTCTCAACGAGGTGAAGGATAGCCAAATCGTCCTCTACAATCAGTACGTGCATCGCTCTCTTCCTTTCTATCACGACACCGAAAACAGGTGACCCGTGGCAGGTCACCTGCATGTTATGTCGTTTTGGTCAGTTCTTTATGCAAGGCTCGAAGCGCCCGCAAGAAGGCATCTTTGAAATACTTGTCTTCTTGCGCCTCGAGTGTCTCAAGAGCAGAAGCGTCGCCGGCGCTCGCCTTGACGAGCAGGTTGACGACTGTGCCCCACCGCTTGACGTGCTCGGGCTTCGGATGGTTCATCGCGACAGTCAACGTGAACCAGTACGGTTGGTCACGGCGTTGGAGCGTGGCAATCATCTGTTTGGCCGTCATCGCTTCATCCTCGGTTGGTAACGTGGCGGTGGCGAACCAGCCGAGCAGCGCGGCGCTCATCGCCTCGAGCCGGACTTTGGCGTCCGAGTCGATCGGTTCGCGCCCGAACTCGGAAATGTTGACAAAGACGAGTCGGTCTTTCCGGTCGAGGTGGGTGATCCATCCTTTGACCGATTTGAGTTTTTCTTTATCTTTCGACTGGGCTTTCACCGTGTAGCCGTTCAGTTTACCGATGTAAATCCGGAACTGACCGCGATCGAGCTGTTTATCGACCTTGAACTCGATATCTTGGCCCACAGTGAACGGTTGATCCTTTTTGCTGAGCGTCTCGCCTTTCTTCAGCTCAGGCCGGCGCACGATATAGCGGAGTGCCTCCTGCTCGGTCCGATCGTCAAGCGTCCAAAGGTTGTTCGGCGTGACGTTTTTGAAACGGTGTCGTCGGACATAGATGTATTGGTCGAGCGCCTCGACGGCGTCGGCGACGGAATTTTTTCCACTCAAATAGTCGTCTGCGATATCCCGGAGCGTGATCGACTCGAGCCGGTCGATGTGCCCGGCGTAAGGGACGTTCCCGACGACGAACAAGGCCGTGGCGATCAATTCACTCTCGCGAGGGGTCAAAGGGCGTTTGGCCATACTGCACTTCCTCTCTTCATGTCATCTCATTCAGTATACCAAAAACAGATTTCGTCATGTTGTATGAATCGACTAGATGGAAAATTTTACAGGCAAACAGGATTTCATGGATTGATTGCGAATACTTGAATATGATAGAGCTACGCGGATGTTGAGATGAGGTGATGAGATGAAGTTATCGATCGAACCGGGGGATTACGTAGTATTGATTGAAATCAGCAAGGAAGTATTGAAATGTACGTCCCTCGACCAGGCCGACTATGTCGACCGAGACCGCTATGAATTGGTCGGCCGGATGAGTGAACGGCTCCCGGCCGAGGTGATCGTCCCTTCTATCATCGACTATATTCGGTTCGGTAGTGGATATATCGGCGACAATATCGTCTGGGACACAGAGACGGAATCGTTTTTCTGTCAACAGTTCGAGACGATTGATGGATCTCCGCTCGGTGAGGACCTCGACGGATTCACACCCGATCCGTATCGGACGGAACTGGCGCGTTATTATACGTATTTGACCATCGGAAAGATTGTCGACTATGAGATGGATGAGCCTGACGAACCGAGCTATTGGTGAGCGTCGAAAAAATGTCACAATCTATTTTTAGAAAAAAAGGGAAATTGATTCCGTAATTTGAGATAATGGTGGTATCTTAGGAAGTTTGGAATGGAGCGGTAGGCGATGAAGAAAATGATGCTTATAGCGGCGCTTGCGCTGCTCGTGCCGACGTCGGTGGACGCGGCGAAACCGGTCGTGTTGGAGAAACATGGTTACGTCGTGGCCGAGCCGAGGGTTGGGAACCAATATTATATCAAGCAAACAGGCACCGATTTGGCGTGGAACACGACGCGTGGTGCTTCAGACATCGTAATCGCTCTGATTGACTCGTCGGCAGACCGTAGTCATAAAGAACTTTATAATGTCCCTCGCGTCGTCAATTCGATGAAAGGGCCATACAGCGTCGATTATCATGGGACGCATACGGCCGGCATCATGGCGGGTCGTCATAACAAGTTTGGGATGGCCGGACTTGCTCCGAACGTACGCTATCATTTTTATAACGTCTTCTATGGGAAAAACTCGGAGTACACGGATTCTTGGACCGTCGCCAAAGCGGTTGATACGGCCGTGGCGAAGGGGGCGAACATCATCAACCTGTCGCTCGGCGGACAAGATTACGATCAAGTCCTTGCCGATTCGATTCGCCGGGCCCGAGCTAAAGGAGTCATCATCGTCGCGTCGGCCGGAAACGATGGGAAGAAGACCGTCTCGTTCCCGGCCAATATGAAGGAAGTCATCGCGGTCGGGGCGATTGATGCGAACCATCGCGTCGCTAACTTCAGCAATATGAGTAGCCAAGTCAAAATCGTTGCACCAGGCGTGAATGTCCTCTCACTCGGAGTGAAAAATAGTTTTGTTTATATGGACGGCACGTCAATGGCCGCGCCGATGGTATCGTCGGGTCTCGCGCTTGTCAAGTCGGTCAATCCGTTCTTGACACCGGCCGAAGTGGAAGGCTTGATTCAAAAGATGCCAAAGGCTAGTGGTAAGACATATACGGAGTTGAACACGAAGCGGCTCCTCGATCACACACCGAGACCGATTACCATTACGGCACCTTTAGTAATTAAAAGTAACTACGTTAAGGAAGCAAGAATGACGACTATGAAGAAACAGAACTTAAAATCAACGTATGCACTTTATCAGGGAACTCGAAAAGTTAAGACTCTTTCAATTTCAGATTCACCGTTTACAATGTATGCAGCTGGTGACTGGTTACCTTCTGGAAAGTATACCTTGCAAGGTGCAGTAACCGATGGAAAGTATAAACGCTCTTTTACTCGCTCATTTTCTTATATTAGTCCGGTTAAGACAATGGTTTCGATTAAAGCTACAGAAGTCGGTATGTTCGAATTGGCGACAACTCGAAAAGGGATCGTCACCGTGCTCGATGCGAACAAAAAAATCGTTTATGAGGCGCTTCACGTACCGGGCAAGTTCCCGGTCCGGAGCGACACGGGAGCTACGTACACGGTCGTCTTGAAACCGACCGACGTCTCTGAGAAAGTGGTGACGGTCAAGTATACGCCGCAACCGGTCCAAGCCGAGACGGACAAATCGGCGGAATCGACATGAAAAACACCCGGAGCCAACGCTTGGCTCCGGGTGTTGATTTATGCTTTCGTGATGGCTTCACCGCTCCAACGAATGTTCGCTTCTAAGACGTTGCCGTTGTCGTCGATATGTTCAAAACTCAGTTTCCCGTCGACGATGATCTCGCAGAGGCCGACGCGGACGTCGTCGCTCCAGGCGCGACGTGTCTGTGTCGACGCGTCGAACGTCGGGATTGATTCAGGAAAACGTTCCTGTAAGTGGGCCAAGTTATGATGGTCGAAGTGATACGAACGTTTGGACAATTCATTTGGTGCTTTGATGTCAAACGGCTCGAATCCTCGAACGAGTCGATTATTCCGGTAGAAGGCGAACACGCCGTTGTTCGGGTGGAGCGCTTTAATGTCATCGATTTCAATCACATAGGTCAGTCGTTGAATCCAACCGTTTTTTGCATCTTGACGCATCAAAATCCCTCCTTGTTCAATGGAACACGCCTTATTTTAGCGCTGACGCCCATGAAAATCAAGTTCAGGTTCTCGGTTGTCATTTCGCGGGTTATCCGCTACAATGGGTAAAGTGACTATGAGGTCTGGGCAATCGCGGGACGCAAGTCTTGAGGAAAGTCCATGCTCGCACAGCCTGTGATGGCTGTAGTGATCGTGCTACACGAAAAGATAAGTGTAGGCAACGCAAGTTGACGGCAGAAGAAGCACCTAAGTCCTCGGATATGGTGCAAGCTTCTTGAAAGTGCCACAGTGACGGAGTCTGATCGGAAACGTTCAGAGTGGAACGAGGTAAACCCCACGAGCGAGAAACCCAAACTATGGTAGGGGAACTTCCTGACTGGAACCGAACGGAACGGAAGGCGCCAATCGGCGCAGATAGATGATTGTCACTCCATCGTGCCAGGGAGACCGTTATGAGCACCGGAGTACAGAACATGGCTTACAGGGCAGCATAGTCTCTCATTTAACATTGACCAGGAGTTCAAGCAATCCTACTTGAGCTCCTTTTTACATGACCATTTTAGGAGTTACACTATAGAAAGAAGGGATAGTATGGCAAAACGTAAACTGATCGCCACCGCGGCGATGGGCATCGAGGCTCTCGTCGCCAAAGAAGTACGTGACCTCGGCTACACGTGTGAGGTCGAGAACGGACGCGTCTATATCGACGCGGAGATGGAGGACATTCCACGTCTCAACCTTTGGCTCCGGACGGCCGACCGCGTCAAACTCGTCGTCGCCGAGTTCAAAGCGACGACGTTCACGGAACTGTTCGACGGTGTGGTCGAACTGCCTTGGACGGATCTCATGCCGTGGGACGCCCGGTTCATCGTCGACGGCCGCTCGGTCAAGTCGAAGTTGTTCTCGATCCGCGACTGTCAGAAAATCACGGAGAAGGCGATTGTCGACGCGATGCAACGCGGATACGACAAGCCGGGCGAGTGGCTTCCGAAGACAGGGGCGTACTATCCAATCGAAGTCGCCTTGTTGAAAGATGTGGCGACAATCACGATCGACACGTCAGGTGACGCGCTTCACCGTCGTGGCTACCGTGAGCTCCACTCACAGGCGCCGCTCAAAGAAACGATGGCGGCGGCGATGATTCAGCTGACGAACTGGAAGCCGGACATGCCGTTCTACGACGTCTTCACCGGTTCGGGGACGCTCGCCATCGAGGCGGCGCTCATCGGCCGCAACATCGCGCCGGGTCTCAACCGTGAGTTCTGTTCACAAGACTGGCCGTGCGTGCCGAAGAAGGCCTGGTATGATGCCATCAATGAAGCAAACGATACAGCCGAGTGGGACAAACCGCTTAAAATCTACGGCATCGACCTCGACCCACGCATGGTCAAGCTCGCCAAGGATAACGCCGAGCTCGCCGACGTCCGTGACGCGATCACGTTCGTCCACAGTGACGCGGCTGCCTTGAAGCCGAAAGAAGAGTACGGCGTCATCATCGGGAACCCGCCATATGGGGAACGGTTGCAGACCGAAGAAGAGATTATCGACCTGTACGAGCGGATCGGGCAACAGTTCGCCAAGTATCCGGGTTACAGCGTCTATATGTTGACGAGCTATGAGGACTTCGAGAAAGCGTACGGCCGTCCAGCGACGAAACGCCGTAAGCTGTACAACGGAAATATTGAGACGCAATACTACCAGTATTATGGTTTACGTCCAAAAAGACGCTCAACAGAGACGTTTGTAGAGGGTAAGTAATCACCCATTGCACACTAATTGCACACTTTTTGTTTTTTTCTGCCGCAGACACACGAAAACCGCTCCCTAGAGCGGTTTTTTTACGTCCTCGATCATGGTGGAGAAGAGCTCGGCCGTATCTCCCTGAGTAGTGTGCAATACGTGAGCGTAGATATCCATCGTCGTCTTGGCATCGGCATGCCCCAGACGTTCTTGGATGACCTTCGCATGGACACCGGCCTTGATGAGCAGCGTCGCATGGGTATGTCGTAACTCACGCATCGTGATCTCAGGAATCTCGGCCGTTTTGACGGTCAGGGTATGGCGTCGTCGCAATCCGGAATACCAGACATGGGCGCCCTTGATGCCGAGGCAGACAAGGTCCTCGTCGTTGCGCCATCCGAACTTGACCATGTCATACTTCTGACGAAGCCGCGACTTCTCGAGGAAGCGGATCAACTGGTCGGGGATGGTGACGACCCGCACCTTTTTCCCTTTGGTCTGCTCGAACGAATAGCCGCCCTTCGTCTCGATGGCGGTACGGGCAATCGTGATCTGTTTCCGGTCGAAGTCGATGTCGGACCAACGGAGGGACGTCGCCTCGCGGGCACGCATGCCGGTATAGGCGATCAGGTGGACCGCTGTACGATAACCATTCGCCATCGTCTCATCCGCCGTCTCGAGGTAACGTCTCAGCTCATCAGGCGTGAGCGTCTTGTATTCTTTCAAGCCCTCCGACAGTTTCTCGACGGCAGCCATCGGGTTGTCACCTTTATAATAGCCCAGACGGCGCGCCCAGGAGAAGAAGCCGACATAGACGCTCCGGCGAATGTTGACGGTGTTCGGCTGTAAGCCAGAGTCGAGGTATTCACGGAGTAAACGTAGGCAGTGCTGCGGTTTCACGTTGTCCATGTTCAGGCGCTTGAACCAACCCGGCACGTTCTCGACGAAACTCGTGTATGAGTGGTACGTCGTCTTGGCCATCGTCGTCTTGATGTAAAACTCGAGCCAGTCATCGAGCACCTCGCCGACCCGTCCTTTCGGACGTACCTTGACGAACTCGCCTTCCTTCTGCGCTCGGATTTGGTCGGCGACCTAATATTCGACCGTCTTCTTTCGCTCGTCGGAGAAGTAGCGCTGCACGCGCTTGCCTTCCTCGTTGAACCCCAGAGAGAGTCGAACCTCCCATTTGCCGGTCTTCTCGTTCTTCTTGCTGTTTGCCATGATGTTCACTCCTTTGGAATAAGGGGTCTTCGGAATATATAGTGGAATTACTTTCTTAATAGTTTAAAAACAACTGGTGTTTAAATCGGATTTTCTGGTGGGATGTTAGGATAATCAATAATATTATATAAAAGTATCAATCACATACGAGTGATACTTTGGGAAAAAAATAAAATAGTCCAATTTACTTGACCGTGTACTATGGTACACGGTTTATAATATTCATGGGGTGAAATAAGATGATTTATCGCATTAGTGAGTTTGCAGATAAATGTGGAGTTAATAAAGAAACGATCAGATATTACGAGCGAAAAAATTTATTACAAGAACCTCACCGAACGGAAGCTGGTTATCGGATATATTCATATGATGACGTTAAGCGTGTTGGGTTTATTAAACGAATACAGGAACTTGGTTTTTCTTTAAGCGAGATTTATAAATTACTTGGTGTTGTAGATAAAGATGAAGTTCGTTGTCAAGATATGTTCGAATTTGTTTCTAAAAAACAAAAGGAAGTGCAAAAACAAATAGAGGATTTAAAACGAATTGAAACTATGTTAGACGACTTAAAACAACGATGTCCAGATGAAAAGCAATTACATTCGTGTCCAATAATAGAAACATTAACATGAGAGATTAATTAACGAAAGGAGCTTTTTTATGAATAAATTTAAGGTAAACATTTCAGGAATGACTTGTACGGGTTGTGAAAAACACGTAGAATCAGCACTTGAAAAGATAGGTGCTAAAAATATTGAGTCTAGTTATCGTCGTGGTGAAGCAGTATTTGAACTGCCCGATGATATTGAGGTTGAAAGTGCAATAAAGGCGATTGATGAAGCAAATTACCAAGCCGGAGAAATTGAAGAAGTATCATCACTAGAAAACGTGGCGTTAATTAATGAAGACAATTATGACCTTCTTATTATTGGTTCTGGTGCTGCTGCCTTTTCTTCGGCAATTAAAGCTATAGAATACGGTGCAAAAGTTGGAATGATTGAGCGTGGAACGGTTGGGGGAACCTGTGTGAATATTGGCTGTGTTCCGTCAAAAACTCTTCTTAGGGCAGGGGAAATCAATCATTTATCAAAAGACAATCCGTTTATAGGTTTACAAACATCCGCTGGAGAAGTGGATTTAGGTAGTTTAATCACGCAAAAGGATAAATTGGTGAGCGAACTTCGGAATCAAAAATATATGGATTTAATTGATGAATATAATTTTGATTTAATTAAAGGTGAAGCAAAATTCGTTGATGCTAGTACGGTTGAGGTCAATGGGGCAAAGTTATCTGCAAAACGCTTTTTAATTGCAACAGGTGCATCGCCTTCGTTGCCCCAAATTTCAGGACTTGAAAAAATGGACTATTTAACTAGTACAACACTTCTTGAGTTAAAGAAAATACCAAAACGATTAACTGTAATTGGTTCAGGATACATTGGAATGGAGCTTGGACAACTATTTCATCATTTAGGTTCAGAAATAACGCTTATGCAAAGAAGTGAGCAACTTTTAAAGGAGTATGATCCTGAGATTTCAGAGTCAGTTGAAAAAGCGTTAATTGAACAGGGTATAAACCTTGTCAAAGGGGCAACTTTTGAGCGTGTTGAACAAAGTGGAGAGATAAAAAGGGTTTACGTAACAGTAAATGGCAGTAGAGAAGTCATTGAATCAGATCAGTTGCTTGTTGCCACTGGAAGAAAACCAAATACGGATTCTTTAAATTTAAGTGCAGCAGGTGTTGAAACTGGAAAAAATAATGAAATCCTAATCAATGATTTTGGTCAAACAAGTAATGAAAAGATTTATGCAGCAGGAGATGTGACTTTAGGACCACAATTTGTATATGTAGCAGCCTATGAAGGTGGAATTATTACTGATAATGCTATTGGTGGATTAAACAAAAAAATAGATTTATCGGTAGTTCCTGCTGTTACGTTTACGAATCCGACGGTTGCAACGGTTGGTTTAACAGAAGAACAAGCAAAAGAGAAAGGGTATGATGTGAAGACATCTGTATTACCTTTAGATGCTGTTCCAAGAGCAATTGTAAACCGTGAAACAACCGGTGTATTTAAACTAGTAGCAGATGCAGAAACACTAAAAGTATTAGGGGTTCATATTGTATCTGAGAATGCAGGAGATGTCATCTATGCAGCATCATTAGCTGTTAAATTTGGCTTAACGATAGAAGATTTAACAGAAACCCTAGCACCATATTTAACAATGGCTGAAGGGCTAAAATTAGCTGCACTTACGTTCGATAAAGATATTTCGAAATTATCTTGTTGTGCAGGCTAAGGGAACTTTTTTACAACTCCCTATTCAAGTGAACCAGCTAATGCTTTAAGGGATTTTCTAAGTGCATTTGTGGTCACAAAAATAATTTAACACTGATGATTTCGACATCAAATCTATAATTGATACCTTAACACCGCAGAGTAATAAAGGATGAATAATATGTCAGACTTATTATCCCTACCAGACATTAAAACAATAGAACCGCCACAAGAAAATGAAACCGATATGATGTTTAAAGTTGAAGCAGTCGGACCACCTGAACGTTGTCCTGAATGTGGTTTTGACAAGTTGTACAAACACAGTTCAAGAAATCAACTAATTATGGATTTGCCCATTCGTTTAAAGCGAGTGGGCTTACAATTGAACCGTAGACGATACAAGTGTCGTGAATGCGGATCTACCTTCTGGGAACGCCTAATATCTGTAGATGAAAAGCGTAGTATGACCAAAAGGCTTTTAAAGTCCATTCAAGAGCAATCCATGTCTAAGACCTTTGTAGAAGTCGCAGAAAGCGTTGGTGTTGACGAGAAAACCATTAGGAACGTTTTTAAGGACTATTTGGCACTCAAAGAACGTGAATACCAGTTTGAAACTCCTAAGTGGCTTGGGATAGACGAGATACATATTATCCGTAGACCTCGGCTTGTATTGACTAATATTGAACGCAGGACTATTTATGACATCAAGCCTAACCGTAACAAGGAAACAGTCATCCAACGTCTTTCAGAAATCAGTGACAGGACTTACATTGAGTACGTCACAATGGATATGTGGAAGCCCTACAAAGACGCAGTGAACACTATCCTTCCACACGCTAAAGTTGTCGTAGATAAGTTTCATGTAGTTAGAATGGCTAATCAAGCCTTAGATAACGTCAGAAAGTCTTTGAAAGCCCATATGAGCCAAAAAGAAAGACGTACCCTTATGCGTGAAAGGTTTATCCTTCTAAAGCGTAAACACGATCTAAATGAACGTGAATCATTCCTCTTAGATACTTGGTTAGGTAATCTTCCTGCTTTAAAAGAAGCCTATGAACTCAAAGAAGAGTTTTACTGGATATGGGATACTCCTGATCCAGATGAAAGTCATCTTCGTTATAGTCAATGGAGACACCGTTGCATGTCCAGCAACTCTAAAGACGCATATAAAGACCTCGTGAGAGCCGTAGACAACTGGCATGTCGAAATATTCAACTACTTTGATAAAAGGCTCACTAATGCTTATACGGAGTCAATTAACAGCATTATTAGGCAGGTAGAGCGAATGGGTAGAGGTTACTCGTTTGATGCCTTACGAGCCAAAATCCTTTTCAATGAGAAGCTCCATAAAAAGCGTAAGCCACGATTTAATTCAAGTGCTTTCAATAAAGCTATGTTATACGATACTTTCAATTGGTATGAAGTGAATGATCACGACATTACAGACAACTTTGGTGTCGATTTTTCCACACTTATTAAGAATTTGGAGAAGGGTGATTTATAAGCCCTTTTCCACCATGAAATCCGAATACCCAAGATATTTAGCGTTTATGTATAAAGGCATCGTTTAAGTATAGAGTTAATATTATAATACAGGATAATGATTTGTTTTATTAAATTATATAAACCATATTGCACAGAATCGTATTTATATTGCATTGCACACTACATTGCAGACTAGGTGGATAATTAATGGTGTCAACCCAATCATTTTACTTCGTATGGATATCAAGAGATGGTGATTGATAACGGATGGAATGTTATAAACAGTACTACCAGTTTTTCGGCAAGCGTCCGCCGAGACGTCCTGTTGAGTCGGCTGACTCAAAATAACAATTGGTCGAAGGATCGTAGACACTCGTCTATGGTCCTTTTTTTGCTTGATTTTATGTTTTACAATATCGAAGGGCCGACAATTCAATCTCATATCGACGCGCCATAAAAAAACGCTCTCCCTTTGATCAGGAAGAGCGTGACGTCGATGATTCTTTCATATCGTTGTGGGTGATCCCGATAGCTTATTCTCCGACCATCCCGTCGCCATCATTGTCATGCATGTAAGGATAGAGCCAATGATCGCTTGTGATCGGCATGCTGAACCCGGCATCTTTTGCTTCTTGGATCGTCACTTGGCCGTTCCCATTCATATCGATGCTCGCGACGTCACCGTCTTCAGACACGGACTCGGCTTCAGTCGCACTCTCGGTCAGCCCGAGCGACTCGTTCACCTCGTCCGGGTTCACGTTGTCGAACGAATCGGTAATGACATTTCCTTTGATAGTGTATGTGTACTCATAGTGTGAAGGGATTTGCGTCTCCGTATCCGGATAGGTGATGATGGCCTCGAAGTCGGTCGCGCCGCCTGCGCTCCGGATCACGCTCTCCATGTACGCCTGGTCCCCGTGGCGGTTGAGCGTGCTGTCCTGCGGAGTGATGTTGAAGGCGTTCGAGACGCCGCCGAGCGAATCGGCGATGACGTGCCCTTCGTCGAGGTCGCGATGCTCGACACCAGGCACTTTCGCCTCGTCTGAATAATAGCGACCCGAAGACGTGACGTCCTCGAGCTCATCATCTTGCAAGACGATCTCGTCGGCGAGCACTTTCACGAGTTGTCCGTGCTCGTTCGTGAACGCCCAGTACTCGCGTTCCCCGTATCCGATATCGACGACGACATTATGCTCGCGGTCACCTGACAAATCTCCACCCTCGACTTCAATCAAGTCGTAGCCCGTGAAGTGATCGTTCGTTTCGGTCTGGTCAGGGGGCTCCGTCTCAACGGTAACCTGTTCCTGAGGTTCCGTCTTCGACTCGGGATTCGGTTCTGTCTCGTTCGTGCAACCGGCCAACAACAGCATGGCCAGCGGGAAGGCAAGATAAGTAAGATTGTTTTTCATGTTAAAACTCCTATGTCTTTGATGCATACTTGTCCATTCTAGGAATCTTCGCCCACATTTACAAGCAAACGGATTGGAGGCGGTTTTAATCGTGCTTCCGACAAACGAGACAGATTTTGTCACAGATGGGGGAGGCGTCGCCTTAGGTACGAATGGTACAATTGGGGGAGAACGGGTCGAACAGGGGGCTCTCGAGCGATTTGAGTCGCACACCCGAGGCGTTTCAATCATTTCGTTTCAGGCTATACATACGTATACATCGCTTGAGAGGAGACATATCATGCAGACATATACGATTGAATATGCGTTTCAAGATAAGGAACAGACGACACGAACGTGTGAAGTCGAGCTCGACCGGACGCCAGATTTAAAGGATAATGAGCAACTCGCCGACCTATATCAAATCGTGTCGGATGCGATTCGCAAGCCGATCACGAGTTTTGAGATTCTTGCCGTCCATTAAGTGAACCATCGACCCCGGGCGTACGCCATGGGGTTTTGTTCAGTCCATCGAAGAGGAGAGATGTTGAAATGAAGATCGTGGTTGTTGGGTTAGGGGATGTCGCGAAAAAAGCGTATATACCGGTTTATGCCGGATTAGAAGGGGTGGACGTCTATCTCGTTTCGAGAGATGAGGCGAAAGCGGGGCAGCTCGTCGACAAATACCGATTCAGCGGCCATTACCGGTCGTTACAAGACGTGCCGCTCGATGAGGTGGATGGCGTGTTGATCCATTCGACGACGTCGGCCCACGCGGACCAGGTCGGCTACGTGCTCGAGCGGGGCGTCCATGTGTTCATCGATAAGCCGGTCACGTTCTCGCTCGACGAGACGGAGCGGCTCGTGCGGCTCGCGGCAGACAACGGGGTCGAACTCGTCACCGGCTTCAATCGTCGTTTCGCGACGGCGACGGCGGCCTTGAAGGAAGTCACGGATCAAAACCTCGTCCTCATTCAAAAGAATCGCACGTATCAACCGGCGACGCTCCGAGAGTTCATTATCGAGGATTTCGTCCACGTCGTCGACACGCTCCGTTACTTGACGGGGCTCGCACCGGTTGAGAATTTGTCGGTGCGGACGCGCTATGAAGGAGAGACGCTGAAACAGTTGCAGATTCAATTCACGGCGGATGGGATCGAAGCGCTCGGGATCATGAACCGCGACAACGGCTGTACGGAAGAAGTGATGGAAGTGATGTCTCCGAGTCTGAAGCGGGTGACCCGCGACGTCGAGCGCGTGTATGACTTCACGCGCGACGGCATGCTCGAGCGGGCTCTGAGTCCGTGGGAGTCGAACCTTATGCGTCGCGGCTTCACGACGATGATCGATGCGTTCATCAAGCTACTGAACGGCGAACCGAACGAGTCGGTGCTCGCTGCTGATAGTCTGACGACGCATGCGCTCTGTGAACGCATACTAGAAGAGGCTTCGCGCTGACCGTCTCGTTTCTGCGGTCCGTCGAGCGGGTAATAACTCCGTAAAAGGAGGGGATGCGCATGGACATTCGCGAGCTCGTCATGCAGGCGAATGATTTGTTATGGACGTACGTACTTATTTTTGTATTGATTGCCGGTGGGCTTTATTTCACGATTCGGATGGGGTTTGTCCAGTTCCGGATGCTGCCTGAGATGTTCAAGCTGTTATTCGTCAAAGGGATCAAGCACGAAAAAGGACAAGTATCGTCGTTCCAGGCGTTCGCCATCGGGACGGCAGCACGGGTCGGGACCGGGAATATCGCCGGCGTCTCGACCGCGATCGCACTCGGGGGACCGGGTGCCGTGTTTTGGATGTGGCTCATCGCGTTGATTGGTTCGGCGTCAGCGTTCGTCGAGAGCACGCTCGCCCAAGTGTACAAAGTGCATGACGGCAAGGCGTGGCGCGGCGGACCGGCCTACTATATCGAACGGGCGCTCGGCCAGCGATGGCTCGGCGTCGTTTTCGCCATTCTGATCACGTTCGCGTTTGGATTTGCATTCAACTCGGTCCAGGCCAACACGATCGCCTTGTCGGTCAACAACGTCTTCGAGATCGATACGCTTTGGATCGGAATTATTTTGGCCGTCGTGACGGGGATCGTCATCTTCGGTGGGATCCGGTCCATCTCGACGCTGTCAGGGATCATCGTCCCAATCATGGCTGGCGGTTATATCTTGCTCGCCCTGTGGGTCGTCTTGACGAATTTGGAGGTCGTCCCGGCCGTATTCTCGGCCATTTTCTCAGAAGGTGTGCTCGGGTTCCGACAACTGCTTGGCGGAGCGGTCGGTGCGGCCGTCTTGCAAGGGATTCGCCGAGGCTTGTTCTCGAACGAGGCGGGGATGGGGTCGGCCCCGAACGCGGCTGCGACCGCCGAGGTCAGTCACCCGGTCAAGCAAGGTCTCATTCAGTCACTCAGCGTGTTTGTCGATACGCTCTTTATTTGTACGGCGACGGCGATGATTGTCCTCATTTCTGGCGTGCCGGGTTCTGAGGATTTCCAAGGCATCGAACTTGCCCAAGAGGCGCTCCTCACCGAGATCGGGCCGGTCGCGACATCGCTCATGACGATCGCGATTTTATTGTTCGCCTTCAGCTCGATCTTGGCGAACTACTATTACGGGGAGACGAACATCGAGTTTATCTCGGAACGGAAAGTGTATCTCGTCATTTACCGGATCGCCGTCATCGGGATGGTGTTGTTCGGTTCGGTCCGTTCGGCCGGGCTTGTCTGGTCGATCGCCGACATCTTCATGGGTCTGATGGCACTCGTCAACATGTACGCCATCTTCCGGCTCAGTAAAGTCGCGAAACTGTTGCTTGATGATTACGTGGCCCAGAAACGAGCAGGGCGCGATCCGGTGTTCAATCGGGACGACGTCGAGCTACCAGGGAAAGAGCACGTCGAAGCATGGGAAGCGACACGAGAGAATATTAGTTGAGCGTAAGGCAAGGATTGACGTACAGCGCCAGCCTTGCCTTTGCTTGTTGAATCTTTTTATTTCACGTACCGCATTTATATAATAAAAATAGAAAAGAGCGCACGACATGATACAACCCTTTCTTCACACATTCAAACGATTTTTTGCCGAACGATTCTTCGATCAAGCCGCGATGTTGGCTTACTATTTCATCCTGTCCACATTCCCATTTCTATTGTTCGTCCTCGGTATCGTCGGGTGGCTGCCGTTCTCGAGCGGAGACGTCATCTCGGCGTTGTCTTTGGTGATGCCCGAGGCGAGTTATCGATTGTTACAAGGGAACATCGAGGCCATTTTTGATGATTCGAGACTACGCTTGGCCTCGCTCAGCATCTTACCGGCACTTTGGATCTCTTCGATGGCCGTCCAATCGCTCGTTCGCTCCTTAAACGACGCCTATCGACTGATCCGAAACAAAGCGTTCTGGCGCGGGGTGTTGCAAGACATCGCCGTGACGCTCGCGCTCATGTTCGTTTTGCCGTTCTCGTTGCTCGTCCCGGTCATCGAGACGGCGCTACGAGAGTTGGCGACCCATATCATCTTTATCGATGACATCGTCGCCCGATATGCCCAGATTTGGTTCTACTTCCGTTGGATCATCGGGACACTCATCCTGTTCAGTGTCTTCCTGCTCGTCTATAAGTGGTTGCCGAGCCATCGCGGTACATTCCGAGACAGCTGGGCCGGGGCGGCTTTTGCGACAATCGGCATCTTGACAGTTTCGAACGTATTCAGCTACTATTCACAGTATGCAAACTATGAACAGTTTTACGGTCAGCTCGGTGCCTTTATCATCTTGTTGATCTGGTTTTACCTGGCGGCCTCGGTCATCCTTCTCGGGGGACTCCTGAACGCCACGCTCATCGAACAAAAAGAAATATCCGGTTGACGTGTAAATCGTTGTTATCAATCTTTGATTCAGGGAATGATATCGATAAGATCACATCTTTTAATCGGAGGTGGGAAACATGGATATGCAACGGCTCGTACACAATCGTCGTTTCATCGATCAAACATTGTTTTACCTCGCCTTACAATTATGGAAGTGGGTCATGTTACTGCCGATCTTGTTCTATTTGGACGTTGAGATGAGTAGCGCTCCGTTCACCCAGTATGTGATGGTCAGTCTGTTACTGTACGTTGCCTTCCGCGTCATGCAGTACGTGATTGCCGGTCGAGCCTCTTTGATGGAGCTCCTTGAGTTCGGTTATGCGGTCTTATCGCTTCTGCTCGTCCTCTCGTTACTGCTTGAAGTGGCCGCCTCACCGGGAGCCATCGCTTTGATCATTGGTGTGTTCTTGGTTCATCCGTCGCTCGCCTTGCATCATTACCGTGACTTCTCGGAGCGGAAATGGTTGAACAAACAGTTTCAACTGTTTAGCCCGATGTTACGAAAAGGTGAGATTCCAGTCCATGTGCTCGTATTGACAGAGGATGAAATCATCATCACGGCAGAGAGTGGTAAAGAATACACGTATCGACATATTTACTGGGGCGGGTTCTATATTGAAAATGTCTCATGAAGGTGGTCTAGTCATTGAATAGTATCATTGTGATGGTGTTTTGGATCGTGACGTTTATCGTATTCTTCAAAGGGGCGTTCGACATGTGGCGCGAATGGCGCACCACGAAACAACGCTCTGTGTTATATTTTTTTATCGTCTTGATGCTCACCTGGTTCTGGTTCAACCCATATCAGCTGACGGCGCTACATCCGTTCGTCTTGATGGCGTACTATTGGAACCGTAACCGATGGATGCGCAATGCAATGCTCGTCCTTGTGTTGGTACCATTTTTCATTCAATTATGGTTCATGGCGAGAGCGATGTAATCGAGTCTCAAGCCCGCAGATATGATATCTGCGGGCTTTTCTTTAATGCATTGTTCACGGTGTTCTATAAAACAAGCCGCGTTAGAGTAAAGATACGTGACCGTGCGCAACAAAAAAAACGCGAGCCGTTCGGCCCGCGTTTTTGATTGATGTTATTCTTTTTTCGCAACGGCGAGTTCAGCTTCCATTTCACTGAATTCACGGTTGATTCGTTTTTGTTCACGTTGGCTCGTGAACGTGCTGACGAGAACGATGGCAAGCATACTGAGGAAGAAGCCTGGCACCATCTCATAAATCACGCTCGAGAGTCCAGTCACGATCCAAAGGATGACCGTAATGGCACCGACAAGGATTCCGGCGAGGGCACCTTGACGCGTCATCTTGTTCCAATAGAGCGACAACAGAATCGCTGGACCAAAGGCTGAACCGAAGCCTGCCCACGCATAGCCGACGAGCGTCAAAATCGTGTTCGACGGGCTGAGCGACATGAGAGTCGCGACAACTCCGACCGTTAAGACACCGATTCGACCGGCGAGAACCATCGTCTTCTCACTTGCTTCTTTATTGAAGAACTTGCGATAGAAGTCTTCTGTCAACGCTGACGATGTCACGAGAAGCTGTGACGATACGGTCGACATGACCGCTGCTAGAATCGCAGCGAGCAAGAATCCAGTGATGAACGGGTGGAACAATACTTCTGAGAAGCGGATGAACACCGTTTCCGGGTCAGCCAGGGCATTCCCTTGACCACGGAAGTAGGCGATTCCGACGAGACCTGTCATAACGGCACCGATGATCGAGACTGTCATCCAGCCCATACCGATACGGCGTGCCGTCTTCAATGATTTCACATCACGGATCGCCATAAAGCGGACGATGATGTGCGGTTGACCGAAGTAACCAAGTCCCCAAGCGAGGAGACCGATAATCCCGAGCGTCGACGTCCCTTTAAAGAGGTCGAACAAATCCGTGTTGAGCGTCGTGGCCGTGTTGACGGCGTTAGAAACACCACCGACGTCTGTCAAAGCGACGATTGGGACGAGGACGAGCGCAAGAAACATGATGACACCTTGTGCAAAGTCCGTCCAACTAACGGCTGTAAAACCACCGAAGAGCGTATAAAGAATGACGACGCTAATCGTCACGATGACGCCCATCTGATAGTCAAGCCCGAACGAGCTTGCGAACAACTTCCCACCAGACACAAGTCCGGCTGACGTGTAGAACGTGAAGAAGATGATGATAACGGATGCAGACAGGATCCGTAGCCAGTTCGAGTGATCTCGGAACCGATTCTCTAAAAAGTCAGGAATCGTGATCGAGTCATTTGCCATCTCCGTGAAGACGCGTAGACGGGGAGCGACTAACAAGTAGTTCAAGTAAGCTCCGATGACCAATCCAACGGCTAACCAAATCGCTGATAATCCCGTAGCGTACATTGCGCCCGGAAGTCCCATTAACATCCAACCACTCATATCCGAAGCTCCGGCTGACATGGCGGTAACACCTGGCCCCATTTTACGGCCACCTAACATATAATCTGATGAATCGGTCGTTCGCTTATAGGCGACGTATCCGATGAGGAGCATCATCACGAGATAAAGCGCGATGGATACCCATTCTTGCCATAACATTTGATTACCTCCTGTACGTGTTCAATTGTTGTCGTTTTATCAATCGTAGTCCAACCATGTGTGAATCTCACACAAATGCGTCAAACTTGAATGACTCGGCGAACTTGTGACTAACCATAACGGACCTACTCAATCATTGCAAACTGTCATCTTTTCATAAAAATGGCTCTAAAGCGCATTGTATCAATGGATAAGGCCGATATTTTTCACGGTTAAAGCTTAAATATTCTGACAATTAGTCATATAGGTGTTATCCCTGTGTCATCTGATTGTCATATAACTCGTCTATTTTCTGATGTTTTAACACAACCACCCGCTCTTCCCTGTACAGGGAAGAGCGGGTGGTTGATGTCCATTTATTCATAAGTAATGCCGAAAGCAATCTGTTCAACCGTACGCATCGTCGGGAACGTCTGTCCTGACTTGGCCTGCATGGTTACCAAAGCGTATTGTTTGCCGTCGCGTTCCATCAAGAACACCATCGTGTAGCCTGATTCGTCCGTATATCCGGTTTTCGTTGCGGTGACAAGCTTCGAATAGTGGATGCTCCGCTCGTTGATGGCTGATCCGAGATGATACCACCAACGTCGTTTCAAATCTCCGGCCTGATCGACAAACTTCGCCTCGTATTCGTACGTCCCGGCAATCTCGACGAGCTCTGGATACGTGCCGAACGCGTAGGTGATTTTAGCCATGTCGAGTGCAGTCGTAAAGTGTTCCGGGTCGGAGTAGCCGTGCGCATTCCGAAATTGGGTCCCGGTCAACCCGAGTACTTTCGAACGTGCGTTCATCAAGTCGACGAACTCGGATGTCGAACCGCTTACGTATTCTGCGAGGCTATTGGCGGCGTCATTCCCCGACTCGAGTAACGTCGCATAGAGCGCCTGGCGGACAGTGAGTCGGTCACCGACTGCGAGATGGACGATGTGACTGTCCCACGGGATATCGAGTGTCGACTGTTTCACGACTACCACGTCTTTGTCGAGCTCGTCTTTGTCGACTGCCGTCTCATACGCGAGGAGGGCGGTCATCAGTTTTGTCGTACTAGCGGGAAAGACGCGTTCCGATGCGTTCTTATCCACTAAAATCTGACCGTCCGTCAAATTGACGAACGCCATCGACCCGACGAGCAGATCCGATGTCTCGGCTGCTGCAATCGGTTGATGTGTCCATTTCTTGATCGGAATCTCCGGGAAAGTCGGTCCGGATTTGACGGGGACGGCTACCGGAGCGGATGGTTCTGCTTTAGGTTCTGAGTCTTGATTGAAGCCGATTAGTGCAGGGATGATGGCGAGTAGTCCGATCAAGGCCAGGCCGACGGTCAATCGCCTCATGATGTACGTCTTTCTACGGTGTCTTCGGTTTCGTTTCACTATGTAATCGCTCCTTCATTGTTTACTTTTCTACCATAATGGATGGAGCCTCTTGAAATCGTCATCAAAATAAAGAATCAGGTCAATAATTGACGCGTATGAAATGAAGTGGAATGGGTATACACAATAACAGACACTCAACCGATTAAAGGAGGCACCTTCATGCATCGTTATCCATTCACCAATTCCCTGTGGCGTCAACACGACGAGACCGTCCCGTATCCAAAGCTAGAAAACTCGGTCTCATGTGACGTCGTCGTCATTGGAGCGGGCATCGCCGGGCTCGTGACAGCCTACGAACTTCAGCGACGCGGTAAACAAGTCGTCCTGCTCGAGGCGGCCGAGGTCGGGCGGGGGACGACCGGTCATACGACGGCGAAATGCTCCGTGCAGCACGGGACCGTTTACTCCAAATTGATTCGAACGTTCAATCATGAGACGGCCCGACTTTATTATGAGTTCAATCAAGAGGCCCTTCGCTATTTGCAGGACCAGGTCGCGGACGGTTTCGACATCGATTACGAGACGAAAGATTCTTACTTATATTCTATCGACGGATCGAGCCAACTCGTCGCCGAACGGGAGGCGTATGAGCAGCTCGACCTCGCAGGCGGGGACGCGACGAAGGAAGTGAATGCCGCGCTCCCGCTCCAAGTGAAACAGGCCCTTGTCATCCGGGACCAAGGCCAATTCCACCCGGTCAAGTACTTGAACGAGCTAGCCGTTCGTTTCGTTGAGGCGGGCGGTCGACTCCATGAGAAGACGCGGGCGACTGAGATCAGCTCCGGACCCCGACCGATCGTCACGACATCGACGGGGCGGCGGGTCCAGGCGAACCAAGTCGTCGTCGCCACCCATTACCCGTTCAATGATATCCGGGGACTTTATTTCTCGAAGTTCGAGGTCGAACGCTCTTATATCGTCGCTTGCGAGACCGAGCAAAGCGTGCCTGAGGGGATGTATTTGAGCGTCGATTCACCGAGTCGGTCGTTCCGTACGTTTCAAGAAGGGGAGAAGACGTACATGCTCGTCGGAGGGGAGGGTCACTTGAGTGGTCACGTGACGGAGACACGCTCGCGTTATGACCGGCTCGAGCGGTTCGCCCATAACGTGTTCGAAACGAAGAAGGCCAGCTTCCGTTGGTCCTCACAAGACTTGATCACACTCGACCATCTCCCCTATGTCGGACAGATGTTTAGCCGGGAGCCGGATGTGTTCGTCGCGACGGGATTCGCCAAGTGGGGGATGACGAACGGGATTGCCTCGGGGCTCCTCTTGGCTGATCTGTTGACCGGTCAGGACAATCGCTTCCGAGAACTATTAAATCCACTCCGTTCCAAGTTCAAGTCGGCGGATGTCGGTCAGTTCTTGAAAACGAACCTCGACACGGCGACCCAGTTCGTCAAAGGTTCACTCGAGAAACCCGGTTCGCTCGACGACCTGCAACTGGACGAAGGAGGCATCGTCCAAGTCGACGGAAAGAAGGTCGGTGCCTATCGAGACCTCGACAACGAATGCCATCTCGTCTCGACACGGTGCACGCATATGTGCTGTACGGTCAATTGGAACGACGCCGAACGCTCGTGGGATTGCCCTTGCCACGGGTCACGATTCGATACGAAAGGGAACGTATTGGAGGGGCCGGCGACGAAGCCGCTCTCATATGAACGGAAAACCGATGTGTCGAAAGAATAGGCAACTTCCTTCGTCTATATTAAAGTAAAGAAGTAACGATATAACTGTCATAGGGGTGGAATCAGAATGGAACTAACAAAGCAGTGGCGTGACCATTTCAAACAATTGCGTGCCTTCGATGAGGCGATTTCTTTACTATACTGGGACATGCGCACCCAGATGCCGGAACAATCGGCACCGCTTCGGGCCGAGACGATCGGCTATCTGTCGACCGAGGCGTTCAAGCGTCAGACGAGCGAGTCGTTCAAAGACTTGCTCGCGCAAATGACCGAGACCGAGGAATTGACGCCGATTGAAGTCCGGTCGGTCGCCGTCGCCAAGACACAGTATGAGCGGAACGCTAAAATTCCTTCATCGGAATATCAGGCGTACGTGACGCTCGTCTCTGAAGCCGAGACGGCATGGGAGAAAGCGAAGGACCAGGATGACTGGCACATGTTCGCCCCATATCTCGAGAAGATCATCGGGTTCCAACGCAAGTTCGCGGAGTATTTCGGCTACGAGTGTCACCCGTATGATGCTTTGCTGTACGACTATGAACCTGGCATGACGGTCGAACAGCTCGATGCATTGTTCCAGACGCTCCGGGACGAACTCGTCCCGCTCATCCGCGAATTGCCGGAACCTGTACAAGGACTCGACTGGGCGATGGACAAGTCGGTCCAACAGCGGTTGTGCGAGGATTGGATGCGTGTCGTCGACTACGATTTGACACGGGGCCGACTCGACGCGACGGTCCATCCGTTCGAGATTACGATCAACCGGCGCGACGTGCGCATTACGACAAAATATGACGAGGCCGACTTCCGCAACGCCTTGTTCGGGACGATGCACGAAGCGGGCCATGCCACGTATGAGCAACAAATCGACTCGGAACTCGACGAGCTCGGGCTCGGAGGCGGGGCCTCGATGGGAATCCATGAATCACAGTCGCTCTTTTTCGAGAATTTTGTCGGGCGAAGCGAAGCGTTCCTGAAGAGCGTCTATCCGCGTCTTCAAACAGAACACCCTGCGCTTCAGGACGTTTCTTTCGAGACGTTTTATGCCGGGGTGAACGAGGCGAAACCCTCTCTCATTCGAATCGAAGCGGACGAGTTGACGTATAGTCTGCACATCATCATCCGCTATGAGCTCGAAAAGAAACTGATCCAAGGCGATCTTTCGGTCGAGGAATTACCAGAGGCATGGAACGCGCTGTATAAGGAATATCTCGGTGTCGATGTCCCGAGTGATGCGAAAGGCGTCCTGCAAGACGTGCACTGGGCCGGCGGTTCATTCGGTTACTTCCCAAGCTATGCACTCGGCTTGGTCTATGCCGCCCAATTGACAGAGGCGCTTCGTGATGCCCATCCAGAGTTTGAATCGCTCGTCAGCAGTGGCGAGTTCGGCCCGATCAAACAGTGGCTCGAAGACAATGTCCATCGTCATGGGAAGGCGCTCACCCCGAACGAATTGATCAAACAAGTGACCGGGGAAGACATCTCGGTACGTCCGCTCGTCCGCTACTTGACGAGCAAATATAAAACGAACTGAGGCGAATACAGATGAGATTCTTCGCGCATCGAGGAGTGATGGCCCGCCATCCCGAAAATACGATGACAGCGTTCCGGGCTGCACTCGAGGCCGGGGCAGATGGGATTGAAGCGGACATTCATATGACGAAAGATGGACGTCTCGTCCTCATCCATGACGAGACGATCAATCGGACGACAGATGGTCAAGGGCGGATCGCCGATATGACGCTATCAGAACTGCGAGCGGTCAACGCGGGCGTCACGTTCGCGGTCCACGAGCAGATTCCGACGTTAGATGAACTGTTCGATTTGTGTCAAGGGACGTCGGTGGTACTGAACCTCGAGGTCAAGACCGATATCGAACGGTATCCCGGGATTGAGCAGCGCCTGGTCGACACGATCCGTAACCGACGTGTCCCTGTTGAACAAGTCGTGTTCTCTTCATTCAATCATGCGACGCTCAAACGTTTGAAACGGTTGGCGCCAGATATCGAGTGTGCGGTGCTCTTAGCCCAACCTCTCTATGACCTTGTGGCGTACTGTGCGAAGGTCGGGGCGACCGCCGTGCATCCGAACGTCCGGACGATGACCGATGAGGAAATCCTACAGCTGCAAGCAAAAGGGCTCGCCGTGCGTCCCTATACCGTCAAGACGGTGCATGACCTCGAACGGTTTCGCCGGCTCGGGGTCGATGCGGTGTTCGTAAACGACATCGACTGGGCCAAAGCACATTCAACCCCGTAACGTTACGCGTTGCGGGGTTTTTACATTAAGGTGAAGGGGAAGTGCAGGTAATGTAAAGAAAGCGGTTTCTTCTCGATGTGCCCAGCGGCATATTCAGAGCACACCGTCACCTTTACGCCATTGCTCCGTTGTCTTAGATTTAAGATGTCACCAGCTACATAGCAATCAGATGTAGCACACTTTATAGCACGTATCAAACTTGTCGTACGCAGTCAATCGGTCAACCCAAGCAGAAAAAGGAGGAAATTTCACATGAAGAAATTGATGTCTTTACTTGGTACACTCGCCTTGGCGTTTGCACTCATCGTACCGGTCAGTGCGGATGGACACGAGAACGCGATGGTACGTGTACTCCATGCTTCACCTGATGCACCGGCGGTAGATGTCTACGTCAACGGTGAAGTCGCAGTCGAAGGCGCAGAGTTCAAAGCGCTCACCGACTATTTGACACTCCCGGCTGGAGATTACAATGTTGAGATCAAGCCGGCAGGTGATGCCGAGACGGTCGTCGTTGCGGCAGACCTCTCGATCGAAGCAGGCAAGTTCTACACAGCGGCAGCAATCGGCCAACTTGAAAACATCGAAATCGCAGCAATGGAAGACGATGCGAACTTTGAAGACGGTAAATCGAAAGTCCGTGTCGCTCACTTCTCACCTGACGCACCGGCAGTCGATGTAGCCCCTAAAGGTGGCGACCCGCTCTTCTCGAACCTTGAGTTCAAAGCAGTCAGCGACTATGGCACACTCGACGCTGGCACGTATGACCTCGAAGTTCGTCCGGCCGGCGCGACTGACGTCGTGAAGGCACTTGACGGTGTTGCCCTCGAAGGCGGCAAAAACTATACGGCGTTCGCCATCGGACTCCTTGAAGGCGAACCAGCGTTTGAAGTCCTCCTTGCAGCAGACGGCGGTGAAATGGCCGGAGCTCCAGAAACAGGACAAGGCGGTCTCGCTCAGACAGCATCGATGAACTGGTTGCTCGCAGCAGCGGTCCTTGGTGCAGCAGCAGCTGGCTTCTACGTCTTTCGTCGTCAGAAGCAAGACGCTTAAGCTTCTCTTAATCGGAACGCTATCGTTCCTTATGATCGCACCGGGCGCGGACGCACCGGACGCGGACTCGAAACTGACGACCGTCGGTTTCGCCGACCCGCTCGTCCTGTCAGCGACCGAGATTGATCGTCAATCTTTTCACACAGAGACGTTCGTCCCAAAGCGACTGAAGATTCCGTCAATTGATGTCGATGCTGTCATCCAACCGGTCGGGAAAGACCGACTCGACCGGATGGATACGCCGACAGACGCTGATGAGGTCGGATGGTATCGTTACGGGGCCAAAGCGGGTGCGACGGGTAACGTCGTACTATCCGGTCATCTCGATGACCTTCGCGGACCGGCCATCTTCGCAAACCTTGGCGAACTGCGCCTCGGAGAATCGGTGACGCTCCAGCGTAGCAAAAAGGTGATCGAATATGAAGTCGTCTCCGTCGAACGGTACCGACTCGAAGACGTTCCGCTCGCCTCGATCTTTGCGGCGACCCAAGCGACACGGCTTCAGCTCATCACATGTGCGGGCCCTTATGACCCGGAACACGGATATCGTGACCGGATCGTCGTCACGGCAATCGCCAAAGCACAAACGAAGAACCCTCGAACAAGGCAACTGCCTTGACCGAGGGTTCTTCGTTTGTAGGACGACACAAGAAAAACGACTGTGGCCGAAATGAATCGGGCCCAGTCGTTTTTATGCGTCCATTCGATCAAGCAATTTGGACAGAAGAATCAATTCGTCATCTGAAAAGTCTTCGAACACGTCCATCAAGTACTCGATTTTCATATCTTCTAACGTCTCGAACAAGGCACGACCTTCCTCGGTCGCCTGTAACTCGACGACGCGACGGTCGCGTTCGCTACGTTCGCGTGAGATCAACCCTTTTTTCGTGAGCTCATCTGCGAGGGCCGTGATCATCGAAGCCGAGAACTGAAACTCGTTCGATAAGGCCGAGGCGATTTGAGGACTATTTTGACAAAGCGAACGAAGGATGAAGAATTCGTTGCGCGTCAAGTATTGTGAGAACATCGACCGGAGGTTTTTCTTTACTCCGCGATAGTTCATGCGAATCCCTCGCTCAGCATCAGCGACGAGCTGACGGCGGGATGCTGTTTGTACAGGCGTTGTCATCCTCAAGCGTACCTCCTAGGTAAATATCATTATTTGCATATATTTCAGAACATAAAAACATTCTACAACAAAAACATGAAGTCTGTAAAGTTATGATGGCTCTTCACGGATGCGAAGTTCTTGGATGACTTCATCGTAATGTTTCAAGTCCGGATAGAAGCGGCGGAAGAAGAACTCGATCTGCTGGTCATCCCCTTCGGCGAGTAGCTTGGCGAGGACTGCGTAAACGACACCCATCCCTTGCCGCGGCAACAATGACGACGGTAAGAGCGTCGCGCATTGGATGGCCCGGTTGAAGTAACGGTCGAGCGTGTCACTCAAGTCCTGGAACGTGCGAATCTCGGCGTAATGGAACATGCGCGTCAGTTCGATGATCGTCGACAGGTCGGTGTCGAGCAACCAGTCGCTCTGGAAGATGGCGTTATCGAGCTTCTCGACAGTGACGTCATTGGCGATATAATAGTTCAAGTTGTCCCGGGTGATGCTCACTTTGTCCGGTGACTCGACGATCCGTTCGACCGTCTCCTGCTCGAACGTCCGCAGCTGCTTGCGGATGTTGACGAACTCGGAATCAGCGATTTCGAGCAGTCCCGCGACACGGCTGAAGCTGCGTTTGATCTCCGGCGGGACGGCGTTCGGGTTTTTATAGCCTAGGTCGTGCTCAATCTCGGCCCAGGCGTGTTGCAAGATGGACCGGACTTGAATCTCGGCCTCTTTCTCTTCGAAGCGGCGATACTCTCCGAGGGCGAGCCGCTTGTCACTCAAACCGACGACGTAATGGACCGAGAGGTAGCCGAACTCGTTCGGGTCGAGCAGGGTGGATTTATCAATCGACTGTTCACGGTCGATTCGGAACTCGTCCTCAAGGATTTGGGCCACGGCCCGGACGTCGTCATGGAAATAGGTCACGATCCGAATCCCCGCCAAGTCTTGGACGTCGCGCAATGACCGGTATTGGTACGGTTTGCGGGACAGTTTGGCATACAGACTCTCCGCTTCCTTGGCCCGGGCGACGATCGAGTGGAACTGAATCCCGGCGTCATTCAATAGTTCACTGAGAAGCGACTTCAGTTTGGCGGCGAACGCCTCGTAATCCTCTTTCTCATTCATATAGTCGAGCATGATCGTATTCATATCCTGTCTCGGCATCTAGATCACTCCTTGTCTCATTATAAGTAGTATAGCATCATTGAAATCGCTGTCGCACCTGTCTGCCGTCACTATGATACAATACGGCTTGGAACGGGAAGGAGTGTCGCATGTGAGAGTGAGCCATACATTGAAATCGATGGAGCGCGAGAAGCTCGAGATCGTCGCCGGCCTGTTGCAACAGGCCGGTTATCGGGCGGGGAAGATCGATTGGCAGACCGGGGTCAATATCGTCCGTCTCAGCCGTGAAGGGGTCTCGTCTGAACCGGAGGAACGGGCACGAATCCAAGGCATCGTCGATCATTTTGGAATCGATGACTGGACCGCCACGTTTTCTTGAGTCCCTCTTTTTCAAATCGCTGACGGAAAATGGGTTTTACGACTCATTTTTCGGGAATAGTATATTATTCGATTTTAGAACAGCGGACGTTTAGGAGGATGAATATGTTAGAAACAAGAATCGTACGGGATATGACCTCGGTCGACCATGAAGTGAATGGAATGGTGTCAGGCGGATGTGTCAACGAGAACATTTACTTATTTGCCAAAGATGAAGAATTGACGGTGCGTCTTGCCGCAGAAGCAGGTGTACAACCATACCGCATCACTGAAAAAGGATTGTGGGAATCGCTCATGTCGAAGTTCACGAAAAACTCGGATGACCGCATCGATCAGCTTGAGAGCCTCGGTCTGACGAAAGAGATGGTCGAGTCCCTCGAAGGTGAAATCCAAGCCGGGAAGATCGTCCTCGTTTGCGACAAATCATAAAAACAGCCGGAACTGATACGGATCAGTCCCGGCTGTTGTCATTTCGTCTCGTAATAGGCGTTCACAATCCGGCGCAGCGAGCGCTCGTTCAAATCGAGCGGTTTGAACCCGGCGTCCTGCAACAGGCGTTTCGTGTTCGCATCCTGGAATGAGATGTTGCGGTTCAAGTACGGGTTGAACACTTTTACCATCTCGTTGAACGTCTGCTCGACGTTGCTCAACGAGGACGTCGCCGTCTCGGTGATTTTCAAATGTGGGAACTCGAGCGCCTGCTTCATATATTCGAGCATCGTCTCGTTGCGCGGCGGGGCATCGTTCGTCACGTTATAGATGGTATCCGGTTTGGCGTGTTCGATGGCCGCGAGCAGCACGTCGACGACATAGTCGACCGGGACGAGGTTCGACGTGCCCGTCTCAGAGCCGAGGAGTCGGATCGGACCGACAGGCGCACCTTTGCGTTCGAGTCGACGCTTGAACACTTCCAGGGCCCGCATATAGCCGTACATCGTGAACTTCGAATCGGCTTCGCCGGTCTTCGAGTCACCGACGATGATGGCGGGCCGGAAAATGGAGACGGCCAGGTCATGCCGGGCTTCCCAGACGGCTTGTTCGGCATGGGCCTTGCTCTCCTCGTACGGGTTATGGAACGTCTGATCGGTCGCATACAGCGTCTCATCTCCGATCTCGCGTGCCCCGAGCGTATAGGCCGTACTGACGTGGAAGAAGCGGGGGCAGTGCAAAGCTTTCGCGAGGTTAAGCGCTTGCTGCGTCCCCGTCAAGTTCGTCTCGAACAGCTCATCGCGGAGCTCCTCGTCAAATTTGACGAGCGCGGCCATGTGGAGCACCAAGTCGAAGCTCCGCTCATGTTTTTTGATAAACTCATCGTCCGCTCCAAGGAACGGGGCGGTCAAATCCCCGGCCAGCACTGTCATCGAGCGGCGTTCGTCCTGCGAGAACATCGCCTCCACTTTTTCAGGCGTGCGGGCGAGGACACATAACGTGTGGCCTCGATGAATCAACTCGCGGGCGAGCCGTCCTCCTAAAAATCCGGTCGCACCGGTCATAAAAATGTTCACAGCGTTCTTCCTCTCTTTTCAGTCTCTCCCCATCATAACAAGCGACGGCGGAATGAGCCACTTTCAGCCTGATGTTTCAAATTAGGGGTTTAACATTTTTTAAAGTGGGTTATGACTTAAGGAGAAGCGTACGCAAGGTACGTCATGACAGTGTTGATCTGTCAAATAACTTAAGTGAGGTTTTTTAGAATCATGGCTAATCTATTCGGAACTGACAAGGATGGCAACAGGAAGAGGCAAGAAGAGATTGAAAAAACGGTTCAGGAGAAAGGGATCACTCAAATCCATATGTACTTCTCCGACGTGCTTGGAGACTTGAAGCTATTGACTCTCTCTGCAAAATTGTTGCCGGAAGTTTTTGAAGGGAAGACGATGTTTGACGGTTCATCCATCGCTGGTTTTTCTTCCATCAAAAACTCAGACCTATTCTTGAGACCGGATTTAGATCGTCCACGCTACGAACAGGACGGGGACGAGAGCATCCTCGCGTTCTTCTGTGACGTCTGCACGCCAGACGGGGAACGGTATGAGTTCGACCCGCGCAACGTCTTGAAGGATGCCCTCGAGCGCGCTGCTCGTGACGGATACTCGATCTTCGTCGGTGCCGAGCCGGAATTCTTCATCTTCGACGAGAACGGAGAGTTCTATGACGAGGCCGGATACTTCTCGACACGTTCAGAAGACAAAGGCTATGAGGTACGTCAACATATCGCCAACCGGTTGAGCGATGTCGGCTTCAACATCGAAGCGGTCCACCATGAAGTGGCACCAGCCCAGCACGAGATCGGCATCAAGTACGATGACGCGTTGCATACGGCCGACAACATCCAGTTCTTCAAAGAAATCGTCACGTTGGCAGCCCAAGAGAAAAACGCGAAAGTGTCGTTCTTGCCGAAACCGCTCCGCGACGTGAACGGTTCGGGAATGCACCTCAACATCTCGGTCTGGAAGAACGACAAGGACGGCAATCCGACGGTCAACGCGTTCGAAGAGCCGGAGTCGGATTACGGCCTGTCGGTCACAGCCCGTCATTTCATCGAAGGCATCTTGAAGCATGCCCGTGCGACGGCCATCTTCACGAACCCGCTCCCAGAGTCATATGAACGTCTCGTTCCAGGCTTCGAGGCACCGGTCAACATCTGTTGGAGCCCGTCGAACCGCAGTTCGATGATTCGAATCCCGGCGTCACGCGGCAGTGCGACACGCGTCGAAGTCCGTAACCCAGACCCGAGCGCCAACCCATATCTCGCCCTCGCGGCCCTGATTTACGCTGGACTCGAAGGGATTGAGCAACAGCTTGAGCCGTCATCACCGAACGAGGACGACTTGTTTGAGTACTCGGCCAAACAAATCGAGAGTCAAGGCATCTCGTCACTCCCGGCGACCTTCCATGAGTCGATTCAATCGCTCAAGTCGGACCGGTTCCACGATTACTTCAACTATGACTTGATCGACCGCTACTTGTCGCTCATCCAAGTCCGTAAATAAGCAAAGCATACAAAAGCCCATTCCTCGGCCGAGGAATGGGCTTTTACGATTAATGAATGCCGCGCATATACTTTTTGATGACCGGGGCGAGTGCGAACAGGATCAGACTGAGGACGATGGCCGCGCCACCGATAATCCCGAAGTAAAGCATCTCGTTCTCCGGTGAATAGAAACGGACGAGTTGAGCGTTGATCCCTTGCGCCGCAGCGTTCGACAAGAACCAGAGCGACATCGTCTGGGCCGAGAAAGCGGCCGGGGCGAGTTTCGTCGTCGCCGACAGACCGACCGGCGACAGGCTGAGCTCACCGAGCACGACGATGAAGTAGCTAAGGACGAGCCAGAGCGGGTTGACGAGCGTGTCCGGGCCTCCGAAATAGGCCGGGAGCAAGATCACCAAGAAACTTAACCCTGCGAACAAGATCCCGAACGCGAATTTCGTCGGGATGCTCGGCGCACGGTCACCGAGTCGGACCCAAAGCCATGCGAACACCGGTGCGAGCATGATGATGAACAGCGGGTTGAGCGACTGGAACCAGGCCGGTGAGAGCGTGATCCCTAAAAATTCAAGATCGGTCCGCTTATCGGCATAGCTGGCCAAAATCGTCGCCCCTTGCTCTTGAATCGCCCAGAACATGACCGAGGCGATGAAGAGCGGGATGTAGGCGATGATCCGTGACCGTTCGACTTCCGTCGTTTTCGGACTGCGATACATGATAATGAAGTAAATCGTCGGAATGGCGATCCCGAACACACCGACGAGGCCGATGAACGTGTTGATCGTGAACAAACCTTGCGGGATGAGCACGGCCAACAGGCCACCGATGAGGATGACCGCGATCGTCGTATACTTGATCGCGTTTCTCTTCTCAGACGGCGTCAACGGGTTCGGCACATATGAACCGGCAAGACCAAGGTTGCCTTTCTTCGTGACGAGGAAGACGACGAGACCGATGAACATCCCGACCGCGGCGAGTGCGAAGCCCCAATGGAAGCCGTAGCTCTTTTGGACTCCACCGACAATCAAAGGTGAAATGAAGGCACCGAGGTTGATCCCCATATAGAAGATGCTGAACCCGGCGTCACGACGACGGTCCGTCTCGTGATACAGGTCACCGACGATGCTTGAAACGTTCGGTTTCAACAAGCCCGTACCGATGACAATCAGTGCCATCGAGATGAACAAGAACGTCAGGCTGCCTGGAATCGACAAGACGATATGCCCGAGCATGATGAACACGCCGCCAAAGAAGACGGCCCGAGACGTCCCGAAGACACGGTCGGCGAGCCATCCCCCAATGACCCCCGACATGTAGACGAGTGCGCCGTATACCGACATGATTGACAAGGCGACATTCTGGTCGAGACCGAGACCGCCCTCAGATACCTCGTAGTACATGTAGAACACGAGGATGGCGCGCATCCCGTAATACGAGAACCGTTCCCAAAACTCAGTGAAGAATAGCGTGAACAAGCCTTTAGGCTGTCCGAAAAAACCTTTTTGTGGCACGCTGTCCACAATTTTCTGTTTATCGATCCTTTCCATGAAAGATCCCTCCTTAACCGTATCATCATAAAAAAGAATCATTATGTTTGTAAAGAATAAACGAATGAAAAATTCAAAATTTAATGATATTCGAACGAAATAAAAAATCACACTAAACGACTAGGTTCAGTGCGGTTTTATAAGTCAAGCTGTCTTTTGTTTCGCTTCGGCTGCGCTGACGCGGCGTCCAAGTTGCCAATAGATGAGTCCCGACACGCAACTGGCCGCCCCGACGAGGATCAACGCGATATGTCCGGCGCGTTGGTCGAAGAACAGGCTTGCCATGATCGGTGCGGTCACCCCGCCGATCAACCATTGGATGCTGGCGGCCCCGTTGTAGGCACCGCGCATATTCTCCGGAGCGATCAAGGCGATGAACGTCTGTTGGACCGGGGACATGATCATCTCGCCGAGCGTATAGAAGGCGTACACCGCGAGCAAGACGCTGACGAGAACGAGGTACGGTGTCCCGAGTGAATAGAGGAGACGCGGCATGACGGCGATCAGAATCATGCCGACCCCGAAGATGGTCGCCCCGGCGAGCATGACGTTGCCGAACGACTTGCGGCCGAGTTTCGAAGCGATCGGAAACTGGAACAACACGACCATGATGCCGTTCAAGGCGAGCATATAGGCGAACGGGTTCTCACGATCGGTGTACGATGGCATCGACTCTCTCAAGAAGAGGGGCAGCATGCTCTCAATGAGCGAGAAGCCCATCGAGATGAAGACACCGGCAAAGATGAACACGAGGAACACCTTGTCATTGTAGAACACGCGCAGGACATCCCGGTTCGATGGCGTGTCGACATCGGTCGTCTCTGGGAGTGACTCCCGGATGAAGCGACCGAGGACGAGTGCGTACAAGACGAAGACGAGAGCGGCCGAGTAGAAGATATACTGCCGGTCGATAAAGAGGACGGCACTCCCGAGGAGCGGGCCGAATGCAGCCCCGATATTGTGCCCCATCCGCAACAGCCCGAACGCCTCGTTCATCTGTTCGGGCTCGGTCACATCGGCTACCATCGCGCTTGCGGCCGGGTGGAACAATGAGTTCGTCAAACCGAGCATGGCGTTCAAGAGAAGGAGCGGCCAAAACGTTTCGGCGAAGGCGAAACCGACGAGGGCGAGGGCGTCGCCGAGAATGGCAGCCATCATGATCGGTTTGCGGCCATACAGGTCTGCGAGCCGTCCACCGACGACCGATCCGATGAGCGCCATGATCGGTCCGGTCGCCATGATGACCCCGACCTGGATATAACTGTCGAGCTTGTCGCTATAGTAGAGGACGAGGAACGGTGCGATCATGAACATCATGACACCGGTGATCGTCTCTCCGAGGAAGCGGATCCAAATGTTACGGTCGAGCTGTTTGAGTGATTGAATCATTAAGGTCACCTGCTTTAGTTGATAGAATAAGAAAAGGGACGCAGCATGCACAAAGGCATACGCGTCCCTACGATCTTAGGCATGCCTCGGAAGGCAGGCGACATCACGGATTCAAATCACGGAGAGGCGCCTGCCGGTCTATATGAACTTGGACGTGCGAGCGTTGAATGACTGACATCGGTACCTCTCCTTTCTGCATTGGACTGTCTTCTCTTCAAGATTATGATATTTCCGTGAAATGTGTCAACATAAATCGTCAATGTGTCATAATAATTCGTTCAAATTCTTTCGGCTGAGCCGGTAGTCGATCAACCGAGAGAACACGACTTGAATCATCGCCGTGACCGGGACACTGATGAACATCCCGACGAGACCGAACAGGCTACCTCCGATGATGATCGACGTGATGACCCAAAACGGGGTGATGCCAACGCTGTCGCCGAGAATCTTCGGGCCGAGCCAAAGTCCGTCGAATTGTTGCAACAAGAAGATGAACAAGAGGACGATGAGCGCCGTGAACGGGTCATAGAAGTAAGTGATGATGAACGCCGGGATCATCCCGAGCAGCGGTCCGACGTACGGGATGAAGTTCAAGACACCGACGATGACGCCGAGCAGAAGCGCGTATGGCGCCCCGATGATCAACAGACCGGCGACGGCCAGCACCCCGATGATGAGGCAGTCGAGCGACTTCCCGATGATATAGCGTTTGAAGATATAATCCATCTCTTGGAAGATGTCGATCGTCGTCTTGGCTGACGCGACCGGGAACATCGCATACAACAGCCGCTTGAACATGCGGGCAAAAACCTCTTTGTCTTTCAACAGATAGATTGAGATGACGATCCCAATCAAGAAATTGATGAGCGTCATCGTGAAGCTCGACACGTAGCTGACCGACGACAAGACTGCGGTCTCGACCCAGCCCGAGTAACGTTCCTCGAAGCGGCTGAAATCGATAGCTTGGGCGATCGTCGCGTTGTACTCTTTCAAGTACGTGTTCAACTGGGCGAGGAACCCGTCAATCTGTCGGATGTAGAACGGAAGCTCTTCGATGAGTGAGGCCACACTCGAGTAGATGCGCGGGAGCAATGTCACAGCGGAGATGACAAGAATCCCGATGAAGACGATATAAACGATCAGCAAACCTTGATAGCGTTTTAATTGAAACCGTTCTTCTATATAGGACAGGACGGTATTCAGGAGCAGCGCGATGGTAATTCCCATGATAATCGGCGTCAGCAACTGGAACGTGTAGTGCAACACACTAGAAATCGTGTCCGGTTCACTGATGACTTTCCATAGGACGAGCAGAATCAATCCGATCACGCTCAACTTCCAAATCAATTGACGATTTAATTCCAAAGGTCCATCCCCTCATCTTTTAAATTTTGTAGAATAACGTTCACTTTGTACTATGACCTTTTTTTATCGGGATTCAATAGGCCACACCCATTTTCGAAAAAGGATTGACAAGATTGGTAACGTTTGGTTAACTAAGTGACATATTACAAAAAGACAAATCGCATATAAAAACACTTTCTATCAAGAGAAGCGGAGGGACTGGCCCGATGAAGCTTCAGCAACAGATTGTTCCAATACTGTGCTAATTCCAGCAAGGTGACCTTGAGAGATGGAAAGGTGGTTGTTTGAATACGTCCGTATCTCGACACCCCTTTCCACGGAAAGGGGTGTTTTTTGCATAGGAGGACTATTCATGACTGACAGACGCTCACACTTACTTAAAACTTTACCACCCCAACATTTTGTCGGACTCGCCGATGAAGTCGCAGCACTTGAACAGTCCGGTCGCGATATCATCAGACTCGGTCAAGGGACGCCGGATTTGCCAACGCCCGCCCCAATCTGCGACGCACTTCAGACGGCGCTCCTTGATGCCTCGACCCATCAATACGGTCCGTTCCGCGGTCAGGCCCGTCTGAAACAAGCGGTGGCGACGTTTTACTTGAATGAGTACGGCGTCGAAGTCGATCCCGAGACGGAAGTCGCGATCCTCATCGGTTCCAAGTCCGGACTCATCACGTTGCCGCAATGTGTGCTCGAGCCAGGGGACGGGATCTTGCTACCGAATCCCGGCTATCCTGATTACATCTCGGGGGCACGACTCGCCGGTGCCGTCGTCCGTGACCTCGTCCTCCGGGAAGAGAACGGCTTCTTGCCGGACTATGAGACGCTCGATACGCAAGATGCAAGACTCATGTATTTGAACTACCCGAGCAATCCGACCGGAGCCGTCGCCTCACCCGCTTTCTTTGACGATACCGTCCGTTTCGCCCGGGAGCGGGACTTGATGGTCGTCCACGATTTCGCATACGGCAGCATCGGATTCGATGGCCACGTCCCGCCTAGCTTTCTGCAGGCGGAAGGGGCGAAAGAAGTCGGCATCGAGGTATATACGATGTCGAAAGCGTTCAACATGTCCGGTTGGCGCGTCGCCTTCGCCGTCGGGAACGCGGACATCATCGAGGCGATCAACACGTATCAGGACCACGTCCACGTCAGCGTGTTCTCGGCCATCCAGGCGGCGGCTGTCGTTGCGCTCGAGGCGCCCCGTACCATTCGCGATGACTTGGCACGACTGTACGAGGCACGGCGTGATCGCCTGATCGACGGGTTGAACCGGGCCGGCTGGGCCGTCGAACCGCCGGAAGGCTCGTTCTTCGTCTGGGCGAAAGTGCCCGAGGGTGATGCCAAGTCGTTCTCGCGGAAACTGCTGCATGAAGCCGGTGTCGCCGTCACCCCGGGCTATTTCTTCGGTTCGGAAGGGAACGGATACGTCCGCTTCGGTCTCGTCTCACCGGAACCGAAGATTGACGAGGCCGTCGAACGAATCGAGCGGTTGTTTGCCGCCTATGAGGAGGTGCGCGCATGATTCGTCAGGCCGTCCTTGAATATGACCACGCCGATGACGCGCTCGACCGTCTGGATGACTTAGTCGACGGCCGACGTGCCCACGTCCTGCACGGTCAGAACGGGTATGACGTCGTCCGAGCCATCTTTCCGGCCATCGCGGACTATCCGGCAACAAAATTCAGCGGGGAGTGCACGGACTCGGAAGTCAAACGGCTCAAACCGTTGGACGCCGACGTGTTAATCGCCGTCGGAGGCGGCAAGCTCGTCGACACGGCCAAACTCGTCGCCTATCAACAGAACGTGCCGCTCATCGTCGTCCCGACACTCACCTCGAACTGTGCGGCGTTCACGCCTCTCAGCGTCGTCTATCGGGAGGACGGGAGCTACGACCGCTACGACATGTTCCGCGTCGTCATCGAACGGGTCATCGTTGACTCACGGGTCATCTCGCGCTCACCATATGAATACTTTCGGGCCGGTGTCATCGACACGGTCGCGAAGTTTTACGAGGCCCGTTATTTGAGTGGTGACAGCTCAGCTGACGCCGGCGTCAACACCGGACTCGTCTTGGCCGAGCAGTGCGGGCGTCTCGTCGAACTTGAATTGAGCGAGCACGCTTTTGAGTCGTATAGTGACGACGTCCGCTTCGCGGTCGATCACGTGCTCGCCATCGGCGGCGCCGTCGGTGGATTTGGTGACGCCGGGACACGCGTCGCCGTGGGCCATGCGGTCCATAATGCGCTCAGCCGCTTCGAGTCGACCCACTCTTTCTTGCATGGAGACAAGGTCGGCTTCGGCCTAATCGTCCAGGAGCGGTTGCGTCGCTCGGCCGATGCTCCGTATTTGGAGGCCTGGTTGAAACAGTTCGGTGCACCGACGACGCTCGAGGCGCTCGGGGTCGGGTCGGGCGACATCCCGGTACTGGTCGACTCCGTCATGACGGAAACCGAACTGCAACAGTTGCCGGAACCACTCGATAAAGACTTTCTGAAAATAATATTTGAAAATTTACAATTTTCTATTTACAATTAAAAGAATTAAAAGTAAGATGATAACAACTTAATAGACCGATTGCTTATCAAGAGTGGTGGAGGGACTGGCCCTGTGAAACCCGGCAACCAGATCGTAATGATCATGGTGCTAATTCCAACAGACGATATCGTCTGGGAGATGAGCGTGTCCGACTTTGACTTGTCGTGCCCGCCACTCTGAATGAGTAGCGGGCTTTCATTTTGGAGGAGGAAAACAAATGAACATCAAACAGAAAACAGTACTTGCAGGAACATCACTACTCGCCGCCATCGCGCTCTCGGCATGCGGACAATCGGACGCGAGCGAGGCGCTCAGCACGGAGTCGCTCACGATCGGCGTCACGGGCGGGCCGCACCAACAGATCGCCGAGAAAGTGAAAGAACTCGCGGCCGAAGACGGCCTCGAACTCGATATCAAAGTGTTCAATGACTATAATACGCCGAACACGGCGCTCGCCGAGGGTAGCCTCGACGTGAACAGTTATCAGACGCTCTCATTCCTAGAACTGCAAAAGTCCGACAAAGGCTATAAGATTGACGACGTGTTCAAGACCGTCGCGTTCCCGATGGGTCTTTACTCGGAAAAGTTGACCGACATTGAGGACTTGAAAGAAGGCGACAAGGTCGCCGTCCCGAACGACCCGGCGAACGAGCTGCGCGCACTCCGTCTGTATGAGACAGCGGGCCTCATCACGCTGAAGGAAGGCTTGACGGACAAGGCGACGAAACGCGACATCGCCGAGAACCCGCTCAACCTCGAATTCATCGAGCTCGAGGCGTCTCAGCTCCCGACCCAGCTCCCGGAAGTCGCACTCGCGGCCATCAACACGAACTTCGCGATGGGTGCCGGCCTGTCGATCAACGAGGACGCCTTGTTCCACGAAGACACGGTCGACAACCCGTATCCGAACTACGTCGTCGTCCGTACCGACAACAAGGATGACGAAGTCGTCGAGACACTCAAATCGTACTATCACTCGGACGAGGTCCGGACGTTCATCGAAGAGACGTTCAACGGCTCAATCGTCCCGGCGTTTTAAGGAGGGCCTATGATCGCACTTAAAGGAATCACGAAGACGTTCACGGTGAACAAAGGTGCCGTCACCGCACTCGACGACGTCTCGCTCACGATCGAGAAAGGCGAGATCTTCGGCATCATCGGCCGAAGCGGGGCCGGCAAGAGCACGCTCATCCGCATGATCAACCTGCTCGAACGCCCGACCTCGGGCCAGGTCGAGATCGAAGGACAGGACATCACGAAGCTCGACAAACGTGGGCTCTCAAAACTCCGCCATCGAATCGGAATGATCTTCCAACACTACAACCTGCTCAAGACGGCGACCGTCGAAGAGAACGTCGGCATCCCGCTCCGGCTTGAAGGTCTCGACAAGGCAACGATCCGCGCTCGCGTCGACAAATACCTCGACATCGTCGGCTTGACGGACCATCGAAAACATTATCCCGAGCAACTCTCGGGCGGACAGAAGCAACGTGTCGCCATCGCCCGGGCCCTCGCGCACGAGCCGGATATCCTGCTCAGCGACGAGGCGACGAGCGCGCTCGACCCGGAGACGACCGAGTCGATCCTCGACCTCTTGCTCGACATCAACCGCGAGCTCGGACTGACGATCTTTTTGATCACGCACGAGATGGAAGTCATCGAGCGCATCTGTGACCGGGTCGCGGTCATCGAGGCCGGCCGGATCATCGAGGAAGGGGACGTGCTCGACGTGTTCTCGGACCCGCAGCATGCGACGACACGCAAGTTCTTGAAGACGAACCTCGATGTCCCGAAAGAGGTCGTCGAAGAGTTGAGCACGCACGGGATGCTCGTCAACTTGTCGTTCATCGGTCATCAGAGTGAACAGGCTGTGCTCGCCCAGTTGACGAAACGGTTCGGCTTGCTCCCGAATATCATCGGGGGCGGCATAAAAAAGCTAAAAGGCGGTCTCGTCGGCAATCTGCTCGTCCATTTGGACGGCGATAAGACCCAGACCGATCAAGCCGTCCGCTTCTTAGAGGCGAGCGGTGTGAAAGTGAAGGAGGTGACGAACCATGCTTCAGTTTTGGGAAAATTGGGGTGACTTGATTTGGACGGGGACGATCCAGACGCTCACGATGACCGGCATCGCGCTCGTCATCTCGACGTTGATCGGACTGCCGCTCGGGACGCTTCTCGTCTTGACGCGACCGAACGGCCGGCTCGCCAATCGTTATTTCTACGGGGCGTTATCAAGTTTCATCAACGTCGTCCGTTCCATCCCGTTCATCATTCTCTTATTCTTCATCCTCCCGTTCACCCGCTTCATCATGGGCACGACGATTGGCGTCCAAGGCGTCCTGTTGCCGCTCATCGTGTTCACGGCGCCGTATATCGCGCGGCTCATGGAGTCGGCGCTGCTCGAGGTCGACCGCGGGGTCGTCGAGGCGTATGAAGCGATGGGCATCTCGACCCGGAAAATCATCTGGTACGTGTTGATCCGGGAGGCCCGCTCATCGATCGTGCTCGGTCTGACGATCGCGACGATCGGTTTGATCGGGGCGACCGCGATGGCAGGACTCGTCGGGGCAGGCGGACTCGGCGATATCGCCTATCAATACGGGCATCTCCGATTCGAGCCGGAGGTCATGTACGTGACCATCTTCGTCTTGATCCTGCTCGTCCAATCGATTCAATCGTTCGGTAACCGCTTGGCGGCCCGACTCAAGAAGGCATAAGAAAAGAGCTCTGCTTCGGCAGGGCTCTTATTTGTTGTCGAGCAATCGTTTCAATTCGGCGATTCGGTCATGGCGCGGGATGAACGTACGAATCTCTTTCTCGCTGAACCCGATTTGAATCCGATTGTCGTCGACGACGATCGGACTCTTCAAGATCTGGGGGTGCGACGCCACAAAGCTGTACAGCTCACGGAGCGACATCTCGTCAAGTTGGTCCGCCGCTTGTTTGTACACGCTCTTTTGGATGGACAACAGGTCGGTCGTCCCGTTCTCGGTGAGGCGGAGCATGTCTTTGAACTCGGTGAACGACATCCCTTGATCGGTCAATTTTTTCTCGATGAATGGGATGTTCTGTTCGCGTAACCAATCAATCGTCTTACGGGAAGAACTGCAGCTTGTATGTGTGAATACGGTGACCGTCACGGCAACCACTTCTCCTTTACGTAACGTTGGACTTCTCTATTTTCTCTCATTCATACGTTTCGAACGCGAAATATGTTTCAAATCACATATACTTTTTATCGCCATCGGACGATTTGTCGTCAGTCAGTTCGAGTACATGACGAAAGAGACCATAACCGAGGAGGGATTTACATGTTTGATTACACGGTCAAGACGGACCAGACGGTCGAAGCGGTCGTCGAGAAGCTGAAAGCGACGCTCAAGGAAGAAGAGTTCGGAGTGCTCTGGGACTTTGATTTGAGCGAGACGCTCGAAGAGAAAGGCCAAGCGATCGACGGGGACTATCGCATCCTTGAAGTATGTAATCCGAAAGAAGCGAAGAAAGTCATCACGGCACATCGGGAAGGCGGCTATTTCCTGCCTTGTAAGCTCGCTGTCTTCACGAAAGATGGGTCGACCCATGTCGGGATGCCGAAGCCGACGAAACTGATCGAACTGATCGAGGATGAGTTGCTTCAATCGATCGCCCACGACGTCGAGACGCGACTGACGCGTGCGATTGATCAAGCCGTATAATTGAATGAGCGAACCCGTCCATGAGAGTGGACGGGTTTTTTCCTGTTCCTCCTTAAAGTCATATAATGGTAAAATTGGTACAAATAGATTTTAAGGGGCGGATGATTTGAAAAAGTTAGCCAGTGCACTCGTATTATCCATGGGCTTATTGGCCAGTTGCGGTGGGGAAAAGCCAGACGTCGTGAACTTGTCGTATGTCGATGCGCATTGGACCGTTAACAAGTATTCCTTAGAGCAACCGGAAGCCCTCGAATCGGTCGATGAGACGTTACAGGCCTGTACCGGGGAATTGACGACTGAATTGAAGGGAGACTTGACGGTTTACGATACTGTCATCGCGAATCGCCATCAGATGACCGATACGGGAGATGAATATGCATATAAATCGGTGACGTACATCAAAGGCGATGAGCATTATGCACTTTGTCGCGATATGCTCTCGGAACGCTTTCAAGCCGAGGTCATTGAATCATTCCCCCCATTCGTTGATACACAGAACGGGAAGCGAATTCAACGAAACCCTTTCATCGAACCTGCCGACGAAACTACTCAAGCAGAATTCCTCGATACGGATGGATTATTGGAGCCGAATAATGCTGTCGAACCTTTTCCTGATACCATCGTCACGTTCATACCGGCCTTCCACGGCGAGGTGGAATTGACCATTGGAGATCGACAACTCGCTTTCCCAGTGCTTATGTTCGACCCGATGATGGCACACATAGATGAGGTAAAAATCGCAATCGGATATCATCCCGATGAAAAGAAACCCTATGTTTTATTGATGCTCGCGGACCTCTATTTCACAATGAGTCCGCTAGATGAAATTATCGACCCGGTAAAAGGAGAACAGTCGTATGAAGAGTTGACAGTCAAACGACTGCCACTTCGTTCGGAACTATTACCCGACAAATCCTATCCATTGTATGAGTTCAATTATACCCGTGACGGGAAAGCGGTGACCGAAATCGCGACCATTACATATCGTGCCTCTGAACTGTTAACTATTTCTGAACAAAAGGCGCTCAAAGACAATCCGGAAGAGCAGTATATGCCGACTGTGAACGATCCACTGATTTACCTACACGAGAAACCGTTCAGCAACGAATCGATTTTGACGTATCCGTCCGTGATGCGTGCGGCCGGTAACGAGATGGCAGACCTCATTCAAGCGATTGACTCTGCTGAGCCGACGAAGCGCACGGGTGATCAAGGGGACTATCCTTATCTCACGATCGTCGACGGGCTCAAAGGCCAAGAGTTCGAGGTGTCATATAAACAGCGCTCGAAGAAGCTGGATATTTACGTGACCGACCGATCGACCGAGGAGACGTATAAACTGACGAGCGAAGGGGCCGAGACGTTCTTGTCCTATTTCCCTGACTTGAAGAAGAAATGAGTGGGTTGAACATGAAGAAACGAACGTTGGCGGCAATGTCGCTCTTGTTGATGACGGCAGGGTGTACGGAAGATGTGGACGTGGTCCGCTATGGCCATATCGAGGAGCACTTCCAGGCCGAGCGGTTTACGATGAACAGTCAGGATTCTAAAGTGAACGCGGAATCAATCTTAAACCAATGCAAAAGCAAAAAACTTTTATCCAAACTAGAAGGAGAGACATTTTCTGTTCTGGGGATGGAGTATGCGACCCGGGCCCCGTTTATAACTGACGATTATCAGGGATATACCTTCGACGAAGTCACATATGTCGAAGGGGATGCGGTCTATGCGCTCTGTCGATCAGACCGGATGGGTGGGCAGCCAGTATACCGAGCCGTCGAGCTTGAGGCGCGACCTGCCTATTTGAAAGACGAGGTCGGCACGGAAATCTCGTCTCTTCCGACCGTCCATGTCGCGACCGAGAACGAGCGGGCTACGTTAGATAAGTCGCAAGCCTCTTACGAGAGTGGACAAGACATCGAGTCGTATCCCGGCTCGGTCATGAAAATTACGCCGGGATTTAGCGGAGTGGTGGAGATAGGACTTGGCGAAGGGGGCTTCTTTAACCCATATTTCGACTTTTCCCCGAATCTTAGACAGTTCGACGTCTTCATTGGACTTGGAAGAGCGGTAGAAACAAACATGCCCCTTCTGCTCATGTCACATGACGGGACTCATTACTCTACTTCTGTTTTAGAAGATGCGGACCTGCTCAATGGTGCGGACAGCCTGACCTTCCGTCGGCTGTTTGAAGGTGGAACGATGAACCCGCTAGAGAAGATTCCATTGTATGATATCACGGTCGACGTAAACGGACAGACGGTAACGAAGACCTTGTCGATGCGCTATCGACCAAGTTCGTTGCTTACGGATGTATCCGATTCAGACGAGATAGCGGTCGCTTATCTCCACAAGTATCCGTACCACCACGAAGTCCCGCTCCCTTATCCGGACGCCGTCAGCGTGAGCGGCGAGGCGTACGAACGATTGATCGAAGCCATCGAGACTGCGAGCCCTTCGACGAAGAGTGGTAAGGCAAAAGATTATACGTATTTGACGCTGTTGCGTGGCAATCTCGGTCAACAGTTCGAAGTCAGTTACCAGCAACGGTCGAAAAAAGTCGATGTCTATGTGAAAGACGTGAAGACCAGGGAAGTGTTCAAACTGTCGAGCGTCGGGGCGGAGACGTTCCAAGAGTTGTTCCCGCAGGCGTTCGAATGAACGGATGATCGGCGGTATCGAGCTGAAGGACAGCCGAGGCGAACTCACGGCCGAACAGGTCACGCTGTTCCAAGCCATCTTCGATAAATCAGAATGATCAAGGGCTCGTGCATGGCACGGGTTCTTTTTGATGGTCATAATCAGTGAGAACGGTTGGAAAACACTTCAAATTCAAGATATTGACTCGATTTCAAAAACCGGCGCTATTCAAGACATTTCGCACAGGGTACACTAGAATTCCGCTACATTCCAGGAAGGAAGCGCTACTGGACATCGATTAAAGAAAGTAGGAATCATCGAAATGGAACTGACAACAACCGCTAGCCTCTCATCCCCTGACGTGCTCCGCGCCCTCGAGGCGAACGTGGCGATGATTCGATTCGACCGCCAACGGCGCGTCGTCGATGTGAACGACCTGTTCGCCAAGGCGATGAAATACAAACGTGATGAAATGATGGGGATGCACCATCACTTGTTCTGCACGCCAAGTTTTGTCAGCAGCCCGGATTATCAAGCGTTTTGGAACAAACTGTTCGACGGCTTTAGCTCGGCCGACAAGATCGAGCGGATCGACGCCCGCGGCGATTCGATTTGGCTCGAGGCGACGTATATGCCGATTTATGAACAGGACGAGGTCGTCGGTGTCGTCAAAATCGCATCCGACATCACGAGTCGCCAACAGACAATTGAGGAATACGCCCGCTCGTTCCATGTCATGGCTGAAAATCTCGACACCCGGGCCCGTCTCGGCATGGACGAGAGTCAACAGTTAAAGCAGACGATTGAACGGCTCGATGCAGACTCGAATCAGAATTTGAAGACGCTCGCGAACTTGCAGGAGCAGGCTGCCGAGATCACGAAGATTGCCAGTACGATCAAAGAAATCGCCGCCCAGACGAACCTGTTGTCGCTCAACGCCGCCATCGAGGCCGCACGGGCAGGTGAGCACGGTCTCGGCTTCAACGTCGTCGCGACCGAGGTCCGGAACTTGTCACGTCTCGTCGAACGCGCCGTCATCGAAGTGCGCGCAAACACGGACGGGATGAACAAGGAACTCGTCTCGATCGTCGACGGTGTCTCCCGCTCGAGTGCAGACATTCAAGAGAGTGTGCGCATCATGGAACAGACACTCGAGCGGTTCGAGCATATCGAACAGTCGGCCGAATCGCTGAACGGGACAGCCGAGCGGTTCACCTCCGCCATCTAAAAAAACCAATCGGACATGCCTCCTGAAAAGGGGCACGTTCAATTGGTTTTTTTGATTTGCAGCGTATGGCCATGCTGTTTCAACCAGGCCATCGCGCCGGCGACGTCTGGATACACTGACGCAAGCTTCGACCAGAACGCTTTCGAGTGGTCGAAATGAACGAGATGGGTCCATTCGTGGGCGATGACATAGTCCATGACGTCCCGCGGGGCGAGCATGAGCCGGACGTTGATCGAGATCGTCCCGGTCGAACTGCATGACCCCCAGCGCGTCTTTTGGTGACCGATGCGGATTCGGCTCGCCTTCACACCGAGCTGACGTTCATAGTGGGGCGCCCGATTCGTGACGTAGGCGAGAGCCCGCTCGCGGAGCCAAGCCTCGTGCGCTTTCCGAAGCGATGACTCGTCCCATGCAGCGGGACAGTGAAAGTTTTCGCCGTCGAAACGGAACCTTGTCTCGGTATCACGTTTGACGAGCGGGAACGTCTCCCCGTGCAAAAGCAGTCTGTCGGCTGGTAAGATGTCACACTTCGGCAATGCGGCGAGGCGATCTTCGATCCAGCCGGCATGCTCCGTTAAGATCGTCTCGACGACCCGGTCCGGGAGCCTAGCTGGAATCCGCAGCTCGATTCCGTCCGGCGTCACGAAGAAAGCCGCCCGTTTCCGGCGTTTATGGCGGATGACGGTCACGTCCATCAGATTCACCTCCTTGTAGTATCTCGGTCGATTATAGCCGACGTGCCCCGAATCCGCCATCGTTTTGCGGACTCGGACGTCCGTTTTTTGTTACAGTAGGAGTAGGAGGGATGAACATGAAATCAATCTTACATCAATCGCTTGACCGGACCGGAACGGATTCGGTGAAATGGGACGGGCTCGACCGCTGGTTCCATTTGAAAGATGACGTCTTGCCGCTTTGGGTGGCGGACATCGATATCCGCACGGCCCCGTCCATCTCAGAGGCGCTCACGGCGCGGGCCGCGACAGGCGAGTTCGGATACACATTGTTCTCTAGAGAGGCGCAAGCGGCCGTGAGTTCATGGTACGACCGCCGTCACGGGCTCAAAGTCGATGCCAATCACGTCTTGTTCTCGAGTGGAGTCGTACCGGGATTGACGCATATCGTCGAGGCGTTGACGGAGGAAGGGGATGGGGTCGTCATCCAGTCGCCAGTCTATCCGCCATTTCATGAACTGGTCACCGGGTTGAAACGGGAGTTGCTCGACGCCCCGCTTCGTCAAGTCGATGGTCGCTACGAGATGGACTTTGATGCACTCGAGACACAGATGCGCAAGGCGAGGCTGTTCTTGCTCTGCTCGCCGCACAACCCGGTCGGACGGGTATGGACCGAGTCCGAGCTGAAGCAAGTCGTCGAGCTGGCACGTCGCCATGACGTTATCCTCGTCACTGATGAGATCCATGCTGATTTGACGTACCCGTCACAACGGCACACTGCCCTCAATCGACTCGATGACTCGGTCATCACGGTGAGTGCGCCGTCGAAGGCGTTTAATATCGCTGGACTGTTCGCTTCTTACATCATCTGTCCGGATGATGCGATGCGTAAACGAATCATCCAAGTCCAGAACAAACATCACGTCCTGCCGACACCGTTCGCGAACACGGCCATCATTGCCGCCTACACGGATTCGCGCGCCGAGCGTTGGCTTGACCAATTGACGGCCGAACTCGAGGAGCAGGCGATGTACCTTGTCGAGCGGCTCCAGGAAGAACTACCACAATTGAAGACGTTCATGCCCGAGGCGAGTTATCTCCTCTGGATCGACTTCGCGGGGCTCGGTCTTGAACCGGAAGCGCGGAAGAAGTGGCTGCACGAGCAAGTCCGTCTGTTCTTGTCACCAGGTCTCCCGTTCGGTGCGTCAGGGACGACGTTCGAACGGCTCAATTTCGGGACGGCACGACCAGTGCTTGACGAAGCACTCAAGCGTCTGACAGAACACGCCGGTGGAAAGGCGTTTGTATGAATCAAGAAACGGGAAAAATTTCACAATGAGCCACAAAGCTGACATGGCAACAGAAAGCGAGTGAATGCGATGGAGACGATCAATTGGAAAAAGAAGATGGAAGAACAACTGAGGCGTAGCGGATTCACGTTACAGGTCGAGAACATGGCCAACCTTGGTCTGACGGAGATTCATGCATCTTCGTCCCCGTTGATTTCGTATCCGCTCCGGATTCGGCTGTACGTGCGTATGGGATGGCTCATGTGCACCGTCGATGCGACCTCGGTCGACCGGAACGAGGACCATCCGCTGTTCGAGCGCATGATCGCCGCCGTGTTCGAGCGCATCGTCCGCCATCTGTATCACGCCTATGACTTCCATGTCTTGACGTACATCGGTAACACGGGCAACTATATCGCACCGAAGGACTCGGAGACCGGAGAAATCGTCCGCTTGCTCGCACAACTGTGGACCGACCGCTCTTACCTGCATCTAGAGACGTATGAAGAGTATCCGGCATTATACGTGACGCCGCCATGGGCGCACCAAGCCTACGCGTTTGAGAGCACCGAAGACGAATGGATTGTCTATGCGGGCCGGAGCGGCCGTCCGGCGACGGACTATCGCGCCGACGGGACCGAACTCAAACCGCATCGTCTGGCGGAGGGTGACTTGTTCTTCCCGGTGCACCGGATTCAGAAAGACCGAGGCACGCTCGCGCTCGCCGAATGGTTACGACTCGAGCGTCGAGAGGTCGAGGATTTCATGATCGCCTTCATGAAGACGATCCAAAAGTTCGATCCAGCCTTCGGATTTTCTTGGGGTGGGGTGGACACGTTCTTTCACGGGGTACCGGTCGAGCCATACGCGCAAGTACTCCGGCTGGAGAGCGGGAAACGACGTTATCGGGTCATGAACAACTCGGCGAAGCGATTGTTCGCGGTGGCTGACGATCCTCTCGATTGTTTGAAAGAAGTCGAACAGACGTTACGGACGGTCCGATTACCGGAACAACGCGTCTCGGCACTCGGGCAGCTCGTCATGGGCATTTGGCAACAGTTCGAAGCCGACGAGACGACGTATATCCAAAAAGTCGCCTATCGCGGCATCTCGCAGTTCCAAATCGAAGAAAAAATCGGTCATGCCTTGGCGAACCGGCAACGAATTCGCTGGATCGAGAAGGCCGACCCTCGCCAGTCTGTCATCGAATTCGCCCATCTGCGGATTTCATTCCCGAAACGACCACCCGGTATCGTCACCGTCGAACCGGTCGAATCTTCTTTTGAGAGAGGTGCGCTATGAGAATCGTTGATGCACGTGCCATGTCAATCAGCCATGAGGACTTGATCGCGGTCACCGAGACGTCCGTCTATTACCGCGAAAAGTCGAGTGAGACAAGTTTCTCGATCTTCCGCTATGACGAAGAAGACGGTTCCGTCACTCCGGTCGGCCGTCGTGTGTATGAAGACTACGGGATCTCGAAGCTGTTCGTCAGTAAGGAGCGCGTCTATTTCTTGAACGAGACATCGGACCGGACCGGGGTCGTCCGAACGGAACTGATCGCCTTCGATTACCGCTCTGGACAGGAGGTTGTGCTCGCGACATTCGAGAAGCGAGGCAACAGCACGCTCTATTGGGTACTCGCCGATCGTTACTTCCTGTTCTTGACGAGTTTCGGGGATGCGGACGAGGCATGGTTGTATGATGCCGAGACGTCGTTCCAAGAACGCATCCGTGATGAACGGCTCGTCGGCCATGCCGGTGAGTTCCGCGAGCTGTATCTGTTCACGACCGAGCTGGACGGGGTCCCTTATATCGTCTGTAACGCCCGATTGGACGAGTTCGCCTATTACGAGGCGCTCGAGGACGTACGGGTCTCGCCAGACGATGCGATCGACCACTCCGAAGCGATCCTCATCTGTTCGCTCGACGAGGCGGTCGAGGCTATCCGGGACCGAAAAGGGGAGATCCCGTTCGAGGACTTGATTCGGCTCCATGGGGAAGGGGACACGGTCCAATATCTCGGGGAACGGGACGCGAAACTGCGGTTCTCTGCGTTCGTCGATGCAGCGAATGAGGAGACGATTTATGAGTTGGCGGCACCGGACGTGCTCCGGGAGGTCACGGTCGTCGACTGGGGGGCCTATGAACCGATCGACTTCACGTATGATGATGTCAGTTCGACGGTCTTTATCAAAGTCGAGGAATCAGAAGATCACACCGAACTGATTGACGCGACGACCGGTGCCCGCTTCCTCGATACGGCTCCGTTCGAGCGCGTACTCGCTTCGACCTATTTCATCCATGAATCGGCTGAAGGAGGGGGCGGCGTGAGCATCTTCAACCTCGAGACGAACGAACGTCAAACGTTCGAGGACGCCTACTATACAGTGCTCGATGAGACGATTGTCATCCTCTCGACAAAACAGTTATGACAAAAACACCCGAGCCTATCCTGTTGATAGATTCGGGTATTTTAGATTGGTTTACATAATAAGTTATCGTAAACCGGTTAACGCTTGTTTTTTCTTCTCGTCACCGATATGGGCATATACTTGCGTCGTCGCCACCGACTCGTGTCCGAGCAGTTGTTGGATCGTTAAGACGTCGACCCCGCTCATGGCGAGACGAGAGGCGAACGTGTGTCGCAATTTATGCGGCGTGACCTGCTTGTGCGTCAAAAATGGCAGATATGGCTTCAGGCGGTCGATGTGCCCTTTCAACGCGTGCTGCACCGTGCGGACCGAGATTCGTTTGCCTTTCTCGGAGCAGAACAAGGGACCTGCGCCTTGACCACGATATCCGTCAAGGAGCGGCTCGAGCGGGGAGGCGATCGGGATGACGCGTTCCTTGTTCCCTTTCCCGATGACCCGGATCGTCCCGTTCTCTCGGTCGATGTCGTTCCAGTCAAGGCCGACAAGTTCAGAAACACGCATCCCGGTCAACCCGAGCAGTTGGATCATCAGGAAGTCCCGGTCCCGATTGCGTTCGTACCAGCTCGCTTCGCGGTCGGACATACCGACGTTGCTGCGGACGAGCGTCGAGAAGTCGAGCCATTCCTGTTCGGTCAAATAGACCGGGTTGCGCTTGGCGCGCTTCGGTCGCTCGACGGCCTGGAACGGGTTGTGCGCCGTGATGCCCGTCTCGATCAGATGGTTGAACAGCGACTGCATCGACGACAGTTTGCGGTTGATCACGCTCGGTGCGTTGTCGAGCTCGAGGGCGAGGTACGTCGCGTACGCCTCGGCCCCGGCATGGTCGAACTCGACGAACGATTCGATTTCGACCGATGACGGGTCGACCTCGGATGCACTCGCGGTCTCGACCCAGCGGAAGAAATCCAAAAAATCATACAGATAGCGCTGCGCGGTCTGCTCCGAGTAGTGTTTGGCGGCCATGTGGTTCAAGAACCGTTGGATGAAGCCCGGCATGCGCTCATAGCCGCTCAAGTTGAAACGTCTCGCGTCGACTTTCGTCGGCGCTTGGCCGAGCTGGCGGAATATACTCAAAAAATCGCTCCTCGCTTAATGATGGATTGACGTGACGATGCGGTCTTTCCCGGCCTGTTTCCCGGCCCGGAGCCGGTCGTCCGCCTCTTTGACGAGCGTGTCGACGGGCTTGAACCCGCGGTGTGTCGTGACACCGAATGTCATCGTCACACTGAGCCGTCGCCCCTCATAAATCGTCTCGAGAGATTTGATTTGCTGTCTCAGGTGGTCGATTGCTTGCGCCGCCTCGTCCTCTGACTGGTTCGTCAAGAACAAGAGGAACTCCTCGCCGCCCCAACGGACGGCAATGCCGTCGGTCCGCGTGAGCGCAGAGGCGACTTGTTTGAGCACGAGGTCGCCACAGTCGTGGCCATGCCGTTCATTGAACGACTTGAAATGGTCGATGTCGGCCAAGACGACCGCATACGGGCGTCCCGACAAGACCGCTTCACGGATCGCTTCTTCGATTAAACGGTATCCGGTCGTACGATTATAGAGGCCGGTCAGACCGTCCCGCGAGGCGAGGGTATGTAGCCGTTCGTTCGTCTGTTCAAGTTCGGACGTCACCTCGACGACCGCCCCTTCGAAGATGAATGACAGCCCGGCGATCAAGGCGATGGTCGCGAGTAAACACGTCACCCCGATGACTTGCTCGAGGGTCGCGCCGAGCGGCGATGTCCCGTCCGTCACGTTCACATATAAATAGCCATAGATTCCCATGGCGAGCATCGTCGAGGCGATCCGGATGGCCCGGCTCACGTTCGGCATGAAGAACACGCCATAGGCGACCGTGAGGATGAAGTAGTGGACGTTCGCGCCCCAGCCAAGGACGATTGTCGAGATGATGGCGTTATAGACGACCTCGACGAAGAGACCGATGAAGAACGTCCGATAATATCGTTTATGTACAAAATAAAAAGACAATGTGTAATAGAGAACGCTGAGTACGTTCGACCAGGCAAGGACGGTTACGTCAAGTCGCCAAAACGTGATCAAGAACACGACATGGATGAGCCAAGCGAACACGTTCCCATAAAAAGTGATGCGGTAATTATATAGTGTACCGCGACGTTCCTCATAGGCTGTTCCCACGCGAACACCTCCTTTTTTCAGTATACCGAACCCATCCTCATTTGCCCATGCCTATCCAACAATCGATTAAAATCGACACGCACAAACGCCTTTAAATCGCACGTATAGTTGCGTGAAATAGATATTTCACGCAACGTTCGTTCACACGTCATTTCCATCCGAGACACACATCGACCTGCGAACCAGAAAAATAATGTCATATATCACGGTTTACATAATAAGTTATGGTGAACCGATTGATTTGTTTTAAAAATTTGAAAGAGTTACAGTTATATGATAAAAGAAAATAAAGCTTGAAACGGTGATTCAGGTAAAGGTACACTGAGAACGTAAACAAAAGGGGGATTTCAGGATGGACGATCAACGTTTGAAACAATGGCTCACCGAAGCGAAGACGATCGCTGTCGTCGGCGTGTCAGCGAACCCGAACAAGACCGCGAACCAAATCGCAGACTATCTGCTGTTGCAAGGTTACACGGTCATCCCTGTCAATCCGACGCTCGAGACGTGGAACGGACGCAAAGTCTATCCGACGGTCGAGAGCATCCCGGGGCGCGTCGATATTGTCGACGTCTTCCGACGCAATGAGTATTTGGCCGGTGTGGCCGAAGATGCCGTCCGACATGGGGATGTCGGTCTCGTCTTCAACCAGCTCGGGCTCACCAGCCCGGACGCCGAGCGGATCGCTCGCGATGCCGGACTCGACTACATCGAAAATCGATGCATCTATGTCGAGCACGCCCGCCTTCTCGGTTAAGACCTACCTCCTTGGTAGGTCTCCTTTTTTTCACGAGCCCCGCTCGCGGAGGGAGGCTTGCCAGAATCCAAGAACAGCTATACAATAGGATAGAAAAACGAACGTGTGTTCGAAATTGAGGTGACAAAGATGTCAACAGACTTATTTAATTACAATGAAGACGCCATCCAGGTGCTCGAAGGACTGACTGCTGTTCGGAAACGTCCGGGGATGTATATCGGTTCAACCGATCATCGCGGCTTGCACCATCTCGTCTATGAGATCGTCGATAACGCGATCGATGAGGCGCTCGCCGGATTCGGTGGCCAAATCGACGTGACCATCCATAAAGATGACGCGATCACGGTACGCGACCACGGGCGTGGTATGCCGACCGGGATGCACGCCTCCGGGAAACCAACGCCAGAGGTCATCTTCACGGTCCTCCACGCCGGCGGTAAGTTCGGCCAAGGTGGCTACAAGACGTCAGGTGGACTCCACGGGGTCGGCGCCTCGGTCGTGAACGCACTCTCGAGCAAGGTCCTCGTCACGATTTATCGCGACGGCAAAGTGTTCGAGCAGACGTTTGCCGACGGCGGGATTCCGCAGACGACGCTCCTCGAGACCGGAAAGACGCGTCAGACGGGGACGAGCGTCTACTTCAAACCGGACGCCTCGATCTTCTCGACGACGACATATAACTACGATACGCTCGCTGAACGGCTCCGTGAATCGGCATTCCTGTTAAAAGGATTGACGATCACGTTGACGGACGAGCGTTCGGATAAAGAAGAGACGTTCCATTACGAGGAAGGGATTGCCGAGTTCGTCCAATATTTGAACGACGACAAGGCGACGCTCCATCCGATCGTCTACTTCGAAGGGACGGAGAACGATATCGAGCTAGAGCTCGCCTTCCAGTTCACGGACGCCTATTCTGAGAACGTCCTCTCGTTCGTCAACAACGTCCGGACTCGTGACGGCGGCACACACGAGGTCGGCGCCAAGACGGCGATGACCCGCATCGTGAATGAATACGCCCGTAAGAACGGATTGTTGAAAGAAAAAGACAAGAACCTCGACGGCGGTGACGTCCGCGAAGGCTTGACGCTCATCGTCTCGGTACGGATCCCGGAAGAGTTCCTCCAGTTCGAGGGGCAGACGAAATCGAAACTCGGTTCGCCCGAGGCACGTACGAGCGCTGATGGTGTCATGGCCAAACAACTGACTATTTTCCTCGAGGAGAACCCACAGATGGCGACGATGCTCATCAAGAAGGCGATCCGCGCCGCCCAGGCCCGTGAAGCCGCCCGGAAAGCCCGGGAAGAGGCGCGCAACGGCAAGAAGAAGAAACGTTCGAGCATCTTGAACGGAAAACTGACGCCGGCGACGTCAAAGAACGCCGCCAAGAACGAACTGTTCCTCGTCGAGGGTGACTCGGCCGGCGGTTCGGCTAAACAGGGTCGTGACCGGACATTCCAGGCCATCCTGCCGCTGCGCGGGAAGGTCATCAACTCGGAGAAGTCGAAACTCCAGGACATCATGAAGAATGAGGAAATCAATACGATCATCCACGCGATCGGTGCCGGGGTCGGCCATGACTTCGACCTTGAGGACTGCAATTTCGACAAAATCATCATCATGACTGATGCCGATACGGACGGGGCCCACATCCAAGTGCTCCTGTTGACGTTCTTCTTCCGTTATATGCGCCCGCTCGTCGAGGCCGGCAAAGTGTTCGTCGCCTTGCCGCCGCTCTATCGCATCTCGAAAGGGAAAGGCAAGTCGGAACAGTTCGAGTACGCCTGGGACGAAGAGGCGCTCGAGAAGCTCGTCAAAGTGTACAAGAAGGGCTATATCCTCCAGCGCTATAAAGGTCTCGGTGAGATGAACGCCGACCAGCTATGGGAGACGACGATGAACCCGGACACACGGACGCTCATCCGTGTCACGGTCGACGACGCTGCCGTCGCCGACAAGCGCGTCTCGGTGCTCATGGGAGACAATGTCGCCCATCGCCGTGAATGGATCGAGGAGAACGTCGCCTTCGGCCTCCAGGAAGATGATTCAATCATCGCCAATGAACACGTGACTAAAGCGATTGAGGAAGTGATGTAACGATGTCGACGATTCAACATATTTTAAACTTGTCGCTCGAACAGGTCGTCGGTGACCGCTTCGGGCGTTACTCGAAATATATCATCCAGGACCGGGCCCTCCCGGACGCGCGCGACGGGCTCAAACCCGTTCAACGCCGCATCCTGTATGCGATGCACCATGAAGGCAACACGAACGAGAAACCGTACCGCAAATCGGCCAAGACGGTCGGGAACGTCATCGGTAACTATCACCCGCACGGTGATAGTTCCGTCTATGAGGCGATGGTACGCCTATCGCAGGACTGGAAGTTGCGTTACCCGCTCATCGACATGCACGGGAACAACGGCTCGATGGACGGCGACTCGGCCGCCGCGATGCGGTATACCGAGGCCCGTCTGTCGAAGATTGCCGGCGTCATGCTGACGTCGATTTCGAAGAACACGGTCGACTATACGCCGAACTTTGACGATTCGACCGAAGAGCCGCTCGTTTTGCCGTCACTCCTCCCGAACCTGCTCATGAACGGGACGACGGGGATCTCTGCCGGTTATGCGACCGAGATTCCGCCGCATAACTTGACCGAGGTGCTCAACCTCGCCATCGCCCGCTTGAAAGGTGAGGTCGAGACGACGAATGACGCATTCCGTTATATGCAAGGACCTGACTTCCCGTCTGGCGGGATCGTCATGGGCAAAGACGGTATCTTGAAGGCGTTCGAGACCGGCAAAGGCAAGGTCATCATCCGTGCCAAATCGGTCATCGAGCCACTTAAGGGCGGCCGTGAACAGATCACCATCACCGAACTCCCGTATGAGGTGAACAAGGCGAACCTCGTCAAGAAGATGGAAGAGCTCCGTCTCGACCGCAAAGTTGAAGGTGTCGCCGAAGTCCGTGACGAGACCGACCGGACCGGCGTCCGCGTCGTCATCGAGTTGAAGAAGGAAGCCGATGCGGAAGGTGTGCTCCATTTCTTCTTGAAGCATACCGATCTGCAGCTCGCCTACAACTACAACATGGTCGCCATCGTCAACCGGACACCGAAACAGATGGGACTCTTGTCGATCATCGACGCGTACTTGAAGCACGTCGAAGAGGTCGTCACCCGTCGCACGACGTTCGAACTCGATCAGGCGAAGAAACGCGCCGAAATCGTCGACGCGCTCGAACAGGCCATCTCGGTCCTAGACGAGACGCTCGAACTCATCCGTTCGGCCAAAGACAAGTCCGAGGCGAAACAGAAGCTCATGGAGCGGTTCTCGTTCACGGACCGTCAAGCCGAAGCGGTCGTCATGCTCCAACTGTATCGGTTGACGAACACGGATATCGTCGAGCTCCAAAAAGAGGCGAAGGCGCTCCAAAAAGAGATTGCTCGCCTCGCCAACATCTTGAACGTCGACGCGACGAAACGGAAGCTCATCTCGAAAGAGTTGACCGCACTCCGTGACGAGTTCGGCGACGCACGGCGCTCGGTCATCGAGTCCGAGGTCGAAGAGTTGAAACTGAAGACAGAGGTCATGATCGCCGTCGAAGAGACGATGGTGTTCGTCAGCCGCGACGGTTACGTCAAACGTTCATCGATGCGCTCATATGGCGCCTCGAGCGACGAGATGCCGGAGATGAAGCAGAAAGACCGTCCCGTCCTCGTCACCCAGGCGATGACGACGGACCACTTGCTCGTCTGGACGAACAAAGGCAGTTACTTGCTCATCCCGGTCCATCAGATTCCAGAGTCGAAATGGAAAGACGCCGGTCAGCATGTCGCCAACCTTGTGCCGATTGAAGGCGAACAAGTCGTCTCGGCCGATGTCGTCTCGACGTTCGAGACCGACGCGCATTGCCTGTTCGTCACGCGTGAAGGCATGGTCAAACGGACGCCGCTCCGTGACTATGACGCCCAACGCAAGTCGAAAGCGCTCATGGCGCTCAAGTTAAAAGGTGACGACGAGGTCGTCTTCGCGGGCATCAGTGACGGTCCAGGACAACTGTTCCTCGTCTCTGAGCGCGGCTATGGCCTCTGGTTCAAAGAAGACGACGTTCCGGTCGTCGGCCAACGTGCCGCCGGCGTCAAAGCGATGAACTTGAAAGATGGCGATGTGGTCGCCGATGCCTTTGCCTTCTTCACACCGCCGCTGTTCGTCCTCGTGACGCAACGTGGAGCGGTCAAGAAGATGAAGCTCGAGGATCAGTTCGACTGCACGAACCGCAACTTGCGCGGGACGATGCTCATCCGCGAAGTCAAATCGAAACCGCACCAGATTCGTCGTGTGCTCCCGGTGCATGACGATGAAACGCTCCACATCATCGGGAAAGAGAAAGCGAAGACGGTCAAGACGAAGCAATTGACGCTCTTGGACCGCTACGCCAACGGCTCATTCGTGTTTGATGAAGAGACGTTCGGTGAGATTGAGGACGTGTACCTCGATTGAGATCGAACAAAACCCTGTACCAGAGACGGTTGTCTTTGCTACAGGGTTTTTCTTATGGATTCAAAGCTCCGCCTTTATCAGATAGCGCTCCAAATCGGCCTGTTGGCGCAAATGATGACGGCTATGCATCTCGATGAGGTCGTACCATTCCTGGGCGTTCAGCCAACCGAAACCGCCATGTCGGGCTTTGACGTCAGGGTTTGCCGCGCGGGCGAGCGGTTCAAGGCGGTTCAAGCGTGCAGATAACTCGTCGATTCGTCCTTCGAGCGTCTCGCGCTTGTCCGTGTTGTTCGGGGGTTGGTTCATCTCATCAGGTAAGCGGATTTTGACCGGTGGGAAACCACCCATCCGGAACAATCGTTCACCGAACTCGGTCTTCCCGAGCGGTTGTTCTTCAGTGGAAGCGAGACACCGGTCAATCTCGTCCGCATATTCCTCGGCCACCACGATGATATGGTCGTACATCTGTCCGATTGACCAGACGTCTGCTGCTGCCTGATAACGGAGCTGCCGCTCGGTATAGCCGTCCAAGTCTGCTTTGAACTGGGATAACAGTGAAATCGGCATGTCCAACCTCCTTCGATTTGATTCTCTATCCAGTATAACACGGGGGCATCAGCTGATTTTTTCAACTCCATGTCACATTAGTTTCTCTTAGGAGCGGGTATTTCTAAAAGGAACAACGATCCCTTTTGGCGAATGGGACAGGAGGACAAATCATGGGGGGATACGTATGTCACAGTGGCTCGATTGGGCCAAGCGGCTACAGGCGCTGTCACAGGCTGGCTTGACGTTTACGAAAGACGAGTTCGATCGAGAACGTTACCTCGAACTCCAACGAATCGCGACCGAGATGTTCGAGCAACAATCTAATCTTGCTTTGCATGAAATCACCGAATTGACCCACGTCGATGGTTATCCGACACCGAAGCTCGACGTCCGAGGCGTCGTCTTCAAGGATGACGCAGTGTTACTCGTCAAGGAAAGGTCAGACGGACTTTGGACGCTTCCGGGTGGCTTTTGTGAGATCGGACTGTCCCCGGCAGAGAACATCATCAAAGAGATCGAGGAAGAGGCCGGTTTCGACGTCGCACCGATTCGGCTGCTTGCCTTGTTCGATATGCATCATCACGACCATCCGCCGTTGTCGCAGCATTACTATAAACTGTTTATCGAATGCGAGTTGATTGGTGGAGAGGCGCAAATTAGTCATGAGACGAGCGAGGTTGCGTTCTTTACACGAGACGCCTTACCACCTTTGTCACTTGCGCGGAACACGCGAGAGCAGCTCTATATGTGTTTTGAGGCCCGTTGGCAAGAAGATTGGACCACGTTATTCGATTAAGGGGAGGGGATTCCATGAAAGTCACACGTTTTGATCACGTCCATCAACTGACGTTTTTCGCACCCATCTTACCAATCAACGTCCAACTGATTGAACGTGAGCTCGGGCTTGTCTTGATCGATACAGGGCTCGCGCAGAACGCGGAATCGATTTTAGCGTATATCGAGACGTTCGAACGCCCGCTTCTCGCTATCTTGTTGACGCATGCCCATGGAGATCATGTCGGCGGTGTCGATACGATTTTGAAAGCCCATCCTCATGCCGAGCTGTACGTCTCGAGGCGCGACGCCCGTCTCCTTGAAGGGGACCGGACGACTGACTCGGACGAGCGGGCTCTCAAACTGAAGGGTTCTCTCCCGAACATCCACTCCTTGCCGGATAAATTGCTTGACCCAGGTGAGCGGCTGTTCGGCTTACGGGTCTATCCGGCAGCGGGTCATACCCCTGGTTCGATTGCTTTTTTCGATGAGAAAGAGCGGATTTTGTTTGCGGGAGATGCATTTCAGACGCGGGGGGGAGTCGCCGTGGCAGGGGACGTCCGTCCGTTGTTCCCGCTGCCGGGTATCGCGACATGGGATAAGCGTGCAGCGTTAGAGCATGCGGAGAAGTTGCTCGATCTCGCACCGCAACGTACGTTCGTCGGCCATGGACAACCAGTCGCCGGGACACATCGGCTCTATTTGGCACTGAAGCGGGCCAAACGCAAGCAAGCACGTCTATTTTTACGATAATCCGGGGGTGCTCACAGGTGGAATTACGCGAGATTCAGACGACAGATTATCAACTGGCCGAGCAAATGCTCGAGATTCAACGAAACGCTTATGCGGTCGAGGCCGAGCTGATCGGCTTCGATGAGATCCCAGCGCGTTATGAGACGGTCGAGGTGATCCAGAATCTGCCCGGTACGAGCTACGGTTTGTATAACGACGGGCGGTTGATTGGCTTTATCACGATTGAAGCGGCTGAGAACACGGTCGAGGTCACAAAACTGTGCATCGATCCTAGATATTTCAGGGCGAGACTTGCGACGACGTTGCTCGAACACGTGCTCAGCTTGCACGAGGACAAACTCGTCTATGTGCACACCGGCAAACATAATGGACCGGCCAAGAAACTGTACACGAAGCTCGGGTTCGAACCGAGTGCCGAGTTTGAACCCGAACCGGGCGTCACATTGATCCGTTTTACGCGAACTTGAATCCCTTTCGTCAAATTTCACATTCTGTCTCACTACTTTAAGTATACTAAAGAATTGAGACGGAGTTTTATTTTTACTGATAATATATGTTATGTTAACTAAGAGAAAAAATAGAGAAAATCGATGTCAGATGTGACGTCTCTCCTCTCGAGAAAATCAGAATAGCTTGTACCAATACAACGTCATATCGATGTTCGGATTGCCGGTCTGTTTGAGCGTATCGACACCGCCGAGCGCGAACCCTTCTTTCGCATAAAATCGACACGCGATCACGTTATCGTTCTGCGCTTCAAGTGACAATCCAACCAACGAGTGCTCGTTTGCCCACGTCTCTGCAACTTGCATCAACAAATGGCCAATCCCGCTGTGTCGATCGCTATTACGGACCGCGATGTTCTCGATATAAGCAAAACGGTTCCAGTCTTTCACCACACGGATTTGTCCGATACATGTCGTCTCGTCGAACGCCAAGAATACTTGTTTGTCTTCACTGTTGATGTATTCATGCCAGTCCAGCAAATCATCTGGAAAGCTTGTCACACGGGCTTTCTCATATAACTGTTCCTCATACGTCCAAACTCCGTCACAAAAGCTCGGAATGATTTTCCCGATGATTGGAAACGGATTATTGGCTTCGTTCACGACGCTGATGGAATACTCATCTAACGGTTTGATCGAGATGTTCGGGGCTTCTTCCATTGCATCTTTCTCCCTTCATATGTAATGACCGCTCCATGCCAGAACCAAATGGTCTCACTAGACTAGCCATAAAGTGGCGATCATGAAATCAAAGTCGGTGGTTCTGTCGACAACACTTCAATTATATCATTTGATGTCAGGAACACGTAATGCTGAATATTATAAACCGTTTCGTAAATGTTTGTTGATTCTTCAGCTAACCATTTTAAATAGCTGGAATCGGTCACTTTAAAGAGTGTCCAGTCGCCAAAAAAATCAGGGTCATGATGTTTGTATAAATGTTCTAGCGTTCTAATAAGCGTTCCTTCGTCTGTATTTCGATACGACAATACAAGTCCGTCAAACAAGAATGTATGTGTGTTTTCATGCGCATCGGTAAACATGAGTCTTAATCCGTCTTTATCATCAATTAGCGCCTGCAGATATAGTTTATCCGGTATCTCTGGATTGGCGGTCCATCTTTCCCATTTCTCCATGTGTGCCCTCCTCTCCTCATTTTGATATGTTCCAAATAATCCTTCACTATCTATCATACGTTAATTAATGACGTTCACATGCGTGGGAGTCGGCTGATCAACACGATGATATCTTCGCTTAAACCGTATTGTTCAAACCGACATCCATTCATCTGTTTCACCACAATTAATAAACTGTGTCATTCGATTGAATCCTTCATTCATCAACATGTTAGCGCTTAATGGATTAATGTTTCAAATATAACATTAAGACTGTTTATACGCTCTTAGGAGTTGCCTGTAAGCGTATGTCATGCTATTTTTAGACAGATGATAACTTAAGGAGGAACTTGAATGAAACGTATGACAAAAGGTTTGGCAGCATCCCTATTATTGGCTGTCCCGCTCGCGGCGTGTGGTGATTCTAGCACCGATCAGGCCGAAACTTCGCGCTGGAACGAAATCAAAGAAGACGGTACGCTCACGGTCGGTACGGCCGGTACGCTCTATCCGGCCTCGTTCCGTGAAGAAGATAGCGATACGTTGACGGGGTTTGACGTCGAGCTCATGAAAGAGGTCGGGAAACGTCTTGACCTTGAGGTCCAATTCATAGAGATGGCGTTCGACAACATGTTGACGAGCGTCCAAAACGGACAAGTCGACGTCGCAGCGAACGATATCTCGGTCACAGAGGACCGGAAAGAGAAGTTCGCCTTCTCAACACCGTACAAGTATACGTACGGGACGGCCATCGTTCGCAAGAGCGATTTGTCTGGCATCGAGTCAATCGAGGACTTGAAAGGCAAAAAGGCCGCTGGTGAAGCGACAACCGTCTTTATGGACGTGGCACGTCAATACGGGGCGGAGGAAGTCATCTATGACAACGCGACGAACGACCAGTACCTTCGTGACGTCTCGACAGGACGGACCGACGTCATCTTGAACGACTACTATCTTCAGACACTCGCCCTCGCCTTCTTCCCGGACTTCGATATCACGATCCACCCGGATATCGCTTATAACCCACAGGAAGTCGCGTTCTTGATGGACAAAGAGAATGCAGAGCTCCAAGAGAACATCGACCGCGTCCTTGGCGAGATGCTTGAAGACGGCACGGTGAAAGAGTTGTCGGAAACGTTCTATAACGGTGCCGATGTCTCGGTCGAACCAGACGTCGACGCGACGATCGTCGAATTGGACTAAGCCATCATGTTCGAAGGTGTGAAATGGGAAGCAATCTTTGACGTCGACCTGGCTGTGCGCTCGTTCCCTTATCTGCTAGGCGGTTTGCCGAACACGCTTTGGATCTCATTCGTCAGCATGTTCTTCGGCTTGTTGCTGGGTCTCGTGCTTGCCCTTGGGAAACTGTCACCGTCGCGGATGCTGCGGTTCCCGTCGACGTTCTATATCTCGTTCATGCGGGGCGTGCCGATTTTGATTATCCTGTTCATCTTATATTCAGGGTTTCCATTCATCGGCATCGAGTTCGCGGCGCTGACGGCGGCGGTCATCGGGTTCAGTCTGAACTCGGCGGCCTATATCGCTGAGATTATCCGGTCGGCGATCCGTGCCGTCGATCCGGGACAGGTCGAGGCGGCCCGCTCGCTCGGGATGAACAAGTGGCTGACGCTCAAAGGGATCATCTTGCCGCAGGCGACGCGAATCGCGCTCCCCCCGCTTTCGAACGTGTTCCTCGATTTGATTAAAGCGAGTTCGCTCGCCGCCATGATCACCGTCCCTGAAATTTTCAACAAGGCGAAGGTCGTCGGGGGCCGGGAGTTCGACTATATGACCGTCTATCTGGTCGTCGCCCTCATCTACTGGGGCATCTGTACGTTCATGTCGTTCTTCCAAGATTGGCTCGAACGGCATTTTGAACGCTATTTGGATACACCAAAGCGATGACTGACTTGCCTCCTACAGGCAGGTCAGTTTTTTTGTCGGGCGGTTATTGCAAAAGTGACATGGTATAGTCAACTTATTCTATATTTCGCTTCAAAGGAGACACATCACCTATGTTCTCAAAGCTATTATTCGTCGCATCCGGCCTCATCACACTCACGTATATTTTGTTCGATGGACCGGCATGGGTCAGTGACTTAAACCCATACACGAGTATGATTGTCCTTTATTACTTGGTTTTTAAGTTCCCGAGCCGGAAAAGAGCGAAGGCGGCCTCTTCAAATTGACCACTAGTGACGTACATATTTTGAAGCACTGGTCTTTAGCGTTCCATCTCGGACCGCGAGTGTGCTATGATTTTCTTAATTATCAGAAAATAGACGGGGGAATTTTATTATGGTGCAACAATGGACGACACATTTAAACGATCAAGTGATCGGGCAGTCAAAGGCGATCAAGCTGTCGACGATTGCCCTCCTCTCTGGGGGACACGTCCTGCTCGAGGACCGACCGGGGACAGGAAAGACGACGCTCGCACGTAGCCTGGCCACCTCGGTCTCGGCCGCATTCCAACGGGTACAGTGTACGCCGGACACGTTACCGAGTGACATTTTAGGGATGGAACTGTTCAATCCGACGACAGGCACGTTCGAACGGAGAACGGGCCCAATCTTCACGTCGATTTTACTCGTCGATGAGATCAACCGGACGACACCACGGACGCAGTCGGCTTTGTTAGAGGCGATGCAGGAGCGGCAAGTGACGCTCGGCGAGGTGTCGCTTCGTTTACCAGACCCGTTCTTCGTCATCGCGACGCAAAACCCGTTCGACGGGCAAGGGACGTTCCCGCTGCCTCAGGCGCAGCTTGACCGCTTCTTATTCAAACTGTCACTCGCCCCGCTGTCACGAGAGTCGGAACGCCGGTTGCTGCGTAATGAGCATTTGAGTGCGGCTCCGTTCACGTTGCAACAGACCGAGCTTGTCGAGATGCAGCAAACCGTCCGTGACGTCTTGTTTCACGATGCGATGGAAGATTATCTGCTCGATTTCGTCGAGGTGCTCCGTCATCACCGGGATATCGAGGTCGGACCGAGCCCGCGGGCGACGCTCGCCTACACGATGGCAGCTCGGGCGCATGCCTATATGGACGGACGGGATTACGTCACGCCTGAAGACATTCGCACGCTCGCCCTGCCCATCCTCGGCCACCGGATCGTCTTGACGATCGAGGCGTCGCTCAAGACGAAGCCGTCCAAATTGATCAAGTCCGTTCTGGAGACCATCCCGGTCCCGTCAGAGGTGTGACATGCAACTCGTCAGCCCTCGCTACCTCGAGTCCGGGTATATGTGGCTCTTGTTCGTCGTCGGGGTGTTCACCGCCCTATACGGGAACGTCTTCCTCGCAAGTGTGATTATCGGGTTCAGCCTGTATGCGCTCATCATGCCGGAGTTATTATTCCGACTCGCTGAGTACGTCCACGTCGAAGTGACTGACGAACTGAAGCTGTTCCCGAACGATGAAGAGACGTATACGCTCAAATTGATTTCGACGGCGCCCGTGCCCCTTGGCGTCGTCCGATTGTCGGGTTATCTCCATCCGACCGTCGAGTCGGAGGCGCACGCCTTCTGGCGCCAAGAGAACTTTGTCGGTCGTGAGGCGGCCGTCGCCTACACGCTTCCACTCAAGGCAATCAAGCGTGGTCCGATCCGCATGGAGGCGATCGGCATGGAGATCCGGGACCCGCTCCGTATGTTTTCGCTCTATAAAGAAGATCCGCTCGACCGCATCGGGTATGTCTTCCCCGAATTCCTGCCTTATCCGATCCCGAAACGTCCGCCGACGTTACCAGGCGAAGAGATGGTCCGTCATAGTGCCTACCGTGACCCGGAGACGTTCCAGTCGGTGGCCCCGTATCACGGACAGCCGATGCGGCAACTGTATTGGTCGGCCTACGCGAAGACAGGTGAACTGCTCGCCCGCACCGAGCAACCCGTCCAGGCGAACGAATATGTCGTCGTGCTCGACTTGTTGACGAAAGACGGGCGCGCCCTCACCCATCAGATGGAGCGGTTGATCTCGCAGGCGGCAGCGCTATGTCGCGACTTCGAAAAAGAGAACGCAAGCTACGGGCTGATTGTTCCGACATTGACGAAGGAAGGGATCACTTATGATCTCGCCCCGGGGAGCGGTGAGACGCACTTCCGCAAGGTCATGACGACGCTCGCCTGTCTATCGGAGCGTGATTTCCCGCTCGCCCGGTCGCTGTTCGAACGGAAAGTCGCCAAATACGGCGGCAGCCAATCGATTTTACGGCTCGGAGGTGACGGCCGATGAGACTACTTTGGTGGGTATTCGCCGCTTTCTATGTCGGTCATGCGTTTCCGCTCGTCTTTCTCTTGACGCTCCGCTTGCCGCGCAACTGGCAACTCGGTGTCCAGACGGCACTCAGCATCGCCGCCCTTTGGTTTTCTTATGAGATGAGCGTGACGTTGCTCTTGTTCACTTACGTCCACGCCTTTATCCGGACGCTCGATTGGACGGACCGTTACGCGATCGCGAGCGTGCTCTTCTTGATCGTCGATTGGTTGTTCCCGCCGGCGTCGCAGCCGCTCGCGATGATCGTCTTTCCGTTCTTGTTCTTGTTTTGGCAGCGGAGCCTCTATTACCGCCGTGATTATAAACGGATGCTGTCGACGCTCGTCGTCGCCCTCGCCGTCGGTCTCGGATTGGCCGTCATCATCCGGACGATCAAAGAGCTATTGTTCGGCAACCTCGTCGCCTGGATTCAGCCCATCCTGATTTGGATCGGCGGTTGGTTCGACGGAGTCAATCTCGATCCGACCGATCGCGTCAACCGTATCCTCGTCCCGGACAATCCGAACATCGATGCCGAGACGATTTCAAACGAGACGTTACTCGAATCGGCGACGAACCAATCGCTATTCTTGGTCGTCACGTTTCTCGTCGTTCTCGTCAGCGTCATCGCTTTATTCATCTATGTGCAACGCCGAAAAGAAATCCATGAGGATGTGACGGTGCCGAAGCAACGCCATCAAGCGGCCGATTCGGTTCGCCGCTCGACACGGGCCCCACGGCACGTCCGTCTGCTTGATGCCGGGAGACGTCTCGAACAGGCCCATCCCCGCCAGCGCGAAGAGACTGTTTCGGAATGGTTCGAACGAATCGGATTTACCGAAGGAAGTCGCTTTGCCACATGGCTGGAGGCGGCCGAGTACGGAGAGAAAGAAGCGCCGGCTCCAATCGTCGAGGCGTTCGAACGACATGTCACCCAGACGCTCAAAAAATAAGAGACCAGTCAGTTCGCCGGGCACTCCCGGACGGTCTGACTGGTCTTTTTTAAAGAATTGGGCTGAGCAAGCGTGACACGCTCTCTTTGAAACGGATCCATTTCGTTCGTGTCTCATAACGCTCAATCGTTAACCTGTCGGCACATGCGAGGTCGCGATTGAATGCATCGATGACAGACTGGGCCACGACCTCATCATAGACGAGCGCCGAGATCTCGAAATTGAGTCGGAAACTGCGGGCGTCGATGTTCGTCGTGCCGATCGAGGCGACCTCGCCATCGATGACGAGCGTCTTCGCGTGCAAAAAGCCGCCTTCATACGTATATACTTCGGCCCCGTAGCGGACGAGCTCGGCCGCATTCGTATACGTCGCCCAGTAGACAAACATGTGATCCGGCTTGTTCGGGATCATCAGGCGGATTTTCGTCCCGGACATGAGCGCATTGCGGCAGGCGTCAAGGAAGCTGGCGTCAGGGATGAAATAAGGGGTCTGGATGTAAATCGTCTCTTTCGCCTCGGTGATCATCTTGACGAGCATGTTTTTCAAGTGCTCGGTCGATGAGTTCGGGCCCGATGTGACGATTTGCACCGGTGATTGGGCCGTCTCAATAAGGATGGACGGCCAAATGAAATCCTCTTTCTCGGCTCGATGCTTCGTCGGTACGGCACGGTTCCAATCGAGGAGGAAACGCTCGAGCAGTTCTCGGACCGCCTCCCCTCTCATCCGTAGATGCACATCGCGCCAATAGCCGAACTGACGATTCGTCCCGAGGTATTCATTCCCGACGTTGAAACCACCGATATAGCCGATCTCCCCATCGATGATACATAGCTTTCGGTGATTCCGGTTATTGACGCGGAAGTTGATACCGAGACGTGACGGGAAGAACGATTTGACCTCGCCGCCATGCGCGAGCAGTTGTTTAAAATGGGAACGTCGCAATCCGCGGGAGCCGACGGCGTCATAGAGTAGACGGACCTTGACCCCTTCCTTGGCCCGTCGCGTCAAGGCCGAGATGAGAGCCTGACCGAGCGAGTCGTTTTGGATGATATAGTATTGGATGTTGATTTCCTTTGTTGCCACCTCGATGTCATGGAACAACGCCTCGAACTTCTGCTCGCCGTCATGGATGACTTGAATTGCATTATGATACGTCACGAGCGCATTCGTGGAGGATAAGTTCAAGCGGGCGAGGCGACGATACTTGGATAAGAGCGGATCACTGGCAAACAAGCCGCCATGGGCGTCGAGCTCAGTCAACTGGTTATGGACGTGTTCCGCGTATTCATGCCGTCGTTCCTCGTCGACTTGGTAGAAGTTATTCGATTTGATTAATCGTCCGAAGAAGATATAGATGAAGAATCCGAGCAGCGGCACGAAGAATAAAACAAGTAGCCAGGCCCACGTCGACCCGATATCGCGCCGTTCGAAGAAGATAATGGTGACCGCAAACGTCACGTTGAGGATGACCAATACGATACCGAGTATGCCTAGAATGAATTCTGTCGTGACCATCTCGATCTCCTCCTTTTGTCTCTTGTTTACCCATTCTTCGTAAGAATGAAATGCTCGTTTACAGGTAAAGGGATAGACACACAAAAAAACACCGCGCCTGCGGTGTTTTTAGGGAAAATCGATTAGTTTAAGACTTTGATTGTGATTGATTTACGACCGAAGTTGAGCGCTTGCTCTCGTGTCGGCATCAAGATATCGATTTTGTTACCTTTGATGGCGCCACCAGTATCTCCAGCGATTGCTTCGCCGTAGCCTTCAACCCATACTTTAGAGCCGAGTGGGATGACTGAAGGGTCAACCGCGATGACTTTTTGGTTCGGGTTCGAGCGGACGTCGATTCCTGTTGCCGTGATTCCTGAGCATCCTGCACAGTATGGTGTGTAAGCCGTTGCTTCCACAGTCATCGTCTTACCTGAAGCCGGAGCTTGGGTTTGCGTTGTAGACGTAGACTGTTTCGTCACTGGTGCAGATGTTGATGCTTTTGGTTTAGCGGCTGGTGCGCTGTTCGCAACCGATGCTGCTTTAGCACCTTTTACAGAGAATTGTTGACCAGGGAAAATGAGATCTGAATTAAGACCGTTCCATGTCATCAACTGTTTGACAGATACGCCGTTGTTTGTCGCGATGCGATACAACGTGTCACCTGATTTTACTGTATACGTTTTTGAAGCGCTTGAAGCTTTAGCTTCTGACTTCGCAAGCTTCAATACTTGGTTTGGATAAATCATATTAGAGTTTAAGCCGTTCGCTTGTTTGATGTCATTAACTGATACACCGTTGTTCACGGCGATACGGTAAAGTGTATCTCCAGACTGAACTGTGTGTGTTGATGCTGCCGAAGCTGGAGCAGCGACTCCTAAACTAAGGCCAGCGAGTGCCGTTAGTGTCAATAGTGGTTTTTTCATAAGAATATTCCTCCCTTTTCTAACGCCCCCTTACTGTAACACCTGTATATTTCACTGCCGTTACAGGCTGATATGAGAGTGATATCAGTTCAGTTACAGAAGCTTTCAGCGAGATGAGAGGAATCTGAATTTTTACAATCCAAATACAAATGGCTTAGTTGAGCCATTTTCAGCTATACTAAAGAGAAGAGAAAGGAGGTTTTAGTCTTTGGAACTATTACTGCTATATTACATTGTGACTAATTTCCTAGCGTTTATGTCATTTTACCTCGATAAACGTCGTGCTAAATCTGGGGAATGGCGTATTTCGGAACAAACGTTACTCATTCTCGTTTGGATCGGTGGCGCATTCGGGGCCTATCTCGCGATGCGGTTCTTCCGTCATAAGACATTGAAACCGAAATTCCGCATTGGTGTTCCAATCGCCATCTTAGTGCATGCGGGTGTCACCGGTTGGTTCATCTTTTGACGCCATTATATAGAAGGAACTTGTTCAATCGCCACGTAGAAAATTCCGATGAAATGTCTTGATAGACGCTTCGTGGTGAAAAAGAAGTGTGTCCATCCGGTGTTAAAACGAAATAAATGTTCAATTATTGAGGTGTTCGGATGAAGGTTGAAGGAAATCTGATTGATATCCAAGAGTGGACTGAAACGACGATTGAGACGACGATCAAAGTGAATCCGCTGTTTCAAATCTGGTTAATCACGATCGGACAACTCGACCTGCTCGTCAATGGGACACGGTCTCGGCTCCGCTCCGGGATGGCGTTGATCTTAGACCGTGGACAAATCGTGAAAGTTGAACCGAAAGGAGAGCCATTTCGTTTGGTCGTGATCTCCGTCGAGCCGTTTGACCTATTCTCTCCGTCGCTTGCGGAGTTGTACGTGACACCGCACGCCGAGACGTCGCGTAGTAAAGTGTTGCATCCCGGTGAACCAGGAGATAAGCCCGTCCTCGACATAATCGACAAAGTGATTTGTAGCCTGAAGAAGAAGTCCTCGTTCGCATTGCTCGATGCGAGCTTACAGCTCGCAGTCATTTGGCGCTATTGGATTCAACAGCCGCAAAGCGGAACGAAACATCATGTTCAGGAACGGATGCGTCTCATGCTCGCCTACATACATGACCATGACACGATGAAACTGACGCTCGAAGACATCGCAGCAACGGGTGGTCTGAGCCGGGCGGAATGTTGCCGCTACTTTACAAAATGGGGCGACACATCGCCGCTCGCCTACGTCCAGAACGTCCGCATGCATCGTGCGGCGCGCCTCGTCGAGGAGTCGAAGGAACCGATCGCCGATCTAGCGCATCGTCTCGGCTACACGAGCGTGAGCCATTTCGTGCAATCGTTTAAAAAAGTCCATGCGGTGACACCATTGGCGTACCGAAAGCGACAGACATAACAAAAGCCGACAATCGTGTCGGCTTTTTCTCGTTAACGGGCGGTCCACCCGCCGTCCGCTTTCAACACGTCGCCATTGACGAAACTCGAATCATCGGAGGCGAGGAACAACGCGACCTTGGCAATTTGCTCCGGTTCACCCATCGGAGCCTCCCCTGCCCCTTGGATGGCTCGCATCCCGAGTTCGCTCGGCGCGGTGATGGTGGCGCCGATATTCGTATTGACGCCGCCCGTTTCTTGCTTGTCCATGATGTTGATCGCGGCCCGGGCCAGTTTCATCGGTCCGGTCAAATTGACGGCGATGACGCGGTCCCACACCTCTTCGGTCACTTCGCCGACGGTCAAAAAGTTGTCCATGATGCCGGCATTGTTGACCAAGATGTCGAGCGAACCGAACGTGCTCGTCGCCGTCTCGACCATCTTGTCGATATCTTCCTGCTTTGTGACGTTCCCGGCGACGCCGACGGCTTCCCCGCCGCTCGCTTTAATCTCTGAGGCGACCGCTTCGACCGAGTCCCCGTTCATGTCGATGGCGACGACGCGTGCCCCCTTCCTCGGCAAACAGTTTGGCGATGGCCCGACCCATCCCTGACCCGGCCCCGGTGACAATTGCCGTTCTACCCGATAATTTCACACCGCATTCCTCCTTGTTGAGACAACTCAAGAGCGACAGAGAAAACGACAAGTGCAACCTGCTCACGTGTCATTAGTCTATACCTGGATTTGGGTGAAAACGTATCTCCGTTTGAAAGAATCTGCTTCTGTTCCAATCACTAGTCACGTACAATGGAAAGATACAGATATTGGGAGTTGGAAGGTGGGATTCAATTGAATCGTTATCATGCAGAAGTGATGGGAAGCGGGACACCCGTTATATTTTTACCGGCTGGAGGATTCACCGGAGAAGAAGGTCGTTCACTCGCTGAGGTGCTATGCGATGACTTCGAGGTGCATATGCTGGATTTGCCAGGGTTCGGGCGAAGTGAAGGGATTAAGCAGGTCGTGACGTCCGAACAGTTGGCGGATTGGGTCAACGACTACGTCGTCACACATCGAATCGGACCCGTCCATGTGATCGCGCATTCACTTGGAGGTGCGATCGCTCTCGCTTTCGCCACGCATTATCCCGAGCACGTGGAGCGGCTCGTCTTGCTCGATCAAGGCCATAAGGCGTTCCCTCGCGTTCCGTTGAGAGAGTATGGCGTGTTGGGCCTTGCCGTCCCGCTCCTGAGCGGACTTTATCGTCTGTTCGGACCTCGACTCGTCCCGAAAATCGAGACGAAGGTCATTTCAGATGAAGGTACATCTCCAGTTACAGCGGAACAGGTTAAGACTTTCTGCGCACAGACAGGCCTCTCTGAACGAAACGAGATTCGGCGCGCGTTGAACGACCCGGCCAAACTCGGGCAAGGCGGATTGAATCTGCTGTTCGGCTTCTATCACCTTGACGTGCCGCAACTCATGCGATCACTTCAAGTCCCGACCTTGCTTATTTACGGTGATTTTGTCGGACTGGACGACAAAGAAGCCCGATTGACGAAGTCAGCCATTCTGGACCTGCAACGGCACGAGTTGCCGATCACTTACATACGAATGACAGGCGGCCACTTCGTCCATTGGAATCCTGCGTTCCCGATTGAACAAGTGCGACAGTTTTTACAAACTGAGAAAGCGAGCGGTCTTTAATGAACCGTCAGCAAGAGATTGTCCTCATTCTTGTGTGCTCATTGTTGGTATCAGCCGGAGTGGCCTGGGCATTTGATTCGACGAAGCAGCCACAATTGCCCGAGGGAGCGGAACCGATTCTCACCTACCCTGTTGATGACCGTAATATGAGTCTTCGCTTTTTCACGAACAGTTACATCGTCGAGGAATGGAGTGAAGAGCCGGTTGCGCAAGGCATAGGTCTTGAACTTACTGTCGACAATCAGGTTCAGTCAATTACATCTGAATCGCTGTCCGAGGCAGGGCTCACGTGGGCCACTTTCGGCCAATCGTGCGGGGATCGGTCAGAATGCTCCCCCTACGACATCCTTTATGGGATGAACCACGGTGATACGACCCGAGTCGTCGTCGAGTTGAACGGAGACAAATTCGAACCGGAACTGTTGAAGACGAAGGCCGGGAATGATGTCTGGTTCGTGCTCGTCGACCAAATCGAGTCGATTGAGTCAATCACTGGCTACGATGCTGAAGGGAATATATCGTACCGCTTTAATAACTAAAAAAGAGACGGAGGACCGCTGTCCTCTCATCTCTTAGCGTTCGCAGGCGATAAAGTCTTTGTCGCGGTCTTTCGATTTGTTTGCTTCATACAGCGTGGCGCTGACATACGGTTTGTACTTCGTCTTGGCGACCCCGCCCTTGTACGTCTTATTTAGTTCTGTGCAATTCTTAAATTTTTTAGGTGCGGCGTCCACGGTTTCTGACGGCGCGACGCTCAGCGTGAACAACGCGATGCCGGCGATGGTCGCGCGAAGTAGCTTTTTCATAGTTTTCCTCCTAGGTAACAAACGATATGCGTGCTAATTCTTGATTATTATAAGGGGAGTTATGACGAATACCCTGATTTTTAAAATAGTTAAAGGAAGGTCACATCTATGGACTTACTTATGTTGATACAGGACCGGGCTCTCCCGTTACTGCTGCTCGCACTATTTCTCATTTTGAACGTCGTGTTCGTCATCGGGATTTGGAAACGACGACGCCACTTCTCCAAAGGTTTTCTCGTATTCGCGAGCTCGCTTGCGTTTCTACTCATGACGTCATCGATCATCCTCATCATGTTCACGATGTTCATCGGCTACAACCAGTGATGCCTTCTATCCGATGATATCCGTATCAAAATCATCGAGTGCCCCTACGACGTTCGAAGTATGATGAATGCAGAAAGGAGGGAATGCTGATGCTTGAATCACTGAACCGATTGATGGACCATATCGATCAACATTTAACAGAAGACATCACGAGTGAGGATATCACACGAATCGTCGGGGTATCCGACTATCATTTTCGACGCATGTTTTCCTACATGGCCGGGATGACGCTCAATGAATATATCCGAAATCGTCGGCTGTCAGAAGCAAATAAGGACTTGATTCATGGGAAATCGGTCACGGACGTGGCGTATACGTATGGCTACCAATCCGTCGACGGGTTCTCGCGAGCGTTTCGAGACTGGTGTGGCTTTTTACCGTCTGAAGTGATCAAGAACAAGATTCAAAAGTCATTCCCGAAATTCACTTTCTACATCGACATCAAAGGAGGAATTTCAATGGAATTCAAATTAGAACATAAACCTTCATTCAACGTCGTCGGCGTGTCCAAACGCGTCCCGATTCAGTTCGAAGGCGTGAATCATGACATCGTCGAGTTGGCGCAGTCAATCACGGAGCAACAGCGAAGCGAGATGCATCAATTGGCGGACCTTTATCCAAATCAAGTGCTCAACGTGTCGTACGACTTCGATGAAGGCTATTTGGACGAAACGGGTTCACTCACGCACATGATTGGCTTCGCGACGACGCAAGATAATCCGTACGAGGATCTTGAACAGATTACGATCGAGTCGAGCCTGTGGGCCGTTTTCCCGAATGCCGGCCCGTTCCCGGAGACGCTCCAGGAGACGATGGCCAAGACGTATGCCGAATGGCTGCCGACGTCGGGCTACGAACTGGCAGACTTACCGAGCATCTCGTTCACGAAGCATGATGGCCCATCGGACAACGTCTATAGCGAAGTGTGGGTGGCGGTCAAACCGAAAACGACGTAAGCACAGAAAAATACCTCTTGAAGACAATTGTCTTCAAGAGGTATTTTCGTTTACTTCGAAGGCTCGTACGCGAGCGCTTCCCCGTTCGTTTCGATCACATGCTTATACCAATCGAACGAGTCTTTCTTCATCCGCTCCATCGAGCCGTTGCCTTCATTGTCACGGTCGACATAAATCATGCCGTACCGTTTCTTCATCTCGCCCGTCGTGAACGAGACAATGTCGATGATGCCCCATGGCGTGTAGCCGATCAAGTCGACGCCGTCATAGACGACCGCTTGTTTCAACTGTTCGATATGCGCCTTCAAGTAGTCGATGCGGGCCGCATCATGGATTTTCCCGTCGACGATCTCATCGACAGCACCGAATCCGTTCTCGACGATGAAGAGCGGGATTTGATAGCGGTCGTACAATCGGTTGAGCACATAACGGAGACCGACCGGGTCGATTGCCCAGCCCCAGTCGCTCGACTTGATGTACGGGTTCTCGACGCCGTTCGGCAGACCACCGTTGACGATGTCACCACTGTTATCGGCGATGACATCACTCTTCACGGTCGTCGACATATAGTAACTGAAACCGAGGTAATCGACGGTCCCATTCTTCAAGATTTCCTCGTCCCCGTCAAGGAACGGGATGTTGTAGCCTTCACGCTCGAACTCGTTCAAGGCGTAGCTCGGGTACACCCCGCGCACTTGCACGTCCGGGAAGAAGTAACGCTGACGCATCATTTCTTCAGCAAGCATGACGTCGTCCGGGTTTGACGAGAACGGATAGATCGGCACGTGTGATACCATCGCCCCGATCTCGAAGTCCGGGTTGATCGCTTTCCCTTTCGCGACGGCGAGCGCGCTCGCGATCAACTCATGGTGCCCCGTCTGATACATCACTTCACGGGCGTTCTCCCCGTCTTCGACGATGACGCCAGAGTTCGTCCATAAGAAGAGCGGGTTGTTGACGTCCATCTTGTTGTTGATCTCGTTGAACGTCATCCAATATTTGACCTTGTCTTTGTATCGGTCGAAACACACCTCGGCGAAGCGGACGAAATGGTCGACGACGGCACGGTTGCGAAACCCGCCGTACTCACGTGCGAGGTGAAGCGGCATCTCGAAGTGAGATAATGTGATGATCGGCTCGATGTCATGCTTCAACAGTTCATCGAACAAGTCGTCATAAAATTGGAGCCCTGCCTCGTTCGGCTCCGCATCGTCCCCGTTCGGGAAGATCCGGCTCCAACCGATTGACGTGCGGAGACACTTCAAGCCCATCTCAGCGAAGAGCGCGACGTCTTCTTTATAACGGTGATAGAAGTCGATCGCTTCATGGTTCGGATAAAATTCGTCCGGCTCGACCTTGTCCGTGATCCGACGCGCGACGCCGTGAGCGCCGGCCGTCAACACGTCGACGACGCTCGGCCCTTTGCCGTCGGCGTCCCAGCCGCCTTCAAATTGGTGGGCGGCTAGAGCGCCGCCCCATAGAAAGTTTTTCGGTAATGTCTTCATAGTAGTTCCTCCTTATCAACTTTGAATCTCCAATACTGGATCATATATGCCAAGTATAATTGTACCGGTACAATTATACAAGTGCGATACATTTTGTATTCTCGACGAAATGGTGACGTGGTACAATCAAAGCAGATCATACGAGGTGAGGATACCACATGCTAAAATACCAACAGATTGCAACAGAGGTTGAACAATACATCAATCAACATGATTTGAAGCAAGGCGATAAACTGCCCGTGCTCGAGCAGTTGATGAGCCAATATGCCGTCAGCAAGAGCACGATCACGAAAGCGCTCGAGTTGCTGGAACGGAAAGGCGTCATCTTTCAATTGCGGGGGAGCGGCATCTTCGTCCGGCGTCACAACCGTCCGGGCTATATGAGTCTGTTCTCGACGCAAGGGTTCAAGAGCAACCTTGGTGACCGGGTGTTGACGTCGGACGTGCTCGACGTCTCGGTCACGAAACCGGACGCGACGGTCGCACAGAACCTTGGCATTGACGTGACGGATGACGTCTATCGTGTCGAGCGGGTCCGCTTCGTCGACGGAGAGGTGTTCTGTTACGAGGAGTCGTACTATGTAAAGGCGATCGTCCCGTATTTGAACCGAGAGATTGTCGCCGACTCGATCTTCGATTACGTACAGGGCGCCCTCGGCGTCACAATCGGCTTCTCGGACATGTACATGCAGGTCGGACGATTGGACGAGGCGGAAGCCGGATATCTCGGTTTGCAGAAGGACGACCCGACGCTTCGCATTGAGACGATCTTTCATCTCTCGAACGGGAAACCGTTCGACTATTCACGCATCACCTATCATTACGAGCACTCACAGTTCGTCGTTCAAGCGAACGGACCGTACATGTGAAAACACCGCTCTACGCGATGACGTAGAGCGGTGTTTTTGTGTGGCTCAGACGAGCGGTTTACGTTTCAAATCCAGTAACGCATCATCCGTTTTGTAAAGCAATTCGTTGAATCGTTCTGAACCATGCGCTTCGATGAACGCTTCTTCGGATGGAAAGATGGGAATGAACCAGACCGGTAACACGGTTTGTTCGTCTCCTTCATAGGCGAGAAACGATTCATCAAAGTAAAACGGCGTCGCCACATAAATCGAGGAAAAGTTCAATCGTTTGAAGACGTTCGAGGGAAGTTCGAAATATTCGCCGAGTTTGAAGGCGTGATGTGTCTCGAGTGCATGCGTCGTTAATTGCCATAACAACTCAAGTACGTCTGAAGTGCTCCCTGTCAAGTAGACAGGACAAATAATGAAAACCAGCCTAGGCGGCTTGAGACCTGTATTCGACAGGGCTCAAGCCGTTT
>NZ_JACSLF010000042.1:0-242 GCF_018617975.1 Exiguobacterium sp. s21 | reverse complement strand
ACCCCCAACTACTTTCGGCGCTGAAGCGCTTAACTTCCGTGTTCGGCATGGGAACGGGTGTGGCCGCTTCGCTATCGCCACCAGACAAGTATTATATTAACATTATTTAGTCATAACGTCAATATTATTTAAGAGATTGTTCTCTCAAAACTGAAGACTCATCAATTCACTCAAACCGTTAGACTAGATCAAAGCCTCGACCGATTAGTATCATTCAGCTCCACACGTCGCCGTGCTTCCAC
>NZ_JACSLF010000041.1:0-301 GCF_018617975.1 Exiguobacterium sp. s21 | reverse complement strand
TACACCCATCTTACCACAGCCGAACGCGTGAAAATAGAGACCTATCTGGAGCTCGGGATGTCCATCCGGTCCATCGCGAGACGGCTCGGTCGACAGCCATCGACCGTCTCGCGGGAGATCAGACGGAACCCCGACTACGTGGCTGAACGTGCCCGGAAACGCTACGAGAAGGCGAAGACCAACTGCGGTGCCAAGACGAAACTCGATGACACGATGCGCCGGACGATCGTCGAGAAGCTGCGTGCGACCTGGTCCCCGGAACAGATCGTCGGCCGCCTCTACGCAGGAAAAATTGCCTTCT
>NZ_JACSLF010000005.1:0-204120 GCF_018617975.1 Exiguobacterium sp. s21 | reverse complement strand
AAAAAGATGACTCCCGTACAGTACAGGAATCATCTCCTTGAATCAGCATAAGTTTTTTTATTAATGTCCTTTACAAGGGGTACAGATTACCTTGCAGGACCGTCTTTCTTTAAGATGTGCTGGCGGCGAGTGAGCCGACTTGTTGATCGATGAACGCCATCGAGATCGAATTGAAGTGATCGGGTTGGTCGACGTTGACGACGTGACCCGAGTCCGAGACGACCTGGACGCGAGCCGTCGGTTGATGTTTCGCGGTCCGTTCGACAGCTTCGAGGAACATGTAGTCCTCATCACCCATAATATAGAGAATCGGTACGTTCGTCTCGATTGACGAGAAGTGACGAAGCAACGGATTCATATTCTCGGTCATCTTGAACCAGCGGATGAACTCGCGCTGGCATAGGTTGGCCGCGTCGCGGACGAACATCATCCGTGATTTTTTATGACGTTTTTTTGGTAGCAAGATCCACGCGAACAACTGATACAGCCACATGTACGGCACGAAGCTCTGCACGAGACTGCCAAGTCGAATCAACAACGTCGAGCGGACGTTGAACTTGACGATGGCCCCACCGAGCACGACGGAAGCGATTCGTTCCGGATGGTGCTCGAACATCGCCTGGATGACGATTGTCCCGAGCGACAGGCCGACCATATGTCCTTTTTCAATCTTCAAATGATCCATGACTTCGACGACGTCTTCGACGACGACGTCGAGCGTATATGCGTTCAGCGGTTGGTTCAACGACTGTTCTTCGTTGTACGAGCCGCCGTGTCCACGGAGATCGAGCAAGAGCACGTTATATTTTTTTTTGAACGGCCGAATTTGACGATACCAATGCGACAGACTTCCACCGGCGCCATGGATGAAGATGACCCAAGGATGGTCGTCGCTTAAAGTGTACGTTTTATAATGCAACATGAACGCTATCCTCCAAAAATTTTTAAGTTCATTAAACCCTAAAATTAATATACCATATCTTCGAAGTGAGGACTATCGTTTCAGCTCACTCAAACGGATCGCTTTCTTCGTGTTGGCGAAGTGGACTTTCGCCACTTCGTTCAAACGTTCTTGACCGTAACGGATGATCAACTCGGCAGCGACTTGATCGACTTTGGCACCGGCCCCTTTCGGTAACGTGACCCCGAGTGTCGCGCTTAACTTGTCCATTTCTTTTAAGAACAAGGCCCGGGCGAGAATCGAGGCGGCGGCCACGGCGACGTGCAGTCCTTCCGCTTTAGTCGAGAAATAGACGTCGTCTTTGACGACCGCCTTTTCAGATCGCAAATGGTTGTAATAGACGTTCTTTTCAGCGAACTGATCGATTAAAATCGCGTCCGGTGTCGCATCGAGCTTCTGTAATAAGGCCGACAAGGCGGCATTATGAGCGATGGCCGTCATTTTACCTTGCGTCATCGTTCGCTGCATCTTATTATACGCCGGATTGTGCAGCGTCGCTTTCTGATAGGTGATGGTAACATGTAAATCTTTGGCGATGCGGACGATCTCTGTATCGGACAACAGTTTTGAGTCTTTGACCCCGAGCTCTTTGACAAGGGCGATTTTCTCTTTCGGCACATAGGCGGCGACGACGACGAGCGGTCCGAAATAATCTCCTTTTCCGACTTCATCGCTCCCGATGACAGACCAGTCCGAAAAGCCTTCCGGTAGAACGGTTTTAGGCACACTTGGTTCTTTCTTTATACTCGTTCCCCATTTTGCGGCCTCGCTGTCGGCATTGCGTCCTTGGAACATGACTTTACCCGAATTGTAGACCGTAATCACACACTGAGGTGTTTTGGCACTGAATCGTGCATGGGGCGGTGGATTGACCGCGTGGGCCCGATAACTCGCGATAAGTTCTTCTTGGGCCGCGGTCGACAATTTGATGACTTGATTGCCCAACGTGAGCACTTCCTTTCTAACTCTAGCAAATCAATCTTACATTTTTTTTAGATATTTTGAAACCAAAGTTTCGCTCTAAACGTATAGACAAGTGAGTAAAGAAAGAAGAGAGGTGAGTCGGAGATGTGGTGGCGCGATGACACGGATGAAGATGAGGCGGGATCTCTCTATAAACATATTCTCGAGCTAGAGGCTAGGATTGCGAAGCTGATCGCCCATCAAGTCAGGGTGCGTCGCCTGCTGATGCAAGAATCGTCGGCCGCGGCGACCGAACAAATCATTGCGCTGCAAGCGGAAGTCGATCATTTTTTATCGCTATTGCGACAAGAGCGAGCGGAAGCGGTCGATCGCTACGACCGCTTGCGTCTCGAACAGACGTTAGGACGTGTGCGGCAGGTGGTCGATCAACCGACCCGGCCTTTGTCCGAATGGGACACGATCGAGCAAGCACTCGCACTCGAAGTCGAACATTTGCGTCGTGTTCTTTCCTATGAACGACAGCGTCGCGCCGAGGAGGAGTGGTAATGGAATCGTTAGATCAGCTGTATTGGTGGGTACTCATCATCGCCGGTCTCGGTACATTTTTGTACATGTTATTTTCAGATGCGTTTGATTTATTCGATGGTTGGTTCAATCCAGCGGTCATCCTGTCATTTTTAGCACTCGGTGCGGGCATCGGCCTCATTTTGAACGCGCTCGCCCATGTGTCCCCGATGATCGGGCTCGCCGTCGCACTCGTCGGATCGTTCGCGCTCACGACGCTCCTGTACTTATTCGTCCTCTTGCCGTTATCGAACGCGGAAGAATCGATCGGGATGACCGATGAATCGCTCGTCGGACTTGTCGGACGGTTGACCGTCCCCGTTCCGGAAGGCGGTTACGGGGAAGTACTCGTCGAATCGGTCATCGGTTCGATTTTAAAGACGGCTCAAAGTGTGGACGGCAAAGCGATTCCGAGTGATCGACGGGTCATCATCATCGAAGTCGAACGAAACATTGCGGTCGTCATGGAATATGACGAGCCGACAATCCGAAAGGAGTTTTAACTTATGAGCACAGCCATATTAGCCAGTATTATCGTCGGGGTGATTTTGCTCGCCTTGATTTTCGTCTTCGTGTTGAAGTATCGCACGGTCGGACCAGATGAGGCGCTCATCGTCACCGGCAGTTACTTAGGGAAAAAGAACGTCCATAGCGACGCGTCGGGCAACCGTGTAAAGATTATCCGCGGGGGCGGAACGTTCGTCTTGCCGGTGTTCCAGCAAGCGGAACCGCTCAGCCTTCTTTCGAGCAAACTTGAAGTGACGACGCCGGAAGTGTACACTGAGCAAGGCGTACCGGTCATGGCGGACGGTACGGCCATCATCAAAATCGGTGGCTCGATCAGCGAGATCGCAACGGCGGCCGAGCAGTTCCTCGGCAAACCGAAAATCGAACGCGAGAACGAGGCGAAAGAAGTGCTCGAAGGTCACCTCCGTTCCATCCTCGGTTCAATGACAGTTGAAGAGATTTATAAGAACCGTGATAAGTTCTCACAAGAAGTCCAACGCGTCGCCTCACAAGATTTGGCGAAAATGGGGCTCGTCATCGTGTCGTTCACGATTAAAGATGTTCGTGACAAGAACGGCTATCTCGAATCACTCGGGAAACCACGAATCGCGCAAGTGAAACGCGATGCTGATATCGCAACGGCCGAAGCGGACAAAGAGACACGCATCAAACAAGCAGAAGCGATGAAAGACGCGAAGAAAGCTGAACTCGAACGGGCTTCGGAAATCGCAGAAGCCGAGAAAGAGAACCAGCTCCGCATCGCTGCCTATCGTCGTGAGCAAGACGTCGCCAAGGCCCGGGCCGACCAAGCGTATGAACTTGAAGAAGCCCGCGCCAAACAAGAAGTCACCGAGCAACAGATGCAAGTCCAAATCATCGAGCGTCAAAAGCAAATCGAGCTCGAAGAGAAAGAAATCATGCGTCGTGAGAAACAATACGATTCAGAAGTGAAGAAAAAGGCCGACGCCGACCGCTATGCGATCGAACAGTCAGCGGAAGCCGACAAGGCGCGTCAAATCGCCTCGGCCGATGCCGAGAAATATCGTATCGAAGCGGAAGCGAAAGCTGACGCCGAACGCGTTCGTCTCGCCGGTGTGGCCGAAGCGGACTCGGAACGGGCCAAAGGGGAAGCCGAAGCCGAGATTATCCGCTTGACGGGTCTCGCCGAAGCCGAAGCGAAACAAAAAATCGCCGAAGCGTTCGAACAGTATGGACAGGCTGCCATTCTCGACATGGTCGTCAAGATGCTTCCGGACTACGCGAAACAGATTGCAGCACCGCTTGGCAATATCGACAAGATCACGGTCGTCGATACGGGCAGCGGGAAAGATGGGGGTGCCGGCAAAGTCACAGGCTACGCTACAGACTTGATGGCATCGCTCCAACAGACGCTCAAAGCGTCGTCAGGAATCGACATGAAAGATTTACTCGACAATTTTGCCGGTAAAGGCAACGTCCAGCCGAGCGCGAATCGCGAATTGAGCGAATCGACGTTCGCCGCGACCGAAGAGTGAGCCGAGAGCCACAGACAATCGTCTGTGGCTTTTTTGTTTCGTGCGGATTCCTCTAAATTTGATAGGAAAGACTTCAAACTCGATCGGTTTCTGACGATAAGGGAGATGTCAGACCATTAGAGAGAGGAAGTAGCTATTATGAAGAAATCACTCATCATCGGCTTATTGGCCGCATGTGTGACTTGGTTGCCCGGTTGTCAGTCTGTCATCGACCAACCGGAACAAACTGTGGAAACACGTCAATCGATGGGCGTCGTCTTGTCCGATGTTGGTCTCGGGGACCAATCGTTCAGCGACGCGGCGATGCGCGGCATGGGGCAACTCCGGGAGACAGGGAAATGGTTCGTCGACTATCGCGAGCTTGCCGAGACGGAGACATATAAAGCGGGGTTCGAACAGCTCGTCGCGGACGGGCATGATGTTATCATCGGTCTTGGTTTCGCATGTCAGACGGATCTTGAAGCGGTGGCGGCCGAACATCCAGAGCAACAGTTCGCGTTGATTGATGCCGTATCGACGTTACCGAACGTCATCTCGGTGACGTTCCAAGAGACGGAAGGCAGTGCACTCGCCGGGGCAGTCGCGGGGCTCGAGACGGAATCGAATAAAATCGGTTTCATCGGGGGTGTCGAGAACGAGCTGATTCAAAAATTCGGGACCGGCTTCGAGCTCGGTGCAAAAGGCGTGAATGAAGACGTAACGATGCTCGTCGATTACGCCAACGATTTTGCCTCGCCTGAAATCGGACGTAAGTTGGCAGAGAAACAGATTGAAGCCGGAGCAGACGTGCTGTACGCCGCTGCAGGACTGACAGGGGTCGGTGTCTTAGAAGCAGCGGAACGGAACGGCGTGAAAGCGATTGGCGTCGATAGCGACCAATCGATGATCGCACCGGACGCGGTCATCACGTCGATGTTGAAACAAGTCGATTTGGCCATCGTCGAAATCGCGGATCGGGTCGAAGCGAAGGCGTTCAACGCTCACGTCGAACTCGGGATCGATCAAGGCGGTGTCGGTTTGGCCGCTCTTCGTCGTGTCCAATGGGATGACGACGAGACAAAACGGTTCGAGGCGTTTCAGAAACAGTTGATGGAGGGGACGCTGAAATGAGCTTACGGAAACGGTTCATCTTTTCGACCGTGTTCACGGTCTTATTGATTGTCTTGATGATGAGTTATGTCTTGTCGACGTTGAATCGTCTGCAAACTTATAACGAGCAGTACGGCACCCAGATGATTGAGTTGTCCCAACTCGAGACGTCGCTCTTGCAGGAGCAGTCCCTTTGGACCTCGCTCGGTGAGCAGATGAGCCAATCGACGCTCACGCAGCTCGAGCGGATTCGGACGACAAACACGGAGACGTTTACGACATTGAAACAGACGTATCTTATTCCTGAATTTGCGAACCACCTCGAACGTGCGACGATGAAGTATGAGCGAATCGGAGCCGAGGTCGAGGCGGCCGAGGCCGGCGGAATCGCCGCCCGGATTCAAGCGGCGAAGCTTGAAGGGGTATTGAACGATGTGAATACGCTTCTCTTGAAAAATGGAACATTCTACGAGGCGTTACAAGCCGAGGCGGCGAGTGAGACAAAACGTCTCCTGCTCGTGTCCGTATTGTTGACGGTCTTTGTCATCGTCGCACTCAGTGTATACAACTTCTTCTTCGCCCGCTCGATCACCCACCCGCTCGAACGCAACGTCGAGGCGGCGGAAGCAATCGCGGCCGGACGATTGATCACGCTGCCGGATTCGACGCGACGTGATGAAATCGGACGCTTAGAACGAGCGATGCGGGAAATGACGATGTCGCTCCAGACGGTCATCGGTTCCATCCGTGTCACGTCGATGAAAGTGAACGATATGACAGAGACGGCGGCTGCTGAGAACGAGGCCGTGGTCAGTACGACATCGAACATCACGAATGCGGTCGATGAGATGGCGAACGGGGCCCAGTCGATTGCGACCGAACTGCAAGAGACACTTGAATCGGTCGGCATCATGGCGACCTCGTTCGAGACAAGTTTGAACCAGACGAAGCAGACGACCGAACAGACGTCTGAGATGACACGCGAAGTCGCAGCCGGCATCGAGACGTTGACGGACCAGGAAGCGATTTTAGCACGTTCGAGCGAACGTAACGCATCGCTCGTCAACCGGATGGATGATTTCGCCCGGAAAACAGAAGAAATCGAAAAAATGGCGAAGCTCGTGGAAGATGTCGCCGCCCAGACGAACTTGCTCGCCTTGAATGCGGCCATCGAGGCTGCACGGGCAGGGGAGGCAGGACGAGGTTTTGCAGTCGTCGCCAGCGAAGTGAAGAAATTGGCCGAGGAGAGCAACGTGGCGACACGTTCCATCTTTGGTGTCGTCCAGACGATTCGGGACGAGGTCGTCCGCTTGACGGACATGGTCGAAGAGTCGAGTCGGGAACAGACGGCACAGCTCGAGGCGTTCGGAATGACGAAGCAGGCGTTCAACCGAATCCATGACCGCACGGACCACGTCGCCTCGTTTGTCAGTACGATTGAACGCGAGATGGTCGCGTCGAGTTCGGAAGTGACGAACGTCTTGAAACGGGTTGAAGAAGTGAGCGGTGTCACCGAGGAACTTGCGGCGGGGAACGAAGAAGTCGCAGCCTCGATGAAAGAGCAGCAAGCGAGCTTCGATCAGATTTTCGCTTTGATGCAAGAGTTAGAAGGGCAAGCCGCGGCACTCGCGAGCCAAGTCCAACATTTTGAAGAGCACTGAGACAAGTTTCGGCTTGTCTCTTTTTTGTCGTCTTGCTATGTACGGGAAGCGGATGCCTTCGTCCGATAGGCGCGTGGAAAACGACGAGTTCGGCCTCGGCACAGATGACAACGTTTCTTCATAATATAGAAAAGACTCGCTCGAGGAGGGGACGTATGGAGAAGTGGAAACGATATGTCGTCGTGCTGCTGATTGGACTGTTTATCGGGGTGGGCTATATGTTTTATTCGAAAGAACCGGAGACGCCGATGGTCGAACAGTTCGTTGCGACACCCGAACCGGAAGTCGAGCCGAGCGTCCCGACCGAAATCGTCGTCTATGTGACCGGGGCGGTCGAGGCACCGGACATGTATACGATGCCACAAGGGGCGCGTGTCGGTGACGTGTTGTCACTCGCTGTCTTGACGGATGAGGCCGACCCTGAGCAATTGAACTTGGCCCAACTGCTCGTCGATGGGACGAAAGTGAGCGTCCCGAAAAAAGGAGAGACGGTCGTTGTGCCGGCCGCTGAAGAAGCGAGCGGGGGGACGAACGGGGTCCATGTCAACAGTGCGACGAAGGACGAACTGATGACCGTACCGGGCATCGGCCCGGCCAAAGCCGAGGCGATTCTCAATCATTTGAAACAACACGGGCCGTTCAAGTCATACGAAGAGATTGGCAACGTCAAAGGATTCGGGGAGAAGACGTTAGAAAGCATGGAAGGCTATTTATTGGTCCCGTGACATGCCGCTGTATCCACTATTGCCGATCAGCCTATTCATTGCCGGGATGTACGGGTCGGTCGCCCTCTGCCTCCTGTTGACTGTCGCCATCGCGTTCACCTGTCGCGGTCAATCCGTCTATGCGCATATCGGCGCCGTCCTGCTCGTTCTGTTCGTGTTCGTACGTCCTGACGCCGAACCGTTGCCGGAGGAGGGGCCCTATCTGTTCGCCATCGAGAGCCGGCGGGACAACGGACTATCAGCGCGGCTGTATGGACAAATCGACGGGACGGAAGGTGTGTTGACCGGTCGTGACCTCGCACTCGGTCGTCCCGGAGAGACGTGCCTCGTCACGTTCACGCACATCCCGTTCGCACCGCTGCGTAATACGGGCGGATTCAATGAGTCGGCGTGGGCGCTCGGAGCCGGTCTGACGTTCAAAGGGAGTGACGTCGCCATCGAGGCGTGTCGTCCGAGTGACGGGATAGCTGGGCGGATGCTCCGCTGGAAAGAACGGCAGCTCGCGAGAATCGAGGCAACGTATCGACCAGATGTGGCGCTATACATGGAGGCGTTATTGTTTGGGGAGAGCCGATTGCTCGATGAGGACACCTCGTTCTCTTACCGGGTCACGGGTCTGCTTCATCTGCTCGTCATCTCCGGGTCACATATCGCGCTCCTCGTTTTGGCGTTCCGTTGGCTGATGCGCGGTTTGCCGTTTCGTCAGGAGACGAAGACGCAACTCATCATCGCCGCTGTCACGCTGTTCGGCTGGCTGACCGGGTTTTCGCCACCGGTCGCACGGGCCGTTCTCGTCGCCGATCTGTTGCTCGGGTTGTCGCTGTTCGGCTACCGTGTCCGTGACCCGATTCGGTTACTGAGTTGGTGTGCCGCGATGCTACTCGCCGTGCAACCTTATCTGTTCTGGAATCTAGGGTTTCAATTGACGGTCGCGATGACGCTATTTTTGCTCGTGACCCGGTCGATTTGGAAGGGGCCGTTCGGATTGGCCATCTATGCGCAATGGTTCGGTCTCATCTTCCTATGGCCCGTGCAACCAATTCTATCGATGTTGGCACCGGTATATAACGTGCTCGTCGGGCTGTTGATCTCTTGGTTCATCATCCCGATCACACTGCTCTCGTACCTCGTACCGACGGCGGAACCACTCCTCTATCCGGTCCTCGACGGGTTGAACGGGACGTTCCAACTGCACCATGACTGGCAGCCGTGGCTCCCGTTGCACGAGTTCACGTTTTGGCACGCTGTAACGCTCGCTGCCGTGCTGTGGGGTGGGTTGATCTTACTCGAATGGAAGCGCTGGACGGGCTGGGCGCTGGCCATCAGTTCCCTTTTCTTCCTTCACGTCTCGTTGGAATGGACCGAACAGCCACGCGTCACGTTTCTAGATGTCGGGCAGGGCGATGCCATCGTCGTCGAGTATGGCGATGTGACCGGGGTCATCGATGTCGGCGGAGTGTTTCAAGACCCGAAGGAATCGAAACGGTCCACGTATGATCCGGGAGCGGATGTCGTCGCCCCGTACATATGGAAGCGAGGGGAGACGCGTCTCGATTTCTTGCTGCTTACCCATGCCGATCATGATCACGTCGGCGGACTGTCCGGTTTGCTCTCGTCCATCGAAGTCGATGAGGTGTGGCTCTCGGCGGAAGTAGCGGATCAAGGCAAACGAGACGAGTTACTGGCCGAGCTGGCGGCTTATCAAGTCCCGGTCCGGCTCCTGTCGAGCGGGGACAGGCCGTACCCGTGGATGTGGGTCGTCGCCCCGGACGAGTCAGGAGAGGATGAGAATGCGAACTCGGTGTCACTGTTCATGAAAGTCGGGGACCTCACTTATTTATTGACCGGAGACTTACCGGACACACGGGAAGGGATGATCCCGACCGTCGACGTCGATGTATTCAAGCTCGGACATCACGGGGCGGACTCATCCTCGAGTCGTGAGTTGATTGAGCGGGTCGATCCGGAATGGATTGTCGTCAGCGTCGGGGCGAACAATCGCTACGGTCACCCCCACCCCGACACGTTAGAGCGAATCGAAGGAAGACGGTTATTGCGGACGGACGAGGACGGGATGGTCGTCTGTGAACGAAATCGCTGTCGCGGGATCGTAACGAGGGGGGTCACTCCAAGAAATCTATGATAAACTAAAAAAGCGATTGCTCCCCCGGGGCAATCGCTTTCTGACTGACTTATAAGCTCAAGAACTTGATGAGGACACCGATCGCGAAGATGGTGAAGAAAAAGCCGAACGGGACGATGAAGCCGATTGCTGAATCGATGGCATCGTTACGTTTGCACTGCACGTCGTTCTCGAACGGGTTTTCGCTTTGTGGGCGAACAGAGTTAATATGCATAGTGAGTCCCTCCTTGAAATGGTTCCGTCCTAAGTATAGCGAATCAGTGAAGGATAATCTATGTTTAGATAAGAATAAATTGTGAAAGTGGTGTGTGTTTTGAATGAACCGTGGCTGCATAACGGAAAGTTGTCGAACGTGTATGTCCTATTTGGGACAGAGAAATATTTACTAGAGACGTGGGAACGGTCGATCATCAAAGCCGCCAACCCGTCTGGTGATCAATTTGATGTCATGCAGCTCGACTTGCACGAGACGTCACTCGATACGGCGCTTGATGAAGCGGAGACGGTACCTTTTTTCAGTGAGTATCGGACCGTCATCGTCAAACATGCCCAGTTTTTGACGGGGGCGAAAGAAAAGCAGAAACAAAACGTCGAGCGCTTGACGGATTACGTCTTACAACCGGCGCCTTACTCTGTGCTCGTCTTTGTCATTGAAGCGGAAAAACTCGATGAACGAAAAAAAGTTGTCAAACGCCTGAAAGAACGGGCCATCGTCCTCGAAGCGAAAAAACCGAGCCAATCCGAATTAATGCGTTACGTCGGCGACGAATTGAATCGTCGTGGTCAAAAGATGGAGCGGGCGACCGTCGAGCGTCTGTTGTTCCTCTGTCAGGACGATTGGGGAAAACTCGTGCGCGAGCTTGAGAAATTACAACTCTATGCGAGTGAAGGCGCCGACATCCCGATGGAGATCGTCAACGACTTGGTCCCGCGGACGCTCGAGGATAACGTATTCCAGCTATCCGAGTTTTTAGTGGCCCGACGTGCGGATGCTGCGCTTCGGCTTGTACGGGACTTGGAGAAACAGGGGCAGGAATTGATCGGTCTGTTGTCGCTCCTCGCCCGGCAGTACCGGAATATGTATCTGGCCAAACAGTTGACCGAGAAAGGTTATGGCGAGAAGCAGATCGCCTCGAAAATCGGGGCGCATCCATATACGGTAAAACTCGCCTCACAAGCGAGCCGGAATTTCTCAGAGGCCCAGCTCGCCCGGGCGCTGACGATGATTGCCGATGCGGACGAGGCGATGAAGACGGGACGGGGCGACAAGCAAATCGTCTTTGACACACTCGTCTGCCAATTAACGTTACTGTGAGGTGAAGACATGGGATTACAGGAAGTGAGACTCGTGGACGTGATTCCGCTCCGGCATGAAGTGTTACGGCCGGGACAGGCAGTCGAGACATGTTATTTTGAAGGGGATGACGCCGAGACGACACGCCACTATGCCTGGGTCGAAGACGGTCGTGTCATGTCGATTGCGACCGTGATGGAAGTGGAGCGTGACTTCGACGGTCAGACGGTGCCGTATCAGCTCAGAGGGATGGCAACGGACCCGGCATTTGCTGGCCAAGGAATTGGCTCGTCCTTTTTACAGGCGTTGCATGAAGCGGTCAGTGATTCGTGGTGGTGCAACGCTCGAGCAATCGCCGTCCGGTTCTATGAACGGAATGGATTGGTGACGGTTGGTGACGCGTTCGACATTCCAGGGATTGGACCCCATTATGTGATGAAATACGAAAAAACAGCCGGCTCCTAATGGAGGCGGCTGTTTCGTTTTAGTCTCTAATTAGAGAGCTGCGATGCGAGCTGCGAGACGTGATTTGTCACGACCTGCTTTGTTTTGGTGGATTAGACCTTTTGCTGCAGCCTTGTCGATTTTCTTCGTAGCGAGGACGAAAGCTTCTTGAGCCGCTTCTTTGTTACCTTCTACAACGAGAGTATCAACACGTTTTACTGCTGTACGCATTGCTGCTTTCTCTTGCGAGTTCGCTACGCGACGCTTTTCAGAAGTTTTTGCACGTTTGATTGCTGATTTGATATTTGCCATGTTATTTCACCTCCTGAAACAAGAAAGTGTATGTTCTCATTACTTCAAGTAATCATTCAACAGAACAAGCACAATTGTAGCAAACGGTTATTCGAAAAGCAACCACTTGATGATTATTCTGAAAACTATATGTGGTATTGTTGTAGTAGGTCGTACACATTAACTTAGGATTTTGATATAATGACACGGTATGCATGAGAAGGATAGGTGAACCCATATATGAACAAACAAGAATTAGAGAATCGTCAAAAGAAGATTCGTAACTTTTCCATCATCGCCCACATCGACCATGGGAAGTCGACACTCGCTGACCGGATTCTCGAGAGAACTGGTGCGCTCACAGCGCGTGAAATGAAAGAACAGACGCTTGATGCGATGGATCTCGAACGGGAACGTGGGATCACAATCAAATTGAACGCCGTTAAATTGAACTATACCGCAAAAGACGGTGAAGAGTATATTCTTCACTTGATCGATACACCGGGACACGTCGACTTCACATATGAAGTGTCGCGCTCGCTCGCAGCCTGTGAAGGGGCGGTCCTTGTCGTCGATGCGGCGCAAGGGATTGAAGCTCAGACACTCGCGAACGTTTATCTCGCGCTTGATAACGACCTTGAAATCATCCCGGTCATCAACAAAATCGACTTGCCATCGGCTGACGTCGAACGCGTCCGTCAAGAGATCGAAGATGTAATCGGGCTCGACGCTAGTGACGCTGTGCCGGCTTCTGCCAAGGCGGGAATCGGGATTGAAGAGATTCTCGAGCAGGTCGTCGAACTCGTTCCACCACCGACCGGTGACCCGTCGGCACCGCTCCAAGCACTTATCTTCGACTCGTATTATGACGCCTATCGTGGCGTCGTTGCCTCGATCCGAATCGTCAACGGTTCGGTCAAAGTTGGGGACAAAGTCCAAATGATGTCGACCGGCAAATCGTTCGACGTGACGGATCTCGGCGTCTCGACACCGAAACCGGTCTCGGTGAAGGAACTGAACGTCGGCGATGTCGGTACGTTATCGGCGTCAATCAAGACGGTCGGCGACGTCCGCGTCGGTGATACGATCACGCTCGCTAAAAATCCATCGACGGAACAGCTCCCGGGCTACCGGAAAATGAACCCGATGGTGTACTGTGGTCTGTATCCAATCGATGCTGCCAAATATAACGATTTACGCGAAGCGCTCGAACGGCTTCAGTTATCGGACGCGGCGCTCGAATTCGAGCCGGAGACGTCACAAGCACTTGGTTTCGGATTCCGCAGCGGATTCCTAGGCATGCTTCACATGGAAATCATTCAAGAGCGAATCGAGCGTGAGTTCGGGATCGACTTGATCACGACAGCGCCATCGGTTATTTATCACGTCACAACGACGGCCGGCGACGTCATCCATGTCGATAACCCGTCGAAAATGCCGGAACAACAAAAAGTCGAGTCGATTGAAGAGCCTTACGTCAAAGCGGCCATCATGACACCGAATGACTATGTCGGTGCCATCATGGAACTTTGTCAGAAGAAGCGCGGCAGTTTCATCGACATGCAGTATATCGATACGACGCGTGTCAAAATCACGTATGACATCCCGCTCAGTGAAATCGTCTATGACTTCTTCGACCAGTTGAAGTCGAGCACGAAAGGATATGCGTCGCTTGATTACGACTTGATTGGTTATCGCCCGTCACGCCTCGTCAAGATGGATATCCTCCTCAACAACGAACTTGTCGATGCGCTCAGCTTCATCGTGCACCGTGATTTCGCCTACGAACGTGGGAAGGTCATCGTTGAGAAATTGAAGGCACTCATTCCGCGTATGCAGTTCGAAGTGCCTATTCAGGCAGCGGTCGGAACGAAGATCGTGGCCCGTTCGACAATCAAGGCGCTCCGTAAAAACGTCCTCGCCAAATGTTACGGCGGCGATATCTCACGGAAACGTAAATTGCTCGAGAAACAAAAAGAAGGTAAAAAGCGCATGAAGATGGTTGGTTCTGTCGAAGTGCCGCAAGAAGCGTTCATGTCCGTCTTGTCGATGGACGAAGAATAATCGTTCGCCCTTATCTACGGATGAGGGCGTTTTTTTCGCATTTGGCAGGATTCGGTGGGCCAGGTACGGAATAGTACCCACTTACAGATAAATAGAGGAGGAGTGGCGGTGCCGATATATAATTTTTCAGCAGGGCCGGGCGTATTGCCAGAACCTGTCTTACGAGAAGTGCAAGCCGAGTTTCTTTCCTATAAACATGGGGTGTCCATCGTCGAGATGAGTCACCGCTCCGACACGTTCGCGACGATCGTCGAGCAGCTCGAGACGAGACTGCGGCGATTGATGCAGATTCCAGACGATTACGCCGTCCTGTTCCTTCAAGGTGGGGCGACGCTTCAATTTTCAATGGTGCCGATGAACCTGCGGGAATCGGGTCGCTTCGCCTATCTCGACAGTGGGACATGGTCGAAGAAAGCGATCAATGACGCAAAACACTTCGGTGACGTCATCGTCGTCGGTAGTTCAGCGTCATCCAACTACGACGCAATCCCGGAGTGGCCGGAGCATATTCAGGATGTGGATTATCTTCACGTGACGTTGAACAATACGATCGAAGGGACGCGCTATACGACGTTGCCGGATACGAACGTCCCGCTCGTCGCCGACATCTCGTCGAACATTTTAGCGGAAGCGATCGATGTACAGCGCTATGGTCTCTTGTACGCAGGTGCCCAAAAAAATATCGGTCCGGCCGGATTGACGATTGTCATCATCCGTCGTGACTTGGTCACCGAGCGCGATTTGCCGTCGTATCTGGCTTACAGCAAGCATGTCGACACGCTACTCAACACCCCGTCGACGTTCAGTTTATATGTCGCTGAGCGGGTTCTCGCTTGGGTCGAGACCGAAGGGGGCATCGACGAGATGGAACGCCGTAACGAAAAGAAGAGCAAGCTGTTATATGACGCCTTGGATACGTCACCGGTATTTCACGCGCTCGTCTCCGGCAAGGATCGGTCGCTGACGAATATCCCGTTCACGAGCGGAAATGACGCGACGGATGAAGCGTTCCGGCAGTTTGCGGAGATGCGCGGGTTGATCGAGCTCGGGGGTCATCGGTCGGTCGGGGGTCTTCGAGCGAGCCTTTATAATGCGATGCCACTTGAAGGTGTGACGCGTCTCATTGACGTGATGCACGAGTTTGAACAGGAGGGACAAGATGTTTCATATAAAAACGTATAACCAAATCGCCCAAGACGGGCTAAGACGCTTCGAACCGAGCGAGTACGCCGTCAATGATGCGGAGCAAGCCGACGCCTGGGTCATTCGGAGTCATGACGTCCATCAGGCGGACATCCCGCCCTATTTGCTGGCCATCGCCCGGGCCGGTGCCGGTGTGAACAACATTCCGCTCGAACGGTTGGCTCGTCAAGGGGTCGTCGTGTTCCATACACCGGGCGCGAATGCGAACGCCGTCAAGGAACTCGTGCTCGCCAGCATGCTGTTGTCGGTCCGACCGATTTTAGAAGGGACGAACTGGGTCAACGGTCATACGTTTTCCGATCAGGCGTCGCTCGAGCAGGCGATGGAAGACGAGAAGCGGCGCTTTGTCGGGTCTGAGCTAAGAGGCAAGCGAGTCGGGATCATCGGTCTCGGTGCGATCGGTGCGTCGCTCGCCAACGACTTGCTCCACCTCGGCATCGACGTCGTCGGCTACGACCCGCATTTATCGGTCGACGCGGCGTGGAACATCTCGCAACAAGTGAAGCGGGCGAAGCAGTTGAGCGAATTGCTCGCCGATGTCGATATCCTGTCGATTCATATGCCGCTCACCGATGACACGCGTCACATGATCGACGCGACGTGGTTCAAACAGATGAAACCGGGCGCCACCATCTTGAATTTCGCCCGCGGTGAGCTCGTGAACGATTCCGATTTGCTCGAGGCGCTCGATGAGAACGTGGCGACGTACATCACTGACTTCCCGAAACAGGCGCTGCTCGGTCATCCACAAGTCGTCGCCTTCCCGCATCTCGGGGCGTCGACGCACGAGTCTGAGGTGAACTGTGCGATTCAAGCCGTCGATACGCTCAAACTGTACTTAGAGACCGGTAACATTCGTAACTCGGCCAACTTCCCGAACGCGGAACTTCCGTATGTCGGGAAGCGGCGTTTGGCGGTACTTCATTTGAACGTCCCGAACATGGTCGGTCAAATCGCGAGCCGGCTCGCCGAAAACGGCATCAACATCGATAACATGGTCAACCGGAGCCGCAACGATGTGGCCTATACGTTGATTGACATCGACAACCATAAACATGAGACGTTATCCGTGCATGCCCTATATGACATCGAGGGTGTCATGCGCGTCCGCGAATTTTAAGGAGGAATGACCATGGTCGTATTTAAACCGTTTGCCCCGTATATGCCGAAACACCCTGAGGCGGTCGCTGCCGCCCCGTACGATATCGTCACAGTCGAACAGGCACGTGAAGACGTCGAACAGCGTCCCGATTCTTTTCTTTCGGTCGATAAACCAGAACTGTTCACGGCGGACATGCCGCTCGACGCCTGGGGACGCAGAGCCCGTCATGAGCTCGAACGGCTCTATGAATCAGAATTGACCGAGCGGACACATGGGTTTTACGTCTACCGGCTCACCGACCACGGACATGTGCAGACCGGACTCGTCGCCACGTTCTCGGTGACCGATTATGAGGCAGGAAGAATCAAAATCCACGAGCACACACGTGAGGTGAAAGAACGTGAACGGATCGAACACGTATCGGCGACGAAAGCGCACACCGGCCCGATTTTGATGAGTCACGTCCCGGACGAAGGATTGCGTCGCATCTTGGACGACGCGACGACAGGAGAGGCGTTGTTTGCCTTCACGGACAGTGAAGGTGTCATCCATGAAGGCTATGCCGTGCCATCCAAGCATCAAGCACGCGTCATCATGCTCGGGGCCAGCATTCCGGCCATCTATATCGCCGATGGGCATCACCGGGCCAAAGCCGCAGCTGTCGTCGCTCGTCATCCGATCCATGAAGCGGAATCAAAGCAAGAGCGGGACCACTTCCTCGGCGTCTTGTTCCCGAGCGATGAGCTGACGATTTTGCCGTATCATCGCATTTTGAACGATGTGGCGCCAGAAGAAGTCAGAGCGTTGCTTGACGGTTTAGCTTTCTCGTATGAGATTGAATCGGTGCCTGCCTTACACGTCCCGAACGAGCGGGGCACGTTCGGTTTGTCTTACCGGGGCGAGCATTTCATGCTCAAAAAACGGCAGACGACGACGGCGCTCGACGTCGCGACGTTGCAACGCGATGTGCTCGAGCCGTATTTCCATGTCAAAGACGTACGGACGGACAAACGAATCGATTTCATCGGCGGCAAAGATGCCCCGACGCGCCTCGCCGACTTGGCTGAACGTGATGACGTCGTCGTGTTGACGTGTCACGCCACGTCGATGGAAGAGCTGATGCGCGTCGCCGACGAGAGCGGTCAAATGCCGCCGAAATCGACGTGGTTCGAACCGAAATTAAAGAGCGGTCTGTTCATTCATCGGTTCGATTGAACGTGCAGAGTGGCGTTACGGCGTGAAAAGCGTTATAAATGGAAGAGAAGAAAGGGGTGGCCGCCATGGCTAAAGCCGTATATCTTCACATTCCATTTTGTGAACATATTTGTTATTACTGTGATTTCAACAAGGTGTTCTTGAAGAACCAACCGGTTGATGACTATTTAGATGCACTTGAACGGGAAATCAAACTCTCGCTCGAACAATACCCGACCGATACGATTGAGACGATCTTTATCGGCGGCGGGACACCGACCGCCCTCAATGAGGCGCAGATGAAACGACTCATGGACATGGTCGCGCGTCACTTGCTCCCGCTCGCGTCGCCGGACCTCGAATACTCTGTCGAGGCAAATCCGAACTTCGTGAGCGCCGAGAAGCTCGATACGATGAAACAAGGAGGGGTCAACCGCGTCAGTTTCGGCGTCCAGACGTTCGATGACGGTGGACTCGAACGAATCGGACGGACACACCGGGCCGATGACGTGTTCGCGACCGTGACGGAAGCGGCGAAGCGATTCGATAACATCTCGATCGACTTGATGTTCGGCTTGCCGGAACAGACGCTCGAACAGATCGAACGCGACCTCGATTTGGCGTTCAAGCTCCCAATCCAACACGTGTCTTCCTATTCGTTGATTCTCGAGCCGCACACCGTGTTCGCGATTCAAGAGCGGAAAGGGAAGTTGCGCCTCCCGGGCGAGGACATCGAAGTCGAGATGTACTTGAAAGTGATGGAGACGCTCGAACGTCGAGGCTTGAAACAGTATGAGATCTCGAACTATAGCCTCAAAGGACGGGAGAGCCGTCATAACCAAGTGTACTGGCGCAACGAAGAGTATTATGGCTTCGGGGCCGGGGCGCACAGTTATTTGAACGGGGAGCGTCGAGCGAACATCGCGCCGATTCCGCACTATATCAAGGCGGAAGGGCTGCCGGTTCGCAATACGACGATGCTCGAGACGGTCGAGAAGATGGAAGAGGAACTGTTCCTCGGACTCCGGATGCGTCAAGGCGTGTCGTTTGCGACGTTCGAGTCGAAGTATGGTGTGTCGATGCGTTCGGTATTCGGGCATGTCTTGTCGGAACTCGAGGCAAAACGGTTGATCGAGACGACGGACACACACGTCCGCTTGACCGAATCTGGGCTCCCGCTCGCCAACGAGGCGTTCGCTGCCTTCATCGGCGAGGCACGGATGAGCGACTCACCGGAACAGACATTGATGTCATAACAAACAAGGGCGAACCCGGATTGGGTTCGCCCTTGTTTTGGTTATAAGACAAGATCGCGGTAAATCGGCATGAGCCGGCTGAACGTATCCTCGACGAGCGCCAGGAACGCGGCTTCGTTTTGCAGAATCGACGCATCGGCCGGAAGTTGACGACCGATCAAGAAGTCCGCTTTCTTCACCGTCGCGAACCGTTCTGTGATCGCCTCGATCGATTCAGCTGACGACTCCTCGACTAAGAACGCGTCTTTTTTCATATGATCCCCGGCGATATGGAAGTCCGGGAACTCTGATTTGAAGTCGATCGTCATGAGTCGACGGCCGATCGCTTCTTTGTTCGGCATCTCATAGATGAACGCGAGCCAGATGAAGACCCGGTCGTCGAATAATCCGACTTGGAAATGGGGATGCTTCTTATAGCCGCGTTTGTCATGGCCGATCGCCATCCACGTGTCTTTCGGTGGATTGACCGTCCGACGGGCATGTTTGGCGACATGCAAGTAAAGTGGGACACCGACATCGGCCTCGAGTTGGGGACCGACCTCTTCATAGATACGATGGAACAGCGGTTGAATCTCAGAGCGGATGCCTGCCATGCGGGCATCGAGTCCGTCTTGCGTGAATACGTTAAATTGTTGTGTTGTAAACATCTAATCACCTCAATTCGTATCATACCGAAACTTGAAGAAACATGCATACCGGAAGGCTCTATGGGACTGGAAAAAATGATGCGAATGAATTGACAAATATGGAGAACATGATAATATTTGAAGTGTAATTAGCACTCAGTAAATATGAGTGCTAATAAAGCGAGGCCAATCCTTCAGAGAGGAGTGACGTTGTGCTGACAGAGAGACAATTGCTCATTTTACGAGCCATCATTGATGATTATATTCAAACGGCCCAACCAGTCGGTTCGCGGACGTTATCGAAGCGGGATGACTTGTCATTCAGTTCGGCGACGATTCGGAACGACATGGCTGATTTAGAAGATATGGGTCTGATTGAAAAGCCGCATACGTCGGCCGGACGCATCCCGTCCGAAGTCGGCTATCGGTATTATGTCGACCATCTCGTCGAGACGAAAATCATCGACGAGCGGGAGACGTATCGCCTTGGCGAACGGCTACGTGCCTCGGCCCAAGAGTCGGAAGTGCTCATCCGTCAAGCCGCCGACCTACTCTCTGACCTGACCAATTATACGACGGTGGCGCTCGGTCCGAACAGCCAGATGAATCGGCTGGCCCGAATCGATTTGATGCCGCTCGACGAAAGGCGTGGCGTCGTCTTGATCGTGACCGACCAAGGCCACGTCGAACATCGGACGGTCGTATTCGACTCTCCGATGGCGCCGGACCTGGTCGAACAGACGATCCGCTTCTTGAACGATCGTCTGAAAGGAACTCCACTCGGTCAGCTGAAGTTCCGGATCGGAGAAGAAGTGTCCAAGCTTCGACTCGCGCATCAGGAACAATTCGAGTTCATGATGCAACTCATTCAATCGACCGTCGGCGTCCAACATCCTGCTTCGCTCTACTTAGGCGGGAAGAAGAACATCTTCAACCAACCTGAGTTCCAGACGCTTGATACGTTGCGTCCGTTCCTTGAATGGATCGACGAGCAGGAGCGGTTGACCGACTGGCTCGAATCGTTGCCAAACCGCGAGATTTATGTGAGCATTGGAAGCGAGAATGGCATCGTCGCGCTTCAAAATTGTAGCGTCATCACGTCCGACTATACGCTCGACGGTCAGACGTTCGGGACGATCGCGATGATCGGACCGACCCGGATGGATTATCGACACGGGGTTCAGATGATGGGACAAATCATCGAGGCGCTCAGGCGAACGAAATTAGAAGAGTGATGGAAAGGAGCCTCATTATGACAACTGACAAACAGAATGGGCCAGAGCCAGAAGAAGTGCTCGAAGAAAAAGATTTTGATCCGAAACAGACGGAAGCAGTCGAAGCTGAAGAGGTTTCAAATGTTGAGTTTGTGGAAGAAACTTCTGAGGGGACGGATTTACAAAAAGAAATCGACGCGCTCAAGGCGAGCGAGCTCCGCATCCGTGCGGATTTTGACAACTTCCGACGCCGGACGAACGAAGAGAACGCGAAACGCGTCAAATTCGCATCGCAGACGGTCGTCGAGAAATTGATTCCGCTCATCGACAACTTTGAGCGTGCGCTCCAAGTTGAAGCGAATTCGGACGACGCCAAGCAGATTCAAGCCGGTGTCGACATGATTCACCGCCAGTTGCTCGACGTCTTGAACGGTGAGAACGTCGAAGCGATCGAAGCGGTCGGACAACCGTTTGACCCGAACTATCATCAAGCGGTCATGCAAGAGCCGAGCGATGAGTTCGAATCAGGGATCGTGACGATGGAGCTTCAAAAAGGATACACGATGCACGGGCGCGTCATTCGTCCGAGCATGGTAAAAGTCTCAGAATAACATTACTTAATTAGATGGAGGAATAGACAATGGGTAAAATTATCGGAATTGACTTAGGTACAACGAACTCATGTGTAGCAGTGATGGAAGGTGGCGAAGCAGTCGTCATCTCGAACGCGGAAGGGAACCGTACGACACCATCTGTCGTCGCCTTCAAAGGGGAAGAGCGTCAAGTCGGAGAAGTCGCGAAACGTCAAGCGATCACAAACCCGAACACGATCCAGTCGATCAAACGTCACATGGGTACGGCTCATACAGTAGAAGTCGATGGCAAGAAGTTCACGCCGCAAGAAATTTCGGCGATTATCTTACAAAAATTGAAAAAAGATGCAGAAGACTACCTCGGTGAGTCAGTAACAGAAGCGGTCATCACTGTTCCTGCCTACTTCAACGATGCCGAGCGTCAAGCGACGAAAGACGCAGGGAAAATCGCTGGACTTGATGTCAAGCGGATCATCAACGAGCCGACGGCAGCAGCACTCGCTTACGGACTCGACAAAGGTGAAGACCACACAATCTTGATTTATGACCTCGGTGGCGGTACGTTCGACGTGTCGATCCTCGAACTTGGCGATGGTGTCTTCGAAGTTGTGGCTACTGCAGGGGACAACCGTCTCGGTGGTGACGACTTTGACCAAAAAGTCATCGACTACCTCGTAGCTGAATTCAAAAAAGAGAATGGCATCGACCTCGCACAAGACAAGATGGCGCTCCAACGTCTAAAAGACGCAGCTGAAAAAGCGAAGAAAGACCTTTCAGGCGTGACAAGCGCACACATCAGCCTTCCGTTCATCACGGCCGGAGCTGCTGGTCCGCTTCACCTTGAAACGACGCTCACGCGTGCGAAATTCGATGAGTTGACAGCCGACCTCGTCGAGCGCACGATGGAACCGACACGCCGTGCCTTGAAAGACTCTGGGCTCACACCATCTGACCTCGACAAGATCATCCTCGTCGGTGGTTCGACACGTATCCCAGCGGTCCAAAAAGCAATTCATGATTTCACGAAGAAAGAGCCGTTCAAAGGTGTCAACCCGGATGAAGTTGTTGCTCTCGGTGCAGCCATCCAAGGTGGTGTCCTCGCTGGTGACGTCAAAGACGTCGTCCTTCTCGACGTGACTCCGCTCTCGCTCGGTATCGAGACGATGGGTGGCGTGATGACGAAGTTGATTGACCGTAACACGACGATCCCGACTTCGAAATCACAAGTCTTCTCGACGGCAGCTGACAACCAGCCGGCCGTAGACATCCACGTCCTCCAAGGGGAACGCCCGATGGCGCCGGATAACAAGACGCTCGGCCGCTTCCAATTGACGGACATCCCGCCGGCACCACGCGGTGTGCCGCAAATCGAAGTCAAATTCGACATCGATGCGAACGGAATCGTTCACGTATCGGCGAAAGACCTCGGTACGAACAAAGAGCAGTCGATCACGATCCAATCATCTTCAGGTATCGATGAGGCTGAAATCGAGCGCATGGTAAAAGAAGCGGAAGCGAACGCAGAAGCGGACAAACAGCGTAAAGAAGAAGCCGAACTCCGCAACGAAACGGACCAACTCGTCTTCGCGACAGACAAAGCGATCAAAGACCTTGGCGACAAAGTCGATGTGGCTGACAAAGAACGTGCTGAAGCGGCGAAAGAAAAAGCCAAGTCAGCACTCGAAGGCACAGACCTCGAAGCAATCCGTACGGCGAAAGACGAATTGTCAAACGTCGTTCAAGAATTGACGCAAAAAGTATATGCGAACATGGCTGAAGAGCAAGGTGCTGAAGGTGCCGAGACACAGACGGAAGCGAAAGACGACAACGTCGTCGACGCGGAGTTTGAAGACCTCGACGATCGTAAATAAGGCAACCGATAGATAGGAGAGCGCCAAAGCAGGTTTCTGCTTTGGCTCTTTCCATGTTAAGGTAGATTCGGTAGAATCTTAGTTTAGACAGTGTAGAGGAGAGAGTAACGTGGCGAAACGAGATTATTATGAAGTGCTTGGCCTGGATAAATCGGCCTCGGCACAAGACATCAAGCGGGCGTATCGTAAGCTCGCACGACAATATCACCCAGACATCAACCAAGAGCCGGATGCGGCCGATAAATTTAAAGAGCTCGGAGAAGCGTATGAAGTGCTGTCAGACGAGCAGAAACGGGCCCAGTATGACCGCTTCGGTTTTGAAGGGGCCAGCCAATTCGGTGGCGGTGGCGACTTCCAAGGTGGCTTCGGTGACATCTTTGACATGTTCTTCGGTGGCGGCGGACGTCGTCAAGATCCGAACGCTCCACGTCGCGGCGAAGATTATCAATACGTCGTCGATCTCGATTTCATGGAGAGCGTAACCGGTAAGACGGAAACAATCGACCTCGAGATCGAAGTGGAATGTGACACGTGCATGGGCAGCGGTGCCAAACCAGGGACGAAACCAGAGACGTGTGGCCGTTGTGGCGGTAGCGGCGTCGAGACGGTTGAACAGAACACGATTCTCGGGCGGATGGTCAACCAGCGGACGTGTAGCCAATGTCACGGCAGCGGGAAGACGATTAAAGAAAAATGTGAAACGTGCCATGGTTCTGGCCACGTCAAGAAACAGAAGCAAGTCGAAGTCAAGATTCCAGCCGGGATTGACAACGGCCAACAAATCCGTCTCTCCGGTAAAGGCGGCCCAGGTTATAACGGCGGACCAGCCGGTGACCTATATATCGTTGTCCGCGTCCGGGCCCACGAGATCTTTGAACGGGTCGACCAACACATCACGATGGAGATGCCGGTCACATACGCACAAGCAGCACTCGGTGCCGAGCTCGAAGTGCCAACCGTCCACGGCAAGGTGAGCCTGAAAGTACCAGCCGGAACGCAGACCGGGTCGAAATTCCGCTTGCGCGGCAAAGGGATGCCGAGCGTCCGCGGCGGCGGCAACGGCGACCAGTACGTCAATATTGTCGTCATGACGCCGACGAACATGACCGACCGTCAAAAAGAACTGCTTCGTGAGTTCGAAGAGATTAGCGGGGAAGCAGGCGTCGAAGAACAGCACGGCCTGTTCCAAAAAATGAAGAAGTTTTTTAGCCAGTAAAAGGAGCGTGTGAAACGATGAAATGGTCTGAAATTTGTGTCCACACGACACAGCAGGCAGTCGAAGCCGTATCGAACTTATTACATGAAGTGGGGGCACAAGGGGTCGTCATCGAGGACGTCGAGGACTACGACCAGATGATGGCCGAAGACCATTTCGGAGAGATTTGGGACGTTTCCGGACGCGAATCGTATCCGACGTCCGGCGTCTACGTGAAAGCGTACGTCCCGGCGTCGGGTGATTTCCAAGACACCCTCGCCGCGTTCAAAAAAGAAGTGGACGGGTTGCGTCATATGCTCGACATCGGCACCGGCGAAGTGACGGTCGTCGAGATGGACGAAGAGGACTGGGCCCATTCGTGGAAGCAATACTACAAGCCCGTCAAAATCTCGCAACATCTCACGATCGTCCCGCTCTGGGAAGATTATGAGCCGCAACCTGAAGAGAACGTCATCTTGCTTGACCCGGGCATGGCGTTTGGCACCGGGACACATCCGACGACGATGCTGTGTATTCAAGCAATCGAGAATTATATTGAGCCGGGTGACCGCTTAATCGATGTCGGAACCGGATCCGGTGTACTCGCCATCGCCGCGGCGAAGCTTGGCGCCGAACGTGTCGAGGCGCTTGATTTGGATGCGGTCGCCGTCGAATCGGCGCGTCAAAACGTCGAGACGAATGATGCCCAAGACGTCGTCGACGTGAAGACGGGAGATCTGCTGAAAGGGATGACGGGCGAGTACGATCTCGTCGTCGCCAACATTTTGGCCGACGTCATCATGCTCTTCATCGATGATGCTTATGCGCGCGTCAAATCAGGCGGTTACTTCATCACGTCTGGAATCATCGGTCAGAAGCGGGCCGAAGTGACAGCTGCGCTCGAAGCGGCCGGATTCACGATTGAAGAGACGCGTGTCATGGAAGATTGGGTCGCCATCATCGCGAAGAAAGGGTAAGCCATGCAACGATACTTTTTACAACGTGAAGCGTTTGGAAGCGATCTCGTCGAATTGCCGGCCGACGTCGTGCATCACATCGGCACAGTGCTTCGGGGAGGTCCTGGGTATCAACTCGTGCTCTTGGACGGGACCGGATTTGAATACGTGGCCGAAGTGGTGACGCTCGATAAGAAGTCCGGTACGGCACGCGTCGTCGAGAAGCGGGAAGCGACGACCGAACTGCCGGTTGACGTGACGCTCGCCTACGCGCTCCCGAAAGGGGATAAAGTCGAACTCGTTGCCCAAAAAGGGACCGAGCTCGGTATGCATCATCTGTTGGTGTTCGAGTCGAAGCGCTCGGTCGCCAAATGGGACGCCAAGAAGGTGCCGAAAAAGCTGGAACGGCTCCAAAAAATCATGCAGGAGGCGGCCGAACAGTCGTACCGCGCCGTCGTCCCGACATGTGCTTATCTCACCCCAAAAGAGCTAACGGCTCGTTTCAATGCATATGATGCGGTCGTTCTCGCGTACGAAGAGGTGGCCAAACACGGAGAGGGTTCCGCGTTTGCGACGGTGTTGACATCCGCTCGACCGGGCTCGAAGCTCCTGCTTCTCGTTGGTCCAGAAGGCGGCTTCGATGAAGCGGAAGTGGCCGGTTGGATCGAGGCGGGTGCCGTACCTTGTGCGTTCGGTCCGCGTATATTGCGTTCGGAAACGGCTCCGCTCTATGCGCTCTCAGCTATTTCCTACGCCCTTGAATTGAATTGATACACCACAAAAATGGCTCTCGCATATGCGAGAGCCATCTTTTGTGGAAAGATAAAGGGCTCGCATCCAAGAGGCGAACCCTTCCACTTATTTTTTGACGAGTGTGATCGTCTTCGTCGTCACGTTTCCGGCGAGGTCAGTCGCCTCGAACGTGAACGTGTTCTCACCTGATGTCACAGGTAACGCGATTCGCTCGGTTTTAGTGAACGAACGCATCTCATACGGAGCCTTCAGCGTCTGGCTGAATTTCAAGTCACCGTTGACGAGAAGCTTCACTTCATCAAAGTTGTCTTTCACGGTCACGTCGACGTTGACCGTCGATTGTTTTTTACCGATTTTCTTCGGCAGTTTCCCGATTTCGATGACGGCTGGTGTCGTGTCCACGAAAATCGCACGTTGGAAGTTGGTCACGTTGCCGGCCGCGTCTTCGGCGACGAAACGTAATTTATGGACGCCGTCCACGAAACTGCGGGTCGTGTTGAAGACGTGTTCTTTCTTCGCATCATCCCATGTGAGTGGCACGTCAACGCCGTCAACTTGGAACGATTGGATCGCAGATGCATCTTGAATCGTTCCAGATACCGGGATGTCCGATGTCGCGTATGGCGTCAATGCGAGCGGGGCGTTCACGAACACTCCCGGCTTATCGGCGTCTGTCGAGTAGGCGACCGTCTTCGTCGTGCTGTTGCCGGCGTGATCGACGACGCGAACGCTGACTTGATCAGCGTCACTGACGCCTGCGAACGTGTATGCCGCTTTGTCGTCAGCCTGTTTGGCGACGGATTTCCCGTTCAAGAAATATTCGACCGAATGGATGCCTGAGAACTCATCTTTCGCTTGGACCGCCAAGCTGTCCCCTTGCCATTTCGTCGTGAACGTCGGGTCCGTGTAATCGACTTTGACCGGGAAGCGAAGCGTCTGGGCTTGTTTCTTCATGTAGTCGATGCTTCCTTCGATTTCGTAGAAGTACTTGCCGGCAGGGGCTGGCTTGCCGTTCAACTGACCATCCCACGTGTAAGCGGCCGAGTAGTAGTAAGGCGTGTTGGCACCACCGTCAAAGTAGTTCTTACGAAGTTCTTCGTCTTGGAACAGCGTCCGGACGACGTTCCCTGACTCGTCGACGATGCGGTACTTGACATCCTTGGCGTTACGGAGCAACGAGAACACCGGTACAGCGACATCCTTTGAGCCATCTTTGTCTGGGGAGAAGGCGATTGCGTCGGCATCGACAGACTTGTCGAGGTTCGATCCGAGATAGTTTCCTGTCTGGTCGACCATGCCTGATACTTCATAGAACGAGCCGTCTTCATAGATGGAGGCATCGAAGATCGGTGCCTTGCCCCAGTCTCCTTCGAAACCGACGAACGGTACGACGAGTGACGGGTTGCCCTCAGGACCGTTGACGTCCGTCAAGCGGACGAATCCATCGACGAAGTAACCGTTCTCGAAGACGTCTTTCGCCGGTACGAGGCCGTCGAGCGTTTTCGGATTGAGCACTTTCGCTTTCGAGACGTCGAGCGCGATTTTCAATTCAACTTTTTGATTTGGTTTCACTTTGACCGTGCGAACTTTTTTGCCATTCACCGTTACTTTTGCATTCTCGAGTGCTTGTGCTTCCATCGCGTTCTGAACGAGTCCTGCCGTCTGCTCGATGGCGAGGTCGGTCTGGAGTGACGAAGACACGTTATACGACACGGCCTTATCCGACAAGTTCTCGACGACGAGTGTGAACGTGGCTTTGCTGCGGTTCAATTCCTTGAGCGCGACTTTTGCTTCTTTCGTTTTCTTTTCGTACGCGATCGCTGGTGTCGAAACGGCAGCATGCAATTGCATGAGACCAGCTCCACCACGACGCGGCGTGTAAGGGAGGTTTTGTTGCAACTGTTTGTTGAGCGGTCCGATATCCGTGACAGCTTTTGACGTGTTGATAAGCAAGTTCTTCGCCATCGTGACACGTGCCGTGCCTGTCAAGTTGAAGTCGCGGTCAACGCGTTCGAGGACGAGGGCGGCTCCACCGGCAACGTGTGGTGCAGCCATCGATGTACCGCTCATCAAGCCGTACTGGTTATCGTTCAACGTCGAGAAGATCTGTCCGCCTGGTGCCGAGATCTCTGGTTTGAAGTCAAGGTTTGGCGTCATGCCCCATGATGTGAAGTTCGAGAGCTGACCGGCCGCACCGTTGACGACGCTGAGTCGATCGCCGGCAAAGCCGATTGTCATCTGCTCGCCCGCAAGGAGACGTTGTTGCAAGGCGTTTCCGTCCTTGATGCTGAGCGAGGCCATCGGGACTTGCGGGTTTGACAAGGCCATGCTCACGTAGTCGCCGTGACCGACAGCACCGCGGACGATGACACCGGCCGCGCCGTTCGCTTCGGCCGTCTGCTGAATGTTCGAATAGAAGTAACTGCCGTCACGGACGGCGAGGACGATTTTCCCTTTGACATCTTTTCCGACGTACTGGCTCGGTTGCCCGTCGCCGACGTAAACGAGGTCGTAATTGCCTTGCGTGAAGGCGGGACCGTCTTGTTTTTTCCAACCGATTTTATCGGTGTTGTCGCCTGACTTGATGGAGAACGCGTCCAATTGGATTTGATCGTTCTCAAGCGATGCGACCGATGTTGATGCCGAGCTGACACTCGGGGCACCGACGACGCCCGTGTCCGGGTTGTTGGCGTATGGAAGGTCATAACCGTTCCCGAAGTAGGCCGAGTTCCCTGCTGAAATGGACATGAAGACACCGTTGTCGACGGCACGTTGGACGGCTTGTTGTTCTGGTGAGTCGGCGTCGACGAATCCGGCCGTTGATCCGAGACTCATGTTGATGACGTCCGCCCCAAGTTTGATGGCGTCATCGATGGCTTTAATGTAAATATCGCCGTATGTCGAAGCATAGTTCGGGTCGTTACTGAATACTTTGAGCCCGAGCACTTGTGCCTCAGGAGCGACACCTTTCAATCCACCCGCGGCTTCATCACCGTTAGCGGCGACGGTACCGGAGACGTGCATGCCGTGCATCGAGGCGCCAGGCGAATCGTCACGGATGTCATCGTTCTCATCATAATAGTTATAGGCATAAGGGACTTTCTCGTTTATGTAGGCTCCTGGCATGCCGAACGTGCTGACGGCCGTCTCGACTTCGGTTTGCGATAACTCAGCCTTCGAATCATCCGTAAGACGGAAGTCGCGATGGTCGGCGTCGACGCCTGTATCGATGACGGCGACGATCGTGCCTTCGCCCGTGAAGCCATAGTCGCCCCACGTCTGTTGCGATTGGACCATGCCGTTGCTCGTGACCATGTCCGGTTTGACTTCTGGACGTTCGTACTCGTTGACGACGTGGACGCTTGCGACTTCAGGCAACGCCTCGACTTTTTTGACATCTGTCGCTGTGAGCATCGTACTGAACCCGTTGAAGACGGTCGTGAACTCTTCGAGCGTCACGGCCTTGACGCCTTTTTTCGAGATGGCAGCTTTCGCTTTCTTTTGTTCGGCTTTGACGAGCTTTTGAGCGCCGTCTTTCTCCGTTTTCGTCAACTCGTTAAACTTTTTACCCTTTTTCTTTGCTTGTTCGATTGCTGGGGCACCGACAAGTTCGACGACGACGCGCAATTTCTCATGTTTGTCGGTCGAGCTCACGCTTTGTTTGACGGATGGTTTGGCTAGGACAGGTTCTGCGCCGAGGCCGAGTAGGCCAGGGGTCAACGCGAGGCAAGTCGCGAGGGAGACGTTCAAATAAAATTTCGGTTGTGGCAATTTAGTATCCTCCAATCGTTTTTTGAAAAAATAAATCCATTTGTGGAAAATGATAGCGGATTTCAAACCAAAATTCTTCCTATTTTTTAAACGATAGGGTAATGAATTTGAACAAATTAAAAGATTCTGACAATTACTTTGGACCTATCCACATTAAAATGTGGATAGGTCTTTTCTCATTTCATGACTCTTTCATCGGATTAACAATAAATAATTCATCTCTCTCAAACAATATGGGCAATTCGCTTGAGATTTTAATCTAAAGTTGATACAGTCTGTAGTAGATAAATCATATAAAACTTATCGATATAGTCGGAATAAAGGTGATGGGGTGACAACATGGGATTACAATTCATGGACATTTTTAAGGAATGGGCGTCAGAATATGACGCGACCGTGACCGGACATGACGAACAGTATCGTGAAGTGTTCGCCGGGTACGAGACGATGCTCGGCGAGGTCGTCGACCAGTTAGAAGGCCGAGTGATGGAGTTCGGAAGCGGGACAGGGAACTTGAGTGCAAAAATCTTGGAGCGCCACGAATTGATTTCGGTCGAACCGTCGCCAGAGATGCGGGCCGTCGCGGCTGAGAAGTCACAGCTCGATATCGTCGACGGTGACTTTCTCAACTATCCGACGGATCAACAGGTCGATACAATCGTGTCATCCTATGCGTTCCATCATTTGACGGATGACGAGAAACGGACGGCGATTCGAAGTTACGTCGAACACCTCGACGCCCCGCGCTTCGTCTTGCTCGATACGATGTTCGCCTCGCAAACAGCGAAACGGGACATCTTGGACTGGGCCGAAGCGAACGGCTATACCGATTTACTCGAGGATTTGAATCGAGAGTTTTATCCATATACCCAGACGATTCAAGCGATGCTCGAAGCAAACGGCTATACGGTTACGCTCACGCAAAAAAATAAATTCGTCTGGCTCGTCGTGGCCACGAAACAATCAGGAGGAACTCAATCATGAAAAGTTATAAAGTTGAAAGCTTTAATTTAGACCATACAAAAGTACAAGCGCCTTACGTCCGTTTGGCTGGAGTAAAGAAAGGGACGGCCGATACGATTTATAAATATGACATTCGCTTCATTCAACCGAACGAAGGGCTTATGCCGATGCGCGCCGTCCATTCGCTCGAGCACTTGATTGCCGAGAACAGCCGTAGCCATTCGAATCAAATCATCGACGTCTCGCCGATGGGTTGCCAGACAGGCTTCTATTGGACGATGTTGAACGATGGGGATTACGAAGCGATGCTCGACCTCGTCGAAGCGACACTCCGCGACGCAGCAAATGCGACGGAGTTGCCGGCACAAAACCCAATTCAATGCGGGAGCGCGAACCATCACGATTTCGAAGGCGCGAAGAAGCTCGCGGCCGATATGCTTGCCAAGCGTGACGAGTGGCACATCATCTTCAAGGACGAAGCGTAAATGATTGTCCAAAGCGTCTATGAATTGATTGGTGAGACGCCTCTGCTTGAGTTACGGACGTTGCCGGTACCTGCGGGCGTCAAAGTATACGGCAAGCTCGAGATGATGAATCCGGGCGGTAGCGTCAAGGACCGGCTCGGTCTGCAATTGATTGAACGGGCGCTTGAACGTGGACAACTTGAACGCGGGGGAACGGTCGTCGAACCGACGGCCGGGAACACCGGAATCGGGCTCGCGCTCGCCTGTCAACGACACGGCATCAAGTTGATGACCGTCACCCCGGAGAAGTTCAGTCAAGAGAAGCAGGCGCTCATGACGCTTCTCGGGGCGACCGTCGTCAACACGCCGACCGAACTTGGGATGAAAGGCGCCATCGCGCGGGCGAAAGAGCTCGCCATCGAACATGACGCCTATGTGCCGGAACAGTTCTCGAACCCGGATAATCCGGACGCGTACGTCGACACGCTCGCGCTCGAGCTTCAGGCCGACCTTCCGAACATCGATGTGTTCATCGCCGGAGCCGGCTCAGGGGGGACGTTTACCGGTGTCGCGAGCAAGTTGCGGCCGAACGGGACGAAGGCGATCGTCGTCGAGCCGGAAGGGTCGATTTTGAACGGGGGAGCTCCTGGCCCCCATAAGACAGAAGGAATTGGGGTCGAGGCGTGGCCGGCGTTCTTGCCGCACGACCTCGTCGACGGGATTTACACGATTACGGACGAAGAGGCGTTTTATTATGTCGCTCATCTCGCTAAACAAGAAGGCTTGCTCGTCGGAAGTTCATCCGGAGCGGCCATCGCGGCATGTGTTCAAGAAGCGGCGAAGATGACGGAAGGTGTCATCGTCACGATTTTACCGGACAGCGTCGAACGGTATTTAAGTCAAGGAATAGTCAAGGAGGCAGAATATGCGTACAAAAACAGCACTCATTCATGGCGGTAAAACGACGGATCCGTTAACGGGAGCCGTCACGCCACCGATTTATCAGACGAGCACGTACAAGCAAGACGGAATCGGTAATCTCCGGGAAGGGTATGAATATTCGCGGACGGCCAACCCGACGCGGACGGCACTCGAAACACTGATTGCCGATATCGAGGGCGGTGCTCGCGGATTTGCGTTCGGCTCTGGAATGGCAGCCATCTCAACGATCTTGATGTTAATGAAATCAGGGGACCACGTCATCGTCGGTTCTGATGTATATGGAGGAACGTACCGTGTATTCAATCGAGTATTTCAATCACTTGGCTTGGAGGCATCTTTTGTCGATACGGCCGATGAGCAAGCGGTCCGTGAAGCGCTCCAACCGAACACAAAAATGATTTACGTTGAGACACCGACGAACCCGCTGTTGAACGTGACCGACATGCGCCTGATTCGCGCCATCGCTGACGAGGCGAACGTCCTGTTCGTCGTCGACAACACGTTCATGACCCCGTACTTCCAAAATCCGATTGAATTCGGGGCCGATTATGTGCTTCATAGCGCCACGAAATATTTGGGTGGCCATAGCGACGTCGTTGCCGGTCTCGTCGTCGCGCGCACGGAAGAGCTTGGGGAGCGTTTGGCGTTCCTTCAAAACTCTGTCGGCGCGGTCCTTGGACCACAAGACAGTTTCCTTGTCGTCCGTGGGATCAAGACGCTCGCGGTCCGTATGGAAGAGATCGAGTCAAATGCGCTCGCGCTCGTCGACTACTTGACGAAGCACGAAGCCGTCAGCCGTGTCCTGCATCCGAGTGTCGGCAGCGAAGAAGCGAAGCGGGTCCACTTGTCGCAGGCGCGCGGTTTCGGCGGAATGATCGCCTTTGATGTCGGTTCAGCAGAGGCGGCCGAACTCGTCGTCGCGAAGACGAAGTACTTCACGCTCGCCGAAAGTCTCGGTGCGGTGGAGAGCTTGATTAGTGTCCCAGCTCGAATGACCCATGCGTCAATCCCGGCAGAACGTCGTCTTGAGCTCGGAATTACGGACGGACTCGTCCGCATCTCCGTCGGTCTTGAAGATGTACAAGATTTGATTGAAGATTTGGAGCAGGCGCTCGCGACCGTTGCGACGATTCCGAACTAACATTCATAGTGATGCGAGGTGCGCTTGCGAGCGCACCTCTTTTGTCGTGGGCATGGCGAAAGAATTCGCTTGAATGTCCTAATCGCATCGACTACACTGACGATAATTGATTACGAGAGCGGGTGAACGGAGTGAACAAAGGCGTCATGCCGACGGTCGGAGCCTACGTCATGTGGGGCGTCCTACCGATTTATTGGAAGTTTTTACAGGAGATACCGAGCGGACAAATCTTGGCCCATCGAATCGTCTGGTCGTTTCTCTTCATCTTACTCGTCTTGAAATGGACGAAGCAGTGGACCGAGTTCAACTACGCGCTCCGGCACCGGGCGACGCGGAACGCCTTCATGTTGAACGGCTTCATCGTCAGCGCCAACTGGTTCGTGTACATATGGGCGGTCAATCACGGCTATATCATAGAGGCGTCACTTGGCTATTACATCAATCCGCTCGTCAGCATGGTGTTAGGTGTGCTTGTTTTTCGGGAATCATTAAACCGAGTCCAATGGCTCGCGGTGACGGTGGCGGCGATCGGTGTGCTCGTTTTGACGTTCGGGTATGGGTCGTTCCCGTGGATCGCCTTCATTCTGGCCAGTACGTTCGGATTTTACGGCATGGTGAAGAAACGCCGACCGCTTGCCTCGACGGTCAGTCTCGGGATTGAGACGCTCGCGGTCGTGCCGGTCGCTATCATTTTCTTAGGTTGGCAGACGTCACAGGGCGGATTGACGATGACGACCGAACCGGTCATTTGGGTCGCCTTGATCGGGACAGGCGTGATGACGGCGTTGCCGCTTCTTTTGTTCGGGTACGGGGCGCAACACATCCCGTTCACGCTTGTCGGGTTTCTTCAATTCATCGCACCGACGCTCAGTCTCGCGATCGGGGTCATCCTCTATAATGAGCCGTTCACGGGTTATCACATTTTTGCGTTCACGTGCATCTGGATTGCGATTTTCTTCTTTAGTTGGAACAGCTGGATTCAGACACGAAAACGTCGTCAACTCGTCTGAATTGAAAGCTGTTACATTTCAAGAAAACATGATAATATGTTAGATGTCAGACCTATATGTCAGACCGATACATCAGAGGAGGAATTTTACGATGGAATTAGCACGTTATATCGACCACACAGCCTTGAAGGCAGAAACAACGAAAGATCAAGTCACGAAACTTTGTGCCGAGGCGCTCGAATACAAATTCGCAAGCGTCTGTGTCAACCCGACATGGGTGAAGTACGCGGCGGAACAACTCAAATCAGATGACGACGTCAAAGTATGTACGGTCATCGGTTTCCCACTCGGAGCCAACACGCCAGAAGTGAAAGCGTTCGAAACAAAAGACGCGATTGCCAACGGTGCAGATGAAATTGACATGGTCATCAACATCGGCGCCATGAAAGACGGCGACTTCGATCTCGTCGAACGCGACATCCGCGCTGTCGTCGAAGCGGCAAACGGGACGCTCGTCAAAGTCATCTTTGAGACGTGCCTCCTTACAAAAGAAGAAATCAAAAAAGCGGCTGAACTTTCAGTCAAAGCAGGTGCAGACTTCGTGAAAACGTCGACTGGCTTCTCAACAGGCGGCGCGACGGTAGAAGATATCCGCCTCATGCGTGAGACGGTCGGACCAGATCTCGGCGTCAAAGCTTCAGGCGGCGTACGTGATTTCGAAGGCGCACAAGCGATGATCGATGCCGGCGCGACGCGCATCGGTGCATCAGCTGGAATCGCCATCGTCACAGGCGGACGTTCAGATAACGACTATTAATAACTAGTGGTTGACCGCACGACTTACTTTCACTATAATATGTTATGACGTGTGAAACACGTTTCCTTAGTCGTGTAATTCGGAGGGAGGGAAAACTAGTGGAAACTCGTGTCCGTAAAAACGAATCGCTTGAAGACGCTCTTCGTCGTTTCAAACGCGGTGTTTCGAAAGATGGCACTCTTGCCGAAGTTCGCAAACGTCGTCACTACGAAAAGCCAAGCGTAAAACGCAAATTGAAATCAGAAGCTGCGCGTAAGCGTAAGAAATTCTAATTTCAGTTTCATTTGTAGAGAGGGTGTTAGCTCATGAGTCTTCAAGAACGCTTGACGGACGACATGAAGCAAGCCATGCGCGCAAAACAGAAAGATCGTCTCACGACGATCCGAATGGTCAAAGCGTCGCTCCAAAATGAGGCCATCAAATTTGGTCGACAAGATCTTACTGAGGAAGAGGAACTCACGGTGCTCAACCGAGAGATGAAACAGCGCAGAGACTCCCTCCGAGAATTCGAAAGCGCTGGTCGTGAAGACCTTGCATCTAAAGTAGCTGACGAGATTGTCGTACTAGAGGCCTATATGCCTGATCAACTTTCTGAAGATGAAGTCACGGCGATCGTGAAAGCAGCTATTGCTCAAACGAATGCCACAGGCCCGTCAGATATGGGTAAGGTGATGGGCGTCGTCATGCCTCAAGTTAAAGGCAAGGCAGACGGTGGTCTTGTGAACCGCATTGTCAAACAACAATTGACGAATTAATGAAAGAGACAGGAGCTTTTGGGTCAAACCAAAAGTTTCTGTCTTTTTTTGCGTATTCTGAAACCACAAGCAAACTTGTTTCGTATACACTAGAGATAAGAGGTAGCTTGTGAACTCGGAAGGGGGTTGCAATACGATGACATTTGGTCTCGGAGTGATTCTGACGGTGTTTTTTGTCGGGATCGTCCTTCTAGGAATTGAAGTGTTCGTTGCCGGTTTTGGATTGTTCGGCGTGCTAGGGATCGGGGCGGTCGTCGCCAGTTTGATTATGGCGGGCGCCACGATCGGGCAACTATGGTTGTCGCTCGGTTTAGCCACGGCCATCGTCGCTGGACTCGGATTTTGGGCATATCGTCGCCTGCAGTCCAATCGTTCGCTCATGTATAAAGGGTTGATTTTGACCGATTCGACGTCATCAGACAAAGGGTATCTGTCTCACGATGACCGCAAACGGTTACTCGGGAAAGTCGGGGTCACATTGACGCCGCTGCGCCCGGCGGGTACCGCTGAGATTGACGGAGAACGGATTGATGTCGTGACAGAAGGTAGCTATCTCGATTCGCAAACGAAAATTCAGGTGTATAAAGTCGATTCAGGGCGCGTTGTCGTCCGTAGCTTTATAGAGCCGAAGGAGGATGTAACAGAATGACACCAGAACTATTGACCACGTTACTCATCTCAGGTGGAGGATTGATTGCGCTCGCCGTATTCTTCACGTTCGTCCCGGTCGGGCTGTGGATCAGCTCGTTCGCCGCTGGCGTCCACGTCTCGATTTTCACATTGATCGGGATGCGACTCCGTCGCGTCGTCCCATCGAAAATCGTCAACCCGCTCATCAAAGCGGTCAAAGCCGGTATTGGCTTAAATACGAACCAGCTCGAGAGTCACTTCTTGGCTGGGGGTAACGTTGACCGTGTCGTCAACGCCTTGATTGCGGCCCACCGTGCCGATATCGAATTGTCGTTTGAACGTGCCGCAGCAATCGACCTTGCCGGCCGAAACGTGTTAGAGGCTGTTCAAATGTCCGTCAACCCGAAAGTCATCGAAACGCCGTTCATCGCCGGTGTGGCTATGGACGGGATTGAAGTGAAAGCGAAAGCCCGGATCACGGTTCGTGCCAACATCGACCGTCTTGTCGGGGGTGCCGGAGAAGAAACGATTATCGCCCGTGTCGGTGAAGGGGTCGTCTCGACGATCGGTTCGCAACATAACCATAAACACGTTTTGGAAAATCCGGATATGATTTCACGTACCGTATTGACGAAAGGTCTTGATTCAGGGACCGCGTTTGAAATCTTGTCCATCGATATCGCCGACATTGATATCGGTAAAAACATCGGAGCGGTTCTTCAGACCGACCAAGCCGAGGCTGATAAGAAAATCGCGCAAGCGAAAGCGGAAGAACGCCGTGCGATGGCGATTGCCCGCGAGCAAGAGATGAAGTCATCAGTCGAAGAGATGCGCGCGAAAGTTGTCGCGGCCGAGGCTGAAGTCCCACTCGCGATGGCAGATGCGCTTCGCCACGGCAAGCTCGGTGTCATGGACTACGTCAACTACTTGAACGTCCAAGCCGATACAGAAATGCGTAAAGCGATCGGTCACCCAGTCGAATCTGACAACGAGTGATCGGGATGGATGGACTTTGGGTACTACTCCTCGCCGCATTCGGGATCGCTTCGACGGTCATGAAGCGGATGGAGAAATCATCTTCTACTGGAGAACGGCCGCCGAGTACGGATTTGAAACGCTATCTCGATACGGTCGGTGACATGATGAAAGAAGTCGAGGCGACATTTGACGAGCCGCGCGATGGCAAGGAAAAACCGACGCCGCAAAAACTGCGTCGTCGTGTCGCTGCCCCAGCTGAATCAAGAGAGTCTCAGCCGCCGCGCCGGCGGGAAGAATTACCGCACGTGAGTGCGCAGTTCGAACAGACGGTCAAGATTCCGCCGATTTCGGAGGCAACCGAGTCGCGGCCGCAACCGCAACCGCGCATGTCGATGAAGCAAGTTCGGCAAGCTGTCGTTTGGAGTGAAATTTTGCAGCCGCCGGTGTCGAAACGCCGTCGCTAAGTCTGAAGCAGTGACATTGAGTCACTGCTTCTTTTTGTGGCCAAAACGGACGGTCTTTCTTTCACGAACGGCTTGATAGTGCTAAAGTAAAGAAGGAACAATCTACTGATGGGGAGGAGAAACAACCATTGATTATGACTGATAAGATACCGTTCGTCATGGAACATGCGAACGAAGCACAGGCACTCCTCGGGCCGAAAGACGAGGTCTTTCACGCTATCGAGGCAGAACTCGCGGTCGCACTCACTCCTCGTGGAGAAGAATTGATCATTCAGGCCGATACTGCTGACACACTTGAATTGACGAAAACCGTCATCAAGACGCTACAACAGCTTGTCAAAAAAGGGGCTCGCTTGAACGAGAGTGATGCCATCAGCGTGATTCAACATATTAAGGTCGGCAAAGGCGATGAACTGCTCGAGCATTATGAGCGGGTCGTCTTCACGACGAACAAAGGCAAACCGATCCGGGCGAAAACAGTCGGACAAAGCCGCTACGTTCGTGCCATTGAAAAACGCGATCTTGTCTTCGGAATCGGGCCGGCCGGGACCGGAAAGACCTATCTGGCCGTCGTTTTGGCAGCACGGGCATTGAAAGAAGGACAAGTCAAACGTATTATTTTGACGCGTCCAGCCGTCGAAGCAGGGGAAAACTTGGGTTTCTTGCCAGGCGACTTGAAAGAGAAAGTCGATCCATACTTACGTCCGCTCTATGACGCCTTGTTTGACGTCTATGGCGTCGAGCAGACGAATCGGTTGCTCGAACGTGGCACAATCGAAGTCGCCCCGCTCGCCTATATGCGAGGACGCACGCTTGAAGATGCGTTCGTCATTTTAGATGAGGCGCAGAATACGACGAAAGAGCAGATGAAAATGTTCTTGACGCGACTCGGTTTCGGGTCGAAAATGGTCGTCACCGGCGACTTGACGCAAGTGGATTTACCTAAAGGGAAGGCGTCAGGTCTTCAAGAGGCGTTACACCTGCTCGAGCGAGTCGAAGGGATTCATTTCGAACACTTCACGTCGTCCGATGTCGTTCGACATCCGCTCGTCAAGAAAATTATTAACGCTTATAGTACCGAACTCACATAACAAAAAGGGGGGGCACTGATGCAGCAAGCACGTCATTGGACGGTCGCGACAATCTCCGTCCTCTTTTTTCTCATTCTAGGCGCGATTCTCTATTTTACGGTGCGCCCATCTATTATTAGCGTCGAACCGCTCGGGATTGCCGAACAGGATATCCGCTCGCCCATCACGGTCGAGGACCGAACGGCGACGGAACGGTTGCAACAAGAGGCCGTCAATGGCGTCGGTAGTCAATTTTCGCTCCGACGCGAGTTTGCCGATCAACAAATCGCCAAAGTCGAGCAATTGTTCGCGGCGTTCGAGGAGACGGAAGAAGAGACCGAACTCTCGGATATTAAGAACCGGTTGAACTCGACCGAAGTGAATGGCTTTCTCGGTGACGACGAGTTGAATCTATTGCTCGAGGCGACTGAGAACACGCGTCGAACGGTCGAAGACGTCACCGTGACGGCGCTCCAAGAAGTAATGGGCAACCGCATCGAGACGAGCTCACAGTCGATTTCAGAAGCGAGAGACCGGGCCGAGACGCTCGTCGACCAATCCCCGCTCTCACTCGAGTTCCGGGCCATCGCCAACAGCCTGAGCGATCAATTGATCGTCCCGAACTACGTGTTCGACTCTGAGGCGACGCGCGAGAAAGAACAGCAGGCGCTCGACGCGGTCGAGCCGGTCATCATCCAAGAAGGACAATTACTCGTCAATCAAGGCGAGGTCGTGACACGTGAGATTTATCGGAAGCTCGAATTGACCGGTGCGATCGACCCGAACCGTTCGTTCGCACCGCTGTTCGGGGCTTACTTACTGAGCGGACTGTTGACGACCGGATTTCTGTTCATGTTGATCCGGTCGAAGATTCAACAGTTGTTGCTTCGTCCTAAAATTTTGATTACCGTTTACGGGTTGTTACTGCTTCAACTCGGCATCTTTTTCGGGGTCGGCTATATCGGCATCGAGTTTACGACGTACGCATACGTGCTCGCACCGACGGCGTTCGTTGTCCTCTTGCTCCGTATCCTTGTCGATGAGCGGGTCGCGCTCGCCTCGGCACTCATTACGATGATCGCCGGATCGATCGTGGCGAGTTTCGGGCAAAACACGAGCTTCATGACGGTCGTCTATTTTGCGACCGGTAGTTTCCTGGCTGTCTTCCTCGTCGAACCAAAGATTCAGCGGAAACGCTTATTCTTGTCAGGTGTCTTGCTCGGCATCATCAACATCATTATGGTGCTCGCGCTCTTGTTCCTGCGTAACACGGTAGTGACATGGGAGATGGTCGCGTATCTGTCAGGCTTCGCGATCACGAGTGCCCTGTTATCAATCGTGCTCACGTTCGGCTTCCTGCCGTTCCTCGAGCCGTGGTTCGGCGTCTTGTCAACGGGTCGCTTAATCGAATTGATGAGCCCGACGCACCCGCTGTTGCGGAAATTGTTGATGGAGGCACCGGGTACGTATCATCACAGCATGATGGTCGCCAACCTGGCTGAATCGGCTTGCGAGGCGATCGGCGCCGACGGACTGCTCGCACGGGTCGCTAGTTATTACCATGATCTTGGGAAGACCGAGCGGCCGCTCCACTTCATCGAGAACCAACAGAGCGGCGTCAACCCGCACGACCGGCTCACGCCGGAAGAATCGGCCGACATCATCATGGCCCATCCGTATGACGGTGCTGATCTGTTGCGCCGCTACAAGCTACCGAAAGAAATCATCGATATCGCCGAGCAACATCACGGTACGTCATTGTTGAAGTTCTTTTATGTGAAAGCGAAAGAGACACGAGATGTCACTGAGTCGCGCTTCCGTTACCCGGGACCGAAACCGCAGACACGCGAGGCGGCGGTCGTCATGATCGTCGATTCGATTGAGGCGGCGGTAAGGTCACAGAAGCAGCCGACACCAGAACGGATCCGGCAGCTCGTCAGCGCGATCATCCGTGACAAGTTGCAAGACGGACAGTTCGAAGACTGCGAGTTGACGACGAAAGAAGTATGGCGGGTCGGGGAGAACGCGTGTGAGACGTTGACCGGCTTGTTCCATGAACGGATCGAGTACCCAGAACTGAAGAAAGAAGGCGAATTACATGCAAATCATTTCGAACGATGAGCACGGGTTGTTGACCGATGCTCAAGTCGAGCTCGTCGAATCTATTTTGATGCACGCAGCGCTCGAAGAGGACATTGAAGAACCGAGCGAACTGTCGGTCACCTTTTTGACGAACGACGAGATTCAAGCAATCAATCGGGAATGGCGCGGGAAAGATGCGCCGACCGACGTGATCAGTTTTGCTTTTGACGAGATGGGCGAAGAAGAGATGGATTTCATGCTCGATGAAGACGAGCCTCGTCTCCTTGGCGATTTACTCATCTCGGTCGAGCGTTGCCGCGAACAGGCGGCCGACTATGGCCACTCGTTCGAACGAGAACTCGGATTTTTGGCCATTCATGGCTTCTTACATCTCCTCGGCTATGATCACATGACGCCTGAAGAAGAAGCGGAGATGACGGCGCGCCAAGAACAAGTGCTCGCTCACTTCGAGCTGAAACGAGGCGAAGTGTGAAACCGTTCTGGTTCGCCGTGCACGGCATCGTGCACGCAGTGCGGACCGAACGCAACATGCTGATTCATCTCGCATCGAGCCTGCTCGTCGTCGTATTTGCCTGGTGGCTCCCAACGACGAAACTCGAGAACTTGATTCTGTTCGGTTGGGTCGTACTCGTCATCGCGCTCGAGCTGATGAACACGGCAGTTGAGCGCACGGTCGACCTCGTCACGAAAGACATCAAACCGTTAGCGAAGCAAGCGAAAGACGTCGCAGCCGGATCAGTGCTCGTTGCCGCCATCGGGGCCGCCATCACGGCACTTTTCATTTTTGGCCCTTATGTAATCGACAAATTCGTTATATGATTGAACGTATTGGAAATTTAGAAAGCAGGTGCACTATGTATCAAGAAGATTTTAAATCAGGGTTTGTGTCCATCATCGGTCGTCCAAACGTCGGGAAATCGACGTTCTTGAATCGGGTCATCGGACAAAAGATTGCCATCATGTCAGACAAGCCGCAGACGACGCGCAACAAGGTCCAAGGTGTATATACGACGGATGATTCGCAAATCATCTTTATCGACACGCCAGGGATTCATAAGCCGAAACACCGCCTCGGCGATTTCATGATGAAAGTCGCGACGAACGCACTCCGTGAAGTCGACGCGATCCTCTTCATGGTCAACGTCACGGAACCGCGCGGCGCCGGCGATGAGTTCATCATCGAGAAGTTAAAAGGGCTCGATACGCCAATCATCCTCGTCATGAACAAAATTGATTTGATTCATCCGGACGAGATTCCGGCTGTCATCGAGCAGTATACGAACCAACTCGATTTCGCGGCGTACGTCCCGATCTCGGCACTTCAAGGCAATAACGTCGAACCGCTCCTTAAAGAAATCAAAAAGTTGCTCCCGGAAGGACCGATGTATTACCCGGCCGACCAAGTGACAGACCACCCGGAACGGTTCATCATCTCTGAATTGATTCGCGAGAAAGTGCTCCATAAGACGCGTGATGAAGTGCCGCACTCAATCGCGGTCGCCATCGAATCGATCAAGAAACGGGAAAACTCGGAAATGATTGATGTCGAGGCCGTAATCATGGTCGAGCGTGATTCGCAAAAAGGAATCGTCATCGGCAAAAAAGGTGCGATGCTCCGCGAAATCGGGACAGAAGCACGCCACGACATCGAGGCGCTCCTCGGGACAAAAGTGTATTTGAACCTATGGGTGAAAGTGCAAAAAGATTGGCGTAACAAGATGGGCCAACTCCGCGACCTCGGTTTCCGCGACGACGAGTATTAAGCCATGTTGCAAAAGGTCACGGGAATCGTCATTCGGACGGTCAATTACGGGGAGTCGAACAAAGTCGTCACGTTGTTCACCGAAGAACTCGGGAAAGTCGCCGTCATGGCGCGCGGTGCGAAAAAGCCGGGCAGTCGCCTGCATGCGTCGAGCCAGCCTTTCGTCGAGGCGGTGTATATTTTCCCGGCGAGCCGTGGCCTCGGTCAACTGAAGTCGTCGGATGTGATCACGTCCTATCCGGAAATCCGGAAAGATGTCGAGCGCATGGCGTACGCCATGTACTGGCTCGAGCTCGTCGACCGCACCGTCGAGGACCGGGTGCCGAACCGCCCGCTCTATCGCATCTTGAACGACGCCCTGCAGGCGCTCAATGCAGGGATGGACCCGGATGTGATCACGCACCACTTTGAACTGCGCATTTTGCACTTGCTCGGGGTCGCACCCGTTTTGACCGGGTGCATCCGTTGCAACGATGTGACCGACCCGATGTATTTTTCAGTGGCGGCCGGTGGTTTTCTTTGCTCGCGTCACCAAGAAGAAGGGTCGGCCCGGATGAGCGAACGTCTAGCGAAGCTCCTCTATTTGATGAGCCGACACGAGCTGTCCGAATTCAGTAATGTCCCGCTCACAAAAGAGACGCGGATTCTGCTCAGGCAGCTGTTCGACGCCTATATGGAATCATACAGCGGCTTGCGGCTGAAGACGAAACGTGTCCTCGATCAAATGCAGCGCCTTTACTTGAACGATGATTGACTTTTTCGACAAGATTCGATACCATAATCTACGATTAGACAAATGAAATAGCGTGCGCAATGAAGGAAACGAGTAGCTTTTACGCCATGGGTACAGCGAGTTCGGGGAGGTGGGAGCCGAACGCCAGGGGGAAGTGAATGGCAATTCCGGAGCGCCCACAGTCCAAAGAGTGGCCTCATCTCGAGGCAAGTAGGGTGGAACCGCGGGTAATCCCGTCCCTATGTGCATGGCACATAGGGGCGTTTTTTGTCGTTTCAATACTTTTGGAGGTGTCACATATGAAGCACATGACCGTGCAAGAAATTATTTTGACGTTACAAAATTTCTGGGCGTCGAAAGGCTGCTTGACAATGCAAGCGTATGACGTTGAGAAAGGGGCCGGTACGATGAACCCGATGACGTTCTTACGGAGTCTCGGACCAGAGCCGTGGAACGTCTGTTACACGGAGCCATCACGTCGTCCGGCGGATGGACGGTACGGTGAAAACCCGAACCGTTTGTATCAGCATCATCAGTTCCAAGTCATCATGAAGCCGTCACCGAGCAACATCCAAGAGCTTTACTTAGAAAGTTTAGAGTTGATCGGAATCAATCCGCTCGAGCACGATATCCGTTTCGTCGAAGACAACTGGGAAAACCCGACGTTCGGCGCGGCCGGTCTAGGTTGGGAAGTTTGGTTGAACGGGATGGAGATCACCCAGTTCACGTATTTCCAACAAGTCGGTGGCATCGAGTGTGACCCGATCGCCGTCGAGATCACATACGGTCTCGAACGTCTCGCGTCGTACATCCAAGAAGTCGAGAGCGTGTTTGACCTCGTCTGGACGGACGGATTCAAGTATGGGGACATCTTCTACCAGCCCGAGTATGAACACTCAAAATATACGTTCGAACTTTCAGACGTCGACATGTTGTTCACGTTGTTCGATACGTACGAAAAAGAAGCGAAGCGTGCCCTTGACGAGAACCTCGTCTTCCCGGCTTACGACTATATCCTCAAATGTTCGCATACGTTCAACCTACTCGATGCGAAAGGCGCCATCTCGGTGACGGAACGGACCGGTTTCATCCAACGTGTCCGCAACATGTCCCGTGCGTGTGCTGCCAAATTTATCGAAGAGCGGGAACGTCTCGGTTTCCCACTTTTGAACCAAGAGAAAGCAGGTGCCCTTGATGCGTGACCTTTTATTAGAAATCGGACTTGAAGAATTACCAGCGCAATACGTCCTCCGTTCGGAGAAACAATTGGCAGAGCGTGTGACCGCCTTCTTGACGGACGCCCGTGTCCAGTTCGGGACATTGACCGTCTATTCAACACCGCGCCGTCTCGCCGTTCTTGTCAAAGACGTCGAAGAGAAGCAACAAGACTTGACGGAGACGCTTCGCGGACCGGCGAAAAAGATCGCTCAAGACGCTGAAGGAAACTGGTCGAAAGCAGCCGCTGGGTTTGCCCGTGGCCGCGGTCTCTCGGTCGACGACTTGTACTTCGCTGAAGAGAAAGGTGTCGAGTACGTGTTCGCAGACCGTCACGAGTCAGGTCAGGCGACGGGCACGCTGCTTCCGGCACTCGAAGACGTCGTCCGTGGTATGACGTTCCCGAAAAACATGAAGTGGGGCACGAGCAGTCTCCGCTACATGCGTCCGATTCGTTGGCTCGTCGCGTTGTTCGGTGCCGAGCAAATCGATTTTGAAATCGAAGGCGTAAAGACAGGAAACGTGACACGTGGTCACCGCTTCTTGAGTAAAGGTGACGTCACGATCGCCGAGCCGGCCGCCTACGCCGAGACGCTCGAACGCGAATTCGTCGTCGCGTCATATGAAGACCGTAAGGCCCGCATCGAACGTCAAATCGACGAGTTGGCTTCTGAGCAAGGGTGGACGGTTCCGCTCGACGCGTCGTTGCTCGAGGAAGTGACAAACCTCGTCGAATGGCCGACCGCGCTGTTCGGTGAATTCGATGCAAGCTATCTCGAACTTCCGGAAGAAGTATTGATCACGACGATGAAAGAGCATCAACGCTATTTCCCGGTCTATATCGGTGAAACGCTTAAAAACTATTTCGTGACCGTCCGTAACGGGAACGCGGACCATCTTCAAAACGTTGCCAAAGGGAACGAGAAGGTCATCCGGGCCCGCTTGGCAGATGCCGTCTTCTTCTATGAGGAAGACCAAAAGACGAAGATTGACGATCAACTCGTCCGTCTCGACCGCATCGTCTTCCATGAGAAGTTGGGGACGACGGGAGACAAGGTCCGTCGGGTGGAACAACTCGCCGGAACGCTGGCGCCATTGTTCAATGCAAATGCAACCAAAGTCGCCCGGGCTGGAGCCATCCATAAGTTCGACCTCGTCAGCCAAATGGTGTATGAGTTCACAGAACTCCAAGGGGTGATGGGTGAGAAGTATGCGCTCCAACAAGGTGAGGACAAAGAAGTGGCCGCAGCCATCCGTGAACACTATATGCCACGCTTTGCGGGCGACGCGTCACCATCGACGCCAACGGGTGCGGTTCTCGCACTCGCCGATAAATTGGATTCGATCGCTGCATTCTTCGGAATCGGCATGATTCCGAGCGGTTCGCAAGACCCGTTCGCGCTTCGTCGTCAAGCCCAAGGGGTCGTCCAAATTCTAGCGGATTGGAAGATTGCGCTCCCACTCGACAAATTACTTTCACAAGTTGTCGATTCGCAACTTCAGGCAGGACTTTATGATGCCGATAAAGAACAAGTCAAGGCGCAACTAAAAGACTTCTTCATGCTTCGCCTGAAGTATCGTCTCCAAGAACGGCAAGTACGTTATGACGTCATCGACGCCGTATTGACGACAGAGCTCGCCATCAACCGGCTCGATGCCCGAGCGGACGCGGTTCAAGCCATGCTCGCAAACGATGCGAAACTACTCATTGAGCAATTGACGCGTGTCGTCAATATCGCCAAGAAAGGTGAGGCTGGAGAGGTCGATCCGGCATTGTTCGAAAACAAAGAAGAGAACGAACTCCATGTCGCCATCGAAGCGACGCTACCGGAAACGGAGCGAGCCGTCGAGGATGGGGATTATCATCAAGCGATCGCGTCATTGCGCGTATTGGAACAACCGATTAGCGCTTATTTCGAAAATACAATGGTCATGAGCGACGTTGAAGCGATTCGCGAGAACCGTCTGCGCGAGATGAAACGACTCGCCATGACAATCGAGAGCGTCGCCGACTTTAGCGCGCTCGTACTCTGACCAAACTTGAGGGGGTTGGCTATGCAGCTGAATGAACGCCAACAGAAGATCGTTGAGATCGTCAGGGTCAACGGACCGATCACGGGTGAGCAGATCGCGCAAGAGCTGTCGCTCACTCGCGCCACGCTCCGTCCGGATCTGGCCATCTTGACGATGACTGGAATACTAGAAGCCCGGCCACGTGTCGGCTACACGTTCGTCGGCAAACGAAACTCATCCCTGCTTCGGGAAAAATTGGATTCATTGACGGTCGGCGACTTCATGTCGTCCGCGAAAGTCGTCAGTGACGAGATGACGGTGTATGACGCCGTCGTGACCTTGTTTTTAGAAGACGTCGGTTCGCTGTTCGTCGTCGGCAAGGACAACGAGCTCGTCGGTGTCTTGTCACGTAAAGACTTACTTCGGGCCGCCATCGGCAATCAAGACTTGGATCAATTGCCGGTCAACGTCATCATGACCCGCATGCCGAACATCACGGTGTGCGAGAAGAGTGAGACGTTGATTCGGGCCGGGATGAAGCTGATCGAGAAACAAATCGATGCCATGCCAGTCGTCGAAGAGAAAGACGGCAAGCTGATCGTGCTCGGTCGCATGACGAAGACGAACATGACGAAAGTATTGATCGCACTCGCCAACGATGAGTCGTTCTGAGGAGGAATCTGGTTTGACACTGACACAAAAACAACTCGTATTTGTCGTGAGCGATTCGGTCGGGGAGACGTGTGAACTCGTCGTCCGCGCCGCGAGCATCCAGTTCCACGAGAATGCGATTGAGACGCTTAGAATTCCGTTCGTGGAAGATGAACAGACGATTCACGATGTCGTGACACAAGCGCGTGCCCAAGGAGCGGTCATCGCCTTCACGTTGGTCAACGAGGAGCATCGGGCCCTCCTCGTTCAACTCGGACGAGAGCATGACGTGAAGACGGTCGACTTGCTCGGCGACTTACTCGACGTGCTCGCCGGTCAACTCGGAGAGAGTCCACGCGAGAAACCGGGACTCATCTATCGTCTCGATGAGGATTACTTCCGGAAAATCGAAGCGATGGAGTTCGCGGTCAAGTACGACGACGGACGTGACCCAAGAGGCTTGAAAAAAGCTGATATCGTCCTCGTCGGCGTATCACGCACATCCAAGACGCCGCTCTCACAATATTTGGCGTTGAAGCGGTATAAGGTCGCCAACGTACCGCTCGTGCCGGAATCACGCCCGCCGGAAGAACTGTTCGATTTGCCGCCTGACAAGTGCGTCGGGTTGATCATCTCGCCGGATAAGTTGATTTCGATTCGGATGGAACGGTTGAAGTCGCTCGGTTTGAAACCGGAGGCCGACTACGCCCAACTCGAACGCATCAATCGTGAACTCGAGTATGCCCGAGGGATTTACGAACGAATCGGTTGCGAGGTCATCGACGTGACGAACAAAGCCGTCGAAGAGACGGCAGGCATCATTTTACGGATGCTCGACCAATCGAAAGACGATTGAGTACTCGGATTAGTAATCGACTGGTGTTAACGGTATAATAGAGTATTGACATTACAGTGAAACGGAACGTGGTGAGCGTTCCGTTTCGTTGCGAGTTTGGATAGGGAGTGGTCGAGTTGCCGCGAATACCGGATGAAGTCATTGCGGAAGTGAAACAAGCCACAGATATCGTTGATTTAATCAGTGAACGCGTTGAATTGAAGAAGCAAGGCCATCGCCTCGTCGGTCTCTGTCCGTTCCACTCGGAGAACAGTCCATCGTTCTCCGTGTCCCCGGAAAAAGGGATGTACCATTGTTTTGGATGTGGAGCCGGCGGGAACGTATTTACGTTCGTCATGGAGACAGAAGGTTTGTCGTTCCCTGAGACGATTGAACGTCTCGCGACGCGGGCGAACATCGCCATCGAGGGCGGGGTGTCTGGGGATGAGGAGTTGTCACGAGACCAAGTCATTCGTAAACAGATGCGCGATGCCCATCGTGTCGTGGCGGATTTGTATCATGAAGTGTTGATGAAGACCGAAGCGGGCGAAGTCGGATTGACGTATTTGCAAGCGCGCGGTCTACAGGAGACGACGATCGGACAGTATAAGATCGGTTATGCGCCTGATCATCGCCGTTTTACCGTTGATTCACTGGAACGAAGAGGTTTCGACCTCGAGGTCATGGTGGAGGCGGGGTTGATTTCTAAGTCGAGGTCCGGTGAATATTTTGACCGGTTCGAAGGCAGAGTCGTCTTTCCGATTGCGGATCGAGACGGCACCATCGTCGGATTTAGCGGACGGGCGATCGATGAGCGACAGCCAAAGTACGTCAACACGGCGGATACGCCCTTGTTCAACAAGAGCGAACTCCTCTTCGGCTTTTCACAGGCACGGGCCACGATGCGAAAGCAAAAACGGGTCGTGCTCGTGGAAGGGAACGTCGACGTCTTGCAAGTCGCGCAAGCCGGGACGAAGGAAGTCGTCGCGTCGCTCGGGACGGCGTTTTCGACGCAGCATGCCCGTGCGTTAGCACGCATGGTCGAAGAAGTGATCATCTGTTATGACGGTGATACGGCCGGACAAGAAGCGACGATGAAAGTCGTCCGCTTGCTCGAGGGCTACCCGCTCGATGTCCAGGTGCTGATGTTACCTGAGAAGACCGACCCGGATGATTATATTCGGACGAATGGGGCGGAGCAGTGGCACAGACTTGTCGAATCGGAGCGTTTATCCGTCCTCGATTTCATGAACCGGACGCTACGGCGTGGGAAAAATATGAATCGAGAAGGAGAACGGATTCGTTTTATTGAATCTATGCTTGTGGAAATCAGTAAAACGGACAATTCGATTCGCCGTGATTTATATGTGAGAAAGCTGGCCGACGAATTTGAGATTCCAGTCGAGACATTGTTGTCACGGATGCCCTCGACAAGACCGAAAGAAATCGCACCCCAACGAGTTCCGGAAGCTGAACCGGTTCGCCGGCGTTCATCTAAGACGAATGAACCGCGTTATGTCAAAGCCGAAAAGCTGTTACTTCGGGCCATGCTGAGTGGTCCGGAGCGGGTCCACTTCGTCAGGGACCGCCTCGGGCTAGCCTATCAGGACGAAGTGCATCGCATGCTGGCGACGGCCCTCTATGAGATCGTCTCGGAGGACATGACGCATGAAGAATTCGAACAAGTGGCGCCCCCGTTCATGGAGCGCTATTGTGACCAACGTCCGGACTATGCGAATCGGTATGCCGAGATTCGGCTCATGTCCGCACCGGACGAACTGACCGAAGAGGTTTTAGATGAATACATTAAGGTCATAAACAGTTATGAGGAACAGCGTCAAATCGAACGAGCGAAAAGGGAAATCGGACAAGATGCCGAAAGTATAGTAGACCAGGCATCCAAGTTACAAGAATTGATTACCCGGAGTCGTCGTCTTCGTGAACGATGAACGTGAAGGAAGTTTGGAAGGAGTTGAACTGCTAGATGGCAGAGAAGAAAAAAGAGGATTTATTTAACGCCATAGACGAACTCGAGAAATTAGGTAAGAAAAAAGGCGTCGTATCCATGCAAGCAATCCAAGATCGCCTCAGCCATTTCGAGGTGGATTCGGACTTTATCGATAACTTCATTGAAGACTTAGAAGGTAAAGATATCCGCGTCACAGAAGATGCGGCCGATGCCGAAGAAACACCAACCAAAAAAGAGGACGAAGAGGTCGATTTGAACGACTTGTCCGTCCCGCCAGGTATTAAGATCAACGACCCGGTCCGCATGTATTTGAAAGAGATCGGCCGCGTCGATCTCCTCAGTGCGAAAGATGAGACCGAACTCGCGAAACGGATTGAACAAGGGGACGAAGAGGCGAAGAAACGTCTTGCCGAAGCCAACCTCCGTCTCGTCGTCTCAATCGCGAAACGTTATGTCGGGCGCGGTATGCTCTTCCTTGACTTGATTCAAGAAGGAAACATGGGCCTCATTAAAGCCGTCGAGAAGTTCGACTACATGAAAGGGTTCAAGTTCTCGACGTACGCGACGTGGTGGATTCGTCAAGCAATCACCCGCGCCATCGCCGACCAAGCTCGGACAATCCGGATCCCGGTCCACATGGTCGAGACGATCAACAAGTTGATTCGTGTTCAACGTCAACTGTTGCAAGACCTCGGGCGCGAACCGGCACCTGAAGAAATCGCCAAAGAGATGGAACTCACACCTGAAAAAGTGCGTGAGATCTTGAAAATCGCCCAAGAGCCTGTCTCGCTCGAGACACCGATTGGGGAAGAGGATGATTCGCACCTCGGCGACTTCATCGAAGACCAAGATGCGATGGCACCCCAAGACGCCGCTGCCTATGAGCTACTCAAAGAACAGCTCGAAGACGTGCTCGACACGCTCACGGACCGCGAAGAAAACGTGCTCCGTCTCCGTTTCGGTCTCGATGATGGCCGTACGCGCACGCTCGAAGAAGTCGGGAAAGTGTTCGGCGTCACCCGCGAGCGGATTCGTCAAATCGAGGCGAAGGCGCTCCGGAAGCTCCGTCACCCGAGCCGTTCGAAACGCTTGAAAGACTTCCTTGATTAATTGTGTTTTTGAATAAAATGTGAAGTTTTAGAAGAAAGGAAGGAAAATGAGTGATTTTCCTTCCTTCTTTATTATTTTTTGAGTAAAATAGTGATGGGTAGAAATTTGGAATGAACATGAGGGGGAAATACAATGCGTAATCCATTGTTACCGTTTGCAGCGATCGCGATCGTCGCAATCATTGCCATGGTCTCATTATCGTATTTTGGCGTGAACCAAGCTCAGCAGGCTGCTGAAGGTCCGTCGGTCACTGAGATGAACCCGGAAGACTTGTATGCGGCGAAAGGCTGCACAGGTTGCCACGGTGGAAATCTCGAAGGTGGCGTCGGTCCTGCGTTGACAGGCGTCGGCGAACGTTTATCGGCGGAAGAGATCACAAACATCATCGTCAACGGTAAAGGTGCAATGCCAGCCGGTCTCGCGACTGCCGAAGAAGCAGACGTACTCGCGACTTGGTTGCTCGAACAATAAGGGTGAAACGTACTCCTTCTGGGGTACGTTTTTTATTGTCCTGGATATAAATATTCGTTACCCTAATAGTGAAGAAGTAGAAAAAGGAGTTGTCCCTATGCAAGAACAAGTGACGTTAGACCGCCGACTGAAGCAAGTCGTCGATTTCATTCCGAAAGGCAGTGTAGTGGCGGACATCGGCTCTGACCACGCCTACGTGCCATGCTATCTCGTTCAGCAAGGCATCGTCGACCGCGCCATCGCAGGCGAAGTGAACCGTGGACCGATGGAAGCGGCCAAAGCTCAAGTCGAGCTCATCGGAGCGACCGAAAACATCGACGTCCGTCTCGGTGACGGGCTCGCCGTCCTCGAAGCAGATGAGGCGACATGCATCTCGATTTGCGGGATGGGCGGAAGTTTGATTCGGTCGATTTTAGAGAGCGGCCGTGACAAGTTAGGTGCTGTCGAACGGCTCGTCCTGCAACCGAACGTGGACGGGCAACACGTCCGCGAATGGTTGCTCGACGCAGGATTCGTCCTAGTCGCGGAATCAATCGTTGAAGAGAATGACAAAGTATACGAGATTCTTGTCGGCGAACGTGGCACGGAGACATGCTATAGCCTAGATGACACAGAACGCGCGTGGCAGCTCATGTTCGGACCGTACTTGCTCACGACACGCCCAGAGGCGTTCAAAATGAAATGGGGCCGCGAGGCGGACAAGCTCGATTATGTGCTCGGTCAGATGGCAGCAGGTGCCCAAACCGAAGCGCTCATCCGCAAACAGGAGGAGTTCAAGACGCTACGTGACAAAATGAGAGAGGTGAGCAACTGATGGCGAACGGAAATCATGTCATTCAATTGTTTGAGGAGTTCGCCCCGAAACATCTCGCGGTCGAGGGCGATAAAATTGGTCTTCAAATCGGTACGTTGAATAAACCGGTACGACGAGTCATGGTGACGCTAGACGTTCTCGAGTCGGTCGTTGATGAAGCAATCGAGCGAGACGTCGATTTGATTATCGCCCATCACCCGCCCATTTTCAGCGCGCTTGCGCAAGTGAACGATCGCAGTGCCGCTGGCCGGATCGTTATGAAATGCATTCGGCATGACATTGCCGTCTATGTCGCCCATACGAACTTGGACGTCTGTCAGGGCGGGGTCAACGACTGGATGAGTGAGGCACTCGGGTTGGTCGATCCGACGGTGCTCATTCCAACTTATGAAGAACCGGTGTATAAGCTGTCCGTCTTCGTCCCGACGACGCATCGGCAAGCCGTGTCGGAGGCGCTCGGCCGGGCCGGAGCCGGTCGTCTCGGAGATTATGGGGACTGTCAGTTCACCGTCTCGGGAGAAGGTCAGTTCACACCACTCGAAGGGTCGGACCCGTATCTAGGCCAACACGGCAAGACGGAACATGTCGAGGAAGTGAAAATCGAGACGATTGTCACGGAGAGCCAAAAGAAAAGAGTGCTTAAGGCGATGACGGACGCGCATCCATACGAAGAGGTGGCCTACGATTTGATTCGTGACGACATTGACGGGCCCGTGTTCGGCCTCGGTCGTATCGGACGTCTCGAGGTGCCTCTCACACTTGAGTCGTTCGCCGAACACGTCAAGACGAGCTTTGACGTCGAAGCCGTCCGTGTCGTCGGCGATCCGAACCGGATCATCGAGAAAGTGGCGGTGCTCGGCGGGGACGGGAATAAATACGTATCGGCAGCCCATTTCAAAGGTGCGGATGCGTATGTGACGGGCGACCTGTACTTCCATGTGGCCCACGATGCAATGGCGCTCGGACTTTCTGTCGTCGACCCGGGTCATCACGTGGAGAGCGTGATGAAGCAAGGCGTCGTCGACGTGATGCGCGAGAAGTGTGAACGTGCGAAACTCGATGTCGAATTGTTTGTTTCGGAAGCCGATACAAACCCGTTCCGCTTCTACTGATGATTAAACGAAAAACCCCCGGACCTCATGAGAGGACGGGGGTTCATGTCATTTACGGAGCGCCTTCACTTTCGGAAGAATGCTGCGCAGTTCAAGATATGGCGTCTTATCGTGTGTGCTCAAATCGAGCGGGTCATATTGGGTCAAGAAGTCGATGACTTTTTTTGTGATTGGTGTCGGTGTCGACGCGCCTGACGTGACGGCGACCGTTTCGACACCTTCGAGCCAAGTCAGGTCGAGTTCGCTCAAGTCGCCGATGCGGTAGGCGTTCGTGCCTGCAATCTCTTTCGAGACCTGGGCTAAACGGTTCGAGTTGTTCGACTTCGGGTCACCGACGACGATCAATAGTTCACAGTCACCGGCTTGTTCAGCGACAGCTTCTTGCCGGACTTGGGTCGCGTTACAGATCTCGTTGTGGACCTCGACATGAGGATACCGTTCTTGAATCATCTCAATCAAGGCCGAGACGTCCCATTGGCTCATCGTCGTCTGGTTCGTGACGAGAATTTTTGCATCATACAGGTGAGCCGGGAGCGCCTCGAAGTCACTCTCGTATTGGACGAGGTGAACTTTTCCTGGAGCGACGCCCATCGCGCCTTCCGGTTCCGGGTGGCCATGCTTGCCGATGTAGATGACTTCATAACCGACAGCCGTCTTTTCGCGAATCAAATCGTGGGTGACCAGTACATCCGGGCACGAGGCATCGACAATCGTCAAGCCTTTCTCAATGGCACGCTTACGCACGAGCGGCGAGATGCCGTGGGCGGTAAAGACGACCGTTCCACGATCAATTGTCTCGAGCGCTTTCATTCGATCCTCACCGTCGACCGTCTTGACGCCGAGTTCCTCGAATGCTTGGGTGACATGACGGTTATGGACAATCATGCCAAGTATATGGATAGGACGCGGTAAATCTGGGTTGGCCACAGCTTCGTTGGCGAGCTTCATGGCATCGACGACGCCGTAGCAATATCCGCGTGGACTAATTTTTTTAACTTTCATTTTGTAAGGAACGCTCCTTTCGCGATGCTTTCATACGTATTAGTCTAACATTGTTTCGAAAATACGAAAAGATTTCCGTGTATTCATGCTATAATCTTAAGGTTAGAAAGGAGGGACACCGTGGAACGCCTAAGAACATTGCTTGAAGTTCGAAAATCGTACTTCTTTCAGATTACATTTATTATCTTCATTATACTAGGACTTGTCATCTCTTCATTAGCCTTCTCTGCCGACCGCGTGACGGTGTCCCGCGCGGAAGAACTGGCGAAAGAACAATTCGACTACGCGATTGACGGGAGTATCGAAAACCTGGAGACGCGACTCGGTAAACTATACGAAGACTTGGTCTATCTCGGTGCTTACGTCGGGAATGAGACGTATATCGAAGAGCGGATCCGCACCGGTTATTTGAATCAGCGGACGAGCTTCACCTCGATTTTTTATTACGATTTAGAAGGCGATGCGTTCACGTGGTACTCGCAACGCCAAGTACCGGCGCTGACGCTCAAGAGTGATCCGAAATTTAAAGAGGTGCTCACCGGCGGCAAGAATGACTTGTTTATGAGTGACCCGATTTCGATTTCGGGTGACGTTGGGACATATTTATACGTACCGGTGCTTGAAGACAACCGGATGATCGGGATGTTCGGCGGTAGTATCAGCGTGCTCAATTCAGATTTATATCGTCGGATGCTCGAATCGGCAAATGATGACATGATTCTCTACTTGTTGAATGAACGGGGCGAAGTATTGTCGACCTCGTTCAATCTCGTCACGGACGCAGAACGGCGTTTGTCCCGGTCCATCATCGAAGCGACGGACGCCTACGACGTCCGTTCGGTGTTCAGCACGAAAGACGATGTCCTCATGTTTGAGCCCGATGCGCGTGTCAACGGATGGAGCGTCCTCGCAAAGCATAGTACCGATTCGGTCTACGAAGCGGTGTACGCGACGCGTTGGCAATACTTGATGATTACGCTCGTGACATTCTTCTTGAGTATCATGGTCGGTCTACTGTTGTCGAAGACGTTGACAAGTCCGCTGCTTGAACTTGTGCAAAACATCAAGAAACAACAGTCGCTCGAACCGATCCAACTCGAACGGACCGGCTCCAAAGAAGTCGAGACGCTGCTCGATACGTACAACGATTATTCCCGCCGCATGGAGACGGCCCGACGCGAACAGCTCAGTCAACAGCAACTATTGTTGCAACAAGAGAAGCTCGCCTCGCTCGGACAGCTCGCGGCAGGGATTGCCCACGAGATTCGCAATCCGCTCACGCCGGTCCAAATCACGTTGCAGATGGTGAAAGAAGGGCACAGTAGCAGCGACATGCTCGATCTCGCGCTTTCAGAACTTGATCGGGCCAACCATTTGATCACGACGATGCTCACGCTCGCGAAGCCCGACCAGGCGAAGCTACAAGAAGAGTGGCTCGACATGACCGAGTTTGCGAAACGCCTCGAATTCTTGCTCGACGCCGAATGCTATAAGCGGGTCACGAACTGGGAGTTGAACGTCCCGAACGATATGCCGCCGTTTTACTGCTCGAACGACATGCTCGTCCAAATCATCTATAACTTGTTCAAAAACGCGGTCGAGGCCGTCGATACGAAAGGTGCCGACGGCGTCGTGACGGTCACGATTCAATTCACGGAACGGGACTACCGCTTCTTGATCGAAGACAATGGGATCGGGATGACCGAATCTCAAGTCAAGTCGGTCGGGTCCGCGTTTTATACAACGAAAGAGAACGGCAACGGCTTAGGGCTCTACATGATTCGGGAATACTTGAAAGCCGTGAACGGTCACATGGAAATTGAAAGTGTTGAAGGAGAAGGTACGGCCATGATGATTAAAATCCCAAGGCGGTCGCACCCATGACGAAAGGGTTCAAACATTACTGGCTTTGGCTGCCGATCGTCTGGGCGCTATCGATTCTATTGATTACGTCAATCCAATTACCGGAACGGGCGCGAGAAAATAATGAAGTCGGTTTCGTATTCGTCAGTGAAAAGCATGAGCATGCCAATAAACTGTTGGCCGCGTTCGTCCGGACGGCGAATCAAAAAGGTTTTATCCCTGTCCCGACGACGAGTGAGGATTCACGTGTCCTGGAGAAAGAAAAATTGGACGCGCTGATCGACCGCGGGGTCGAAGCGATTTTCGTGACGACGCTCGATGAAGCATTCATCCGGCCATCGCTCGAACGGGCCGAACGGGAGGGTATTCCGATTATCGCCATCGATCGGATGATCGACCATGACAGCGTCTTGACGTCGGTCATGTCCGATAACGTCGAGATCGGCCGGATGGCAGCGAACCATATCGCCGCCCAACACGCTGGGCTCGACCGTCCGATTCGTGTCGTCGAAGTGAGAGGGACCGCCAAAGTCCGTTCGACGATCGATCGGAGCCTCGGGTTGACGGAATATGACAAAGCCAACGACAACCTGCAAGTCGTCGCCTCGATCACGGGTAATTACGACACGTTCCAAGCCGAGATCGAGATGTCTCGGTGGCTCGATGCCGGTATTCCGTTCGATGCCGTCTTTTCTCACAATGATGACAATACGTTCGGTGTCGTCCGGGCCCTCGAAAGTCATGGCCTCAGTGACAAAACGCTCGTATCGGTCGACGGTGTGACCGGCATTTATCCGCTGATTCATAGCGGGAAAGTCGATGCGACCGTCGTCCAATCACCGAACGAAATGATCGAGGTCGGATTCAAGGCGCTCGAACATCATTTGAACGGCAAGAAAATTGCGTCACACTACTATTCGTCGAGCTATTTGTACGAAGGGCTCGCAAAAGATTAATTGACAAATGATTAGATTCCGCTATGCTAGGAAAAGTGGAAAGAAACAGGAGGTGTATCGATTGAACAGCTTCCAACAGTTCAAATTGTTACCGTTTATCGTCGATGCCTTGACAGAAAAGCGCATCACAGTACCGACGGACATTCAAGCCCGGATTATTCCGGCTGCGATGAATGGCCGCGATATCATTGGGAAATCACAAACCGGGACGGGGAAGACGCTTGCGTTCCTCTTACCTATTTTAGAAGCAATCGATCCGAAAGAAGAATCGGTCCAAGCCATCATCGTCGCACCGACGCGCGAACTCGCATGGCAGATTCACGAAGAGTTGAAAACGCTCCTCGTCAAACAGCCGGACTACATTAAAACAAGTCTGATTGTCGGAGGAACTGACCGGGAACGACAAATCGACAAGATGAAAAACCCACCACAACTGATCATCGGGACACCAGGTCGTCTACTCGACTTGTTGAAAGTCCAAGCGTTATTCCCGCACAAAGTCACGCATTTCGTCGTCGATGAAGCCGACCAAATGCTCGACATGGGCTTCTTGCCTGAAGTCGACCGCATCGCGCAGTCGTTGCCAGAGAAACTTCAAACGATGGTCTTCTCAGCGACGATTCCTGAGAAGCTACAACCGTTCTTGAAGAAATATTTGCATGACCCGCGTTACGCGGAAGCGAGTGAAGAGCACCGCGTCGTTCCGAAAATCAAGCATCACGTCATCCCGGTCCGTCACCGGGACCGCAAGGCATTGACGGTCGACATCGCAAAAGCAATCAACCCGTTCGTCTGTCTCGTGTTCACGAACACGAAACAAGATGCGGATGAGTTGGAGACGTCGTTCCGCGAGGCGGGACTCAACGTCGGCACGCTTCATGGGGACATGCAAGCCCGTCGCCGGAAGCAAGCGATCAAAGACATCAACGACGCGAAATATCAGTTCGTGATTGCTACCGACTTGGCGGCGCGGGGCATCGATATTAAAGGTGTGTCGCACATCATCAACTTCGGCATTCCGAAAGACCTCGACTTCTATACGCACCGTGTTGGCCGGACGGGCCGCGCTGGTGAGACTGGCGAAGCGTACACGCTGTATGAAGATCACGAGAACGGTCCAATCAATCGACTCGAAGAGCGTGGATTCACGTTCAAGCACGTCGATTTGAAGAACGGATCGCTTCAAGAGATCAAGACACGCAAACGCCGCACGACCGACCGGAAGATGAAAGTCTCGCAAACGGCGCACAGCCGGATGGCGGGTGAAATCAAGAAGGCGAAGAAAAAGGTCAAACCTGGTTACAAGAAGAAGTTCAAGTATAAATTGAAAGAGACGGCCTCACGTGAGCATATGCAGAGCCAACGTAAGGAACGTCGCGAAGTTCGTAAAAAGAACCGACGCTAAGCAAAAGAAGAATCGACTTCGTGGAGTCGATTCTTCTTTTTGTGTACACTAAGGACAGATGAGAATGAAGGAGAAATGACTATGTTAAAAATTGGTTCCCACGTTTCTGTATCCGGTAAGAAAATGTTGCTCGCTGGCAGTGAAGAAGCCGTCTCATACGGCGCTAACACGATGATGGTATATACGGGTGCGCCCCAAAACACACGGCGCAAGCCAATCGAGGATTTGAATATCGAGGCGGCGCTCGCCCATATGGCGGCGCACGACATCAACGAGATCGTCGTCCATGCCCCGTATATCATCAACTTGGGCAACACGACGAAACCGGAGACGTTCGAACTCGCCGTCTCGTTTTTGGCCGCCGAAATCAAACGGGCCGAAGCGCTCCAAGTCGCACGTCACGTCGTCCTTCACCCGGGCGCGCATGTCGGTGCAGGGGAAAACGTCGGCTTGGCCCGCATCATCGAAGGCTTGAACGAGGTGCTCACCGGTGACGAGACCGTGAAAATCGCACTTGAGACGATGGCCGGAAAAGGCAGCGAACTCGGCAAGACGTTCGAAGAACTGGCAACGATCATCGACGGGGTGACGCACAACGACCGGCTCTCGGTCTGTTTCGACACATGTCACGTTCATGACGCGGGTTATGACCTCGTCGGCGATTTGGACGGTGTCATTGAACAGTTCGACCAAATCGTCGGACTGGACCGTCTCGGCGTCATCCACGTCAACGATTCGAAGAACGTGCGCGGCGCGAAAAAAGACCGTCACGAGAATATCGGCTATGGCGAAATCGGCTTCGACACGTTGAACCGGATCATCCACCACGAGGCGTTCACCCACTTGCCAAAAATTTTGGAGACGCCGTATATCCCGATCAGTGAGAAAACGAAAGTGGCACCATACAAACAAGAGATCGAGATGTTCCGGGCGAACCGATTCGATGCCGAATGGCGCGAACAGTTCACGCTCGCGCACCAATAAGATGAACATCATCCGAATCGATCCGAACGAGTATGATGTCTGGTCCGCGCTCCCGATCTACTTTCAGGAAGCGAGCCCGTTCTATGTGGAAGGCCGGATCGAAGAGGGGACAGCTTGGATTGAGATTCTCGGATACGGTATCGTGGCTGAAGTCGAAGTCATGCTCGTCGAGATGACCAAGCGCCCGGCCGACCGCTATTGGCGGACGGAGGCGGGACCAGAGACGAAGGCGTATAGCCTCGTCGACGTGGTCGGTCTTGATTTCCATCATCCGTTGCTTCAATCAGGTATGTACGAGGAAGACACGGACGCTGTCATCCGCACCAAATGGGAGCAAGGGTACCGCGTCCCGTCTGCCAAGTGGACCCGGGAGACGTTCACTGCTCACTTGACCGAAGAGCAGGCAGTGTCACAGCTCGCCCCGACAGCCAGCTGTGAAGCGTGCGGGGATGACATGAACCGTTTCGGGCCGACCGGGATTCGTTTGATGGAGTACCATCTCGAAGCAGGGAGCGGCACGTGGCTCTGCCCGACGTGTCACAAAGCGAGACATTATGATCTATAAAAAAACGAAGCCCGCGGGCTTCGTTTTTTGAATTAAAAGGGCCAGTTCGCGAGTGCGAATTGATATACTTTCATCCCAAGAAACACACCGAAGATGCCGATGACGCCCGGTAAGACCGGCGGGGCAGGGAGCGGCAACTTCAAGGCCGTGAAAATCATGCCACAAATGAGACCAGCGAGCAATGACAATAGGATTTCTTGCATGAATGATTCCTCCATAATCGAAATGAAAACGCTTAACTAACAGGTAACCGAGTTCATTATACAATGTTCATTCTCGTTTGAGAAGTCTAACATCAGTCATCTGTCATTTTCTCGTTTTCGGCTCGCAAGCGGAGGACTTCCCGTTCGGCCCAGTTCGACGGTTCGCGCTCAAACACGCTCGGAATGTTGTTCCAACGTCCGCCCGTGTATTGATGGATGATGATTTGTGATTGGATGCGCTCTTGTCCGGCCTCTTGTTTCAAATAGACGTAACTGCCGTCAGCACGCTGGATTCTCGCTTTCACGTTATCGACGAGTTGCAGCGCGAGCATATCTTTGATGTATGACTTGTGTCCCGCGTCAAGAATCGGGAAGAGGATCTCGATCCGTTTGCGCATGTTGCGCGTCATCCAGTCGGCTGATGAGCAATACAAGTCTTCTTTCCCGTTTTGATAGAAGTAGAAGATGCGCGAGTGCTCCAAATACCGGTCGATGATGGACACGACGCGGATATTATCCGAGATGCCTTTGATCCCGGGACGTAAACAACAGATGCCACGGATGATCAAATCGATTTTGACCCCGGCCTGTGAGGCATCATACAGTTTTGTGATGATCGGCTTGTCGGTGATCGAGTTCATCTTGGCGACGATGCGACCGTTCCCGTATTTCTCATGCAGTTTAATCTCTTCGTCAATCTTTTGAAGGAAGAAGTCGTGCATGTCGTCCGGTGACGTCTCGAACTTGTGCCATGACGGGCGTTCGCCGTAACCGGAGAGCCAGTTGAAGAAGTTGGTCGCATCTTCGGCGAGTTCTTCATTTGTCGTCAACAAACCGATGTCTGTGTACAGTTTGGCGGTCGAGTCGTTATAGTTGCCGGTACCGAGATGAACGAACCGCTGCAGCACCCCGCCTTCTAAGATGCGGACGACGAGCGTGATCTTCGAGTGTGTCTTCAACTCTTTATAGCCATAAATGACGTGGGCGCCGGCCTTCTCGAGCTGTTTCGCCCATTGGATGTTCTTCTCCTCGTCGAACCGGGCCTTCAATTCGACAAGAACGGTCACTTGTTTCCCGCTCTCGGCGGCGTCGGTCAACGCTTTGATAATCGGTGAGTCACCAGAGACACGATAGAGCGTCTGCTTGATGGCGAGCACGTTCGGGTCTTTGGCGGCTTGGGCGATGAAGCGGACGATCGGGTCGAACGAATGGTACGGGTGGTGGAGCAAATAGTCGCGTTTGAGTAACGCTTGGAACAAGTCTTTCCCCGGCTCGAGTCCTTCTGGGACGAACGGGATGAGCGTCTCATTGATCATGTCATCGTATTCGATACCAATCTTGTTATACACCCCAAACAGGAACGTCAAATCGATTGGGCCGTCGACGAGGAAGATGTCGCGGTCATGCAAGTCGAGCACGTCTTGAAGCATGAACAATAGCTCTTTACTGAGCGACCGTTGCTGAACCTCAAGGCGTATCGCGACACCATAACGCCGTTTCTTCAACTCTTTTTCAATCTGTTTAAGGACGTCGCGGCTTCCTTCCTCATGGAACGGCATATCCGCGTTCCGTGTGATCCGGAACGGCATAGTCGACTCGACTTCAAAACCTTTGAACAGCGAGTCGATGAACTGGATGATGACGTCCTCGAGCAACATCAAATCGGTATGGTCCTCGTCCTCTGTCGGCAATTCGAGATAACGCGGCAACACGGCAGGTACCTGGACGAGGGCGAGCCGTTTTTTGCCTTCATCGGTCGAGGCGATCTCGACGGCGATATTGAGTGATTTGGACAACAGCATCGGGAACGGTCGATAAGCGTCGACGGCAATCGGCGTCAACACCGGGAAGACGTGGGTCCGGAAGTATAACTTGACGAAGTCGAGCTGTTCTTTGTTCAAATGTTTCGGCCGTAGGAAGCGGACGTTCTCCGAGGCGAGCTGTTTGACGATTTTCTTATATGTCGCGTACTGGACCTCCACGAGTTCCTGAGCTTTGATGGAGATGGCTTTGATTTGCTGTTTCGGTGTCAACCCGGCCTTGTCTTCCGGACGGTTGAAGCCGGCGAGCACTTCATCTTTCAATCCGCCGAAACGGACCATGTAAAACTCGTCGAGGTTCGAACTGAAGATGCCGAGAAACTTCAACCGTTCCATGAGCGGGTTGCGTTCGTCCATCGCTTCTTGGAGGACGCGTTCGTTGAAGCTCAGCCAACTGAGCTCGCGGTTATTGAAATGTTCGGGTAAGTAGATGGTCATGAATCTCTCTCCTCTACACGTAACTCGATGGTTTGGTCGATGGCACGTTCCAAATGTTTTTTATGACGGATGCCGCGCTGGACTTCAAAACGCGGCGAGCTGTGCGTATGAAGCGTGAAGACGAGTCCCTCGTCCGTCGAAGAGACGTCGATGTCCTCGACGACTTGACGTTCGGTCAAATCGAGCGCATCGACGAGTTTGACGATCGAGCCGAGCAGCTCTAAGCTCTTCAACATCTTCGAGTCGAACCATTCCGGGAAGCCCTCGATGTGTTGTTCGAGCAGGCGGCGCGATTTATATGACGTCACCAAGGCGAGTGCGAGCCGGTCCTCATGGTTCATCCCTTTAAAGTCGTTCGTCGTGATCAAGTGGAACGTGTGGTCACTCTTGTTGTTATGGTCGATATATTCCCCGAAATAAGCGAGCCGGCACGCCCCTTCTAAAAGACCGGGTTCGAACGGTTTCGGCTTAATCGTCTTCGTCTCAATCAAGCCGGTGTAAATTTGGCGGGCGAGATGAATCAAGTGTTGATGACGAACCGGGTCGACGGCATACTGCTTCTCGAAATGACGGAAACTTTCTTCTTTGACGTCACCGAAACGGACCAGATTGTTTTCCTTTAAGTAGTACTCATAGAACAAGCCCTCGCGTAGTCCGTTGTTGCTCATCATGAACTCGGGCACTTTCAAATATTTCGCCAGTTCATCGATGGCGGTCACAGCCGGGGCGATGATATCGATTCGGTCTTTCGACAACCCGTCAAGCCGGCCCAACTGTTTACTCGACATATCGATGAGCTCATCGACGACTTCATGCAAGCGGTCGGCTCCGATCGTGTATTGATGGATGCCTTCGAGCGGGAACAACGATAGCGACTGTTCGACCCGGACGAGGTTTCGAGCCGTGCCTCCGACACCGACGAGCGGTATACCGTGCGGCTCGAGCCAGTCGATCTCTTTGAACGACTTTTTCAAGAACGTCGTCAATTGTTTACGCTCGTCTTTCGTGAGCGTGTCACCCTTCATGAAGTCCTCGGTCAATGTGACGGCTCCGAACGGGAAGCTGTGATAGAAGACGAGTTCACGATCTTTGAAGTACGTCACTTCCATTGAACCACCACCGATATCGACTGAATAGCCGTCCTCGATATACGTCGAGTTGATGATGGCCGAGTAGCCGTAAAACGCCTCCTCATAGTCGCTCAACAACCGAATCTCCATGCCGGTCGCTTGCCGGACTTCTTCTAAGATGGCCTCGGAATTGCTGGCGTTGCGGATGGCGGCCGTCGCGACGGGCAACACTTCTTTCACTTCGTGATGCTTGTTCAAGCGATTAAAGTGATTCAGCGTCTCGATGAGCGCCTCGATGCCAGACTTGGACAGTTCATTGTCATCGGTGATATGGCTCGACAGCCGTGCCACTTCTTTCACGTTCAACCGTTCAAAATACTGACCGTGGCCGTTCACTTCAAAAATGACGTTACGAATCGAGTTGGACCCGATATCGATGACTGCTAGTTTTTTCTCCACGGAAAAACCCCCTCTGCGTTATCTCTAGTGTACAACGAAGATCATAAAATTACATACGGATTTCAGTTCGTGCGCCGCCAATCAGCTCGCATTGCCTCTATACTTGAAGCATAGACTGATATTCTGTATAATACAGACGCCAAGCAAGTAGAAATGATTACGATTTATAACACGAGAGAAGGGTAGCTTATGACGACATCCGTCGTAAAATTAAATCATGTTTCCTATCACTACGATGGGACCGCCGCGCTACAGGACGTGTCCATCGATATTAAACAAGGCGACTTCGTTGCTGTCGTCGGGGAGAACGGATCCGGGAAATCGACATTGATTCGAACGATTCTCGGACTGTTATCCCCACAAACCGGGACAGTGGAACTGTTTGGACGCCCTCAAGGCCAGTTCAAAGACAAGTCCCGTATCAGTTACGTTTCCCAAAAAGCGGCATCGTTTAACTCGGGTTTTCCGGTGACGGTCGAGGAAGTCGTTGCCATGGGCCGCTATGGACGGCTCGGTTTGTTCAAGCGTTTGAACATCGAGGATAAGGCGGCCATTCAAAACGCCCTTGAGACAGTCAACATGTGGCAGTTCCGACATCGGAAAATCGGCAGCCTGTCCGGCGGCCAGCAACAGCGCGTCTTTATCGCTCGAGCAATCGTCAACCAACCGGACCTGCTGATCTTGGATGAGCCGACGGTCGGCGTCGACCAGAAGCATTTGCGCGACTTCTACGAAGTGCTTCATCTGTTGCGTGAACATACGACATGTACGTTCATTCTGGTCACCCATGACTTGAACGTCGTCACCGACCTCGTCACGAAAGTCGTCCATCTCGACCATGGACGGATGGCGTGCAACTGTGGATTGAAAGAATATAGTGAACTCGGCGAATTGACCGCGATCAAGCCATATCCGGTCAAAGTGCTCGTCCATGAAGGTACGTCATGATTGCGGATCTGTTTACGTACAGCTTTTTACGTTATGCGTTCATCGCAGCCGTCGTCATCGGGTTCACCGCACCGCTCATCGGCTCATTTGTCGTCGTCAGACGGATGAGCCTGATTGCCGACGCGCTATCCCACATGACGCTTGCCGGAATATCGTTCAGTCTATTTCTCGGACAGTACGTTTTACTGTTCAACGAGTTGAATCCGCTTTACCTCGGGACGCTCGTATCCGTCCTCGCAGCACTCGGGCTGAACTGGCTTCGCGGGAAATATGTGCACTTCCAAGAGTTGTCGATTCCCATCATGATGTCGGCAGGGATGGGGCTCAGTGCCATCTTCATCTCGCTATCGCGTGGATTTTCAATCGATTTATCGACGCTGTTGTTCGGATCGATTTCTGCGGTCAGTCTGTCGGATATTTGGTTGATTTTGGCGGTGGCCGGTATCACCTTGCTCGTCATCGTCATGTTTTATAAACAGCTGTTGTTCTTGTCGTTCGATGAGGAACAAGCCAAAGTGTCCGGTTTGCCGAGCACGATGTTGCATGTGTTGTTCATGTTCGTCGTCGCACTCGTCATCGCCGTCAGCATGCGCATCGTCGGTACGCTTCTCGTATCGAGTCTCATTACGCTGCCGGTCGCGGCTGCACTCCGGTTCACAAACAGCTTTAAACAGACGATTCTTTGGTCGATCGTCTTCGGTGAGGTTGCGACAATCGGTGGGCTCGTGCTCGCCTATGAACTTGATGTCGCCCCAGGCGGTGTCATCGTTTTGCTCGCCGTCTTGATTTTGGCCGTCGTCATGTTGGCCGAGCGATTCGGGATCGCCCGGAAAAAGGAGGTTCGCTATGAAAGAAACTGAACAGTTGGCCCGCTTGCAGTCCTCGTCGCTCAAAGTGACGCCGAAACGGATCGAGATGTTTGCCTTTCTCGCAGCGGAAGAACGCTATGTCAGTGCGAAAGACGTCCTCGATTATATGCGCTCAAAGCATCCGACGATGAGTTTTGACACGGTGTACCGCAACTTGAAATCGTTCGCCGAAGAAGGTCTGCTCGAGGCGACCGAGTTGAACGGGGAAAAAGCGTTCCGTGTCACCTGCGGATCGAATCATCACCATCACCATCTCATTTGTCGAGGTTGTGGTAAGACGAAGTTGCTCGAACTCTGTCCGATGCGCTACGTCGAGACGCTCGACCCTGATTTTGAAGTCGTCGATCATAAATTCGAGATTTATGGGTATTGTAAACAATGTAAGTGACCAAAAAGGGATTGTTCATGCAATCCCTTTTTTGTCGAATCACGAGAGGGGGAGTCGGAATGATTTACACGGCAGCTGAAATCAAGCAGGCCGATGAGACGGCGCTCCGACATGGCATGCCGGCTGACGTCTTGATGGAACGGGCGGCCTCGGCCTTGGCGGCACGTCTTACCTTCAAGTCGAGAACGTCCGTCCTCGTCGTCTGTGGAGCGGGCAACAATGGGGGAGACGGTTGGGTCGTGGCGCGCGAATTGGCGCAACGAGGTCATGCCGTCACTGTCTATGCCCCGTTCGGTGAACCGAAATCGACAGAAGGCAGCAGGCATGCACAGTACGCGCGACAGTTTGTCACGGTCAGCGATGAGCCGCAAGACGCCGATCACGTCATCGATGCATTGTTCGGAGTCGGTTTCCATGGTCCGGTCACGGGTAAGGCCCGTGACGTGATCACATGGATACGCAAGCAACAAGCACCCGTCGTGGCAATCGATGTCCCGTCCGGAGTCCCGAGTGACGACGCAATCAACTTTGACGGTCACGCCGTTGAGGCGGAGATGACGTTTTCGCTCCACGGCTATAAGCGAAGCGCGTTTTTAAAACGGACCGCGCCGTATTACGGCAAGGTCGAGGTCGTTGAGATCGGACTGCCGCATACGTCAAGATGGCGCGTGCTGACCGGATTAGACTTTGACCGCAACCTACTCGAACGGGATTCCTATAGTCATAAAAATACGTATGGCCACGGTCGCTTGATTGGCGGAAGTCGTCATTTGATCGGCGCCCCGTTCTTGGCGGCACGGTCGGCGCTCCGGACGGGAGTCGGTCTGCTCGATTTGGCCATCCCGCATGAGGCGCTCGCGCTCGCCTCGAGTTTGCCGGAGGCAATGTATTACGACATCGACGAGTTGCCGGACAAGGACTACGCTGCCACGGCGATCGGTCCTGGCCTCATCGATGACGAGCGTCTCGAGCGATTGTGGCCACTCATCAGCAATGTGAGCGCGCCGCTCATCGTCGATGCCGGAGCGCTGACGAAAGAGCGTCTCGAGGCATCTGGCCCGCTCACGCTGACTCCGCATCCGGGTGAACTGGCGCGCTTGATCGATAAATCAGTCGACGAGATCGAAGCGAATCGATTTCAGGTTGCCTCAGAATTTGCGATGACGCACGGGATCCATCTCATCTTGAAAGGGACGTTTACCCTCATCGTCAATCCGGATGGTACCGGGGCGGTCAATACAGTCGAGGCTTCAGCGCTCGCGAAAGGTGGTAGTGGGGACGTGTTGACGGGGATGTTGCTCGCGTTATGGGCGAGAACGGACCGCTTACAAACCGACAAGTCCCCGAATGAGCAAGCGGTTCTCTGGCATGCGCTCGCGGCGAGAAAGGCGAGCGAACAGGTTCATCCGGCGAGCGTGCTCGCGACCGATGTCATCGAAGCGATCGGACGCATCTAAAAAAGAGGAACCCACTCGGGATTCCTCTTTTTTAGTTTAGATGGTGATCGAATTCGTCGTCTCGATGTGACGCACGATGTGTTGGGCCTCGCTCCACGTGGAGATCCGTTTCACGCCGGTCGGCAACGGCTTACGATTATACGGGGCGTCGAACAACAGCACCGGAATCGACGTCTGTTCATGGATGGAGATCGCGTTCTCATAGCGGTCTTCCATAAACAAGTCGAGGTCGAGCTGTTTGACGACACCGACCTTGTCATGACTCCCCGTCATGATGAGGGAGTCGAGTGGGAGTTCATGCTGTCGAATCCACTCCTCGGTGACGGCGCGCACGGCCTCGCTCCGAGCCGTGACGTAATGGAGGCGGTGCGACTTGCGCATATTCCATAAGACGGCGTTCACTTCGGAATGCGGAAGTGAGCGACGATAAATCGCTTCCTCATGACCTTGTTCAATCATGAAGCGCCAAAACGCTTCTTGTGTCATATCTGTATAAGTATGCAGCTCGTATTCGGTCGCCTGATGATAATCGATGGCGTATCCGAGCGCATCGTTCATATAATGAAAACAACTTTGCGGATCCGTGACGGTTCCGTCGAGGTCAATTCCAATGTGCATATTCGTCCCTCCTTGCTCATAACCCTTATTGTACCAAAAGCCCGCTCGGTTGCAACCGAGCGGGCAAAGGATTAGTTAGATTGGTTGGCGAGCTCTTGCTCTTCGAGTTCACGTGCGGCCAATTTTTCAGCGACGATGGCGTCGATTTCTTTTTTCAATTCTTCGACCATCGTGGCTTCGGGTACTTTCCGGATGATTTTCCCGTGACGGAAGAGAAGGCCTTCGTTGCGGGCGCCGGCGATCCCGATATCAGCTTCACGGGCTTCCCCTGGTCCGTTTACTGCACAGCCGAGAACGGCAACTTTAATGTTGACGTTGATGTTTTGGATATACTCCTCGACTTCTTTGGCGATCGAAATCAAGTCGATCTCAATGCGTCCACATGTTGGGCATGAGATGAGTGTCGCTGCGTTAGCCGCGAGACCGAACGATTTGAGCACTTCTTTGGCGACTTTGATTTCTTCGACCGGGTCGTCAGATAGTGAGACACGGACCGTCGAACCGATACCGAGCGAAAGAATTGCCCCGAGGCCGGCAGCAGACTTGAGTGATCCTGAGAAGAGCGGGCCTGATTCCGTGATTCCGACGTGGAGCGGGTAATCGAACGTCTTGGCTGCGAGCGTATATGCTTCGAGGGCGAGGTTTACGTCAGATGCTTTGAGCGAGATGATCGTGTTATAGAAACCGAGATCTTCCAAAATCTTGACGTGGTGCATGGCACTCTCGACCATTCCTTGAGCCGTCGGATAACCGTACTTTTCAAGGAACTGCTTTTCGAGTGAGCCGGCGTTGACACCGATTCGAATCGGGATACCTTTTGCTTTAGCAGCGTTGACGACCGCTTCGACTTTCTCGCGGCGGCCGATGTTACCCGGGTTGATGCGGATTTTATCGACACCGCTCTCGATGGCTTTGAGCGCCAATTTGTAGTCAAAGTGAATATCGACGACGAGCGGGATGTTGATGCGGCTCTTGATTTCAGCGAGGGCGTCAGCCGCACGCTCGTCAGGACAAGCGACGCGTACGACTTGGCAACCCGCTTCTTCGAGACGTAAAATCTCAGCGACGGTTGCTTCGACGTCATGAGTTTTTGTTGTCGTCATCGACTGGATGACGACTTCATTGGATCCACCGATGATGAGGTTGCCGACACGGATCGGACGGGTTAATGAACGATGCAAAATTTCTGACATATACGTAATCTCCTTCTTTTGGAAAGGTTCCAATCGATTTAAGATGAGTGGTTTCCTTATTATCATAACGAAATGTTTGTGAAAAAGCACCCGGCAAGCGCTTGATCGGTGTGCTCTTACAAAACGCTAACGTTATCTTAACAGATGCTTCATAATTTTCCACCGTCTCAGGACCGATATATTCAAAGAAATGACGTCTGAAAAGGTGGAATGTATGATGTTGGAACGATTGAAACGAATATGGAGTAGGAAGCAACAGGCGGAGAAGACGGTGAGCCATCGCTTGCTATGGACGTTGATGCCGGTCATGCTCGTCCTGTTTTTAACCGTGTTCGGCTGGTTCGCCTTGAAAGCGGAGCAGTTGTTGACGAGCGAGGTTGAGAAACGGCTACATCGTGAAGCGACCGTCGTCCGCGAAACGGTCAAGGCGACGTATGGGGCGTACGTCGCGAATGAGAAAGTGCTGAACCGGGCGTTGAAGTCGATGTATATGCAACAAGCTTCCATTTTATCGGCGGATGGTTTAGAAGCGAGTCAATATTTATTGCGCGACACACAAGTCGAGCAATTGAGCGGTCGACAAGTGGAGGATCGGTTTATGAACCGTATGGATGACATCATGGCGAACGATGTGAGTGTTAGCGAACAAAAAGACGTGTTTATCGTTACGGCACCGATTCCCGAGTTGAAAGCCCATTATGCGATTGTCGTCATGAAGCAGTCGGTGCTCGGCACGATGTGGAATTTAAGAGAACTTGTTTTCGTCGCAATCACGGTCATGCTCGTTATGATGATTGGCTTATTCTCGTTCATGATTCGGCGTGAAATCAAGCCGTTGACGGCATTTGCGGTCCGGCTTCGCGAATCAGTCGCCACGCGTTCGTTCTCAGAGGTTGAACTTCACGCAAAATCGTTTGAAATGCGAAGTTTGGAACGAGAGTACAACACGTTTATCGGACTATGGAAACGTTCGTTGTTGACGATGCTCGAGACGTCGACCGCTTTTGAATCGAGTCTACCGGTCTTTATGCGACAACTTGAAGCGAATCAACAACAAGTGACGGGGTTCAAGCAAGTTGCTGCGACCGTCGCGTCGACGAGTCAATCTTATCAGTCGTTCACGAACGAATCGACGCATCGTTTTACAGATTTGGCGGGACATGTCCGTTCGCTCGAACAAGAGATTGGTTCAATTGATCAGCGAGCCGAGACGTTGAAACAGACGATCACGACTGAGATTGAATCATTCTCGACCGTCAAAGGAGCCAGTGAACGATTCGCAAAGAAAGCGAGTGCGGTTCAGAACCGGTTGCTAGAAAGTGAAGCGACGTCTGAACAGGCGGATGACGCACTTCAGAAGATTTTGTCTGTCGCGGCTGCGACGAAGATGTTGGCACTCAATGCCTCGATTGAAGCGGCACGGGCTGGAGAACACGGCAAAGGATTTTCCGTCGTCGCCCATGAGGTCGGCCAGTTGGCGAAAGTAACGAACGAATCGACACTGTCAGCCGTGGCTGCCATTGAAGCCATTCGATTGGAGCGGGCCGAGATCTTCAATGAGATGAAACGCTTCGAAGAAGATATCCTTTATTTAGGCGAGACGTTGAGCCGGGTTGAAGGCGGGATTGAAACAATTGACCAGGAAATGAGAAGACAAATGACGCAGTTCCAATCCATCACCGAGCAAACAACTGCCACCGGACATCAATTACTACATATGGCGGAAGCAAATGAGCAATTAAAAGAAGTCGGCGTGGCGCTCGAACGCAAATTAGACGAATTATATGAAGGAGTCGAGGGTTGGTCGGACGTACAACAGACGTTACAAGGCGCAGGGGTCGACTTAGGCAAACAAAGTCAACGGCTTCAAACCGTATTATCTGATTTGGCACCGACGTTATAACGATAGAAAGCCGGTTCAACGCAAACGTGCGTTGTCCGGCTTGTTTGATGACTTCGATTTGACGGGGATATGACGCAACGGAACAATCAAATAGACGAGGGATAAGAGAACTCCGAGCCAAGTCAATGGAGGCGCGACATGGTACAAGATAACCAGGAGGAGGACTGGAAGCATCGTCATCGCGACTGCGTACGGCCAAGCCTGGCGATAGGGCCACGTTTTCTTCGTGCGCCATTTCGTGGCGAGTTGGACGAGAAGGGCACTGAGCGCGACGAACCCCATATAGAAGAAGAAGATGGCGAAGCCATGTAAAAATATCCACATCGGCCAAAAGAAATCGGGCTGTAATACGATGTAATCGAGCAACGTGATCACAACCGTCAAGACGAGACTCGCCAACATATAGGCGTGGAGTGGGGCGAGGCGCAACCGTAACGCCTGCTTGGACGGGAAGAGGCAGTGGCGTAGAAACTGGGCCGTCGTTTGGAACATAAAATCAAACTCCTATCTGTTATAGTACAAATCTAGTAAAACACACGTAAATCATACAGTGGTTTAATAAAACCTTAACATTAAACCTGTTTACATCGAATGGGGGATGCGGGCATAATGAGTAGGGCAATAAAAACCAAGCAAACACAACTAATTCACAATCAAAAGGAGTACAAAAATCGTGGAATACAATTTGCAAGAAATGTTATTCATGTTTTTTGGAGGATTAGGGATTTTCCTCTTCGGTATCAAATCGATGGGAGACGGCCTTCAAAAGTCAGCAGGTAACCGCCTGCGCGACATCCTTGATAAGTATACATCGAATCCGTTCCTTGGAGTACTAGCCGGGATCATTGTAACGGTCTTGATTCAATCATCGTCAGGTACAACGGTCATCACGGTCGGTCTCGTCAGCGCCGGCTTCATGACGCTCCGTCAAGCAATCGGTGTCATCATGGGGGCGAACATCGGGACGACAGTAACCGCGTTTATCATTGGTTTCGATGTCGGCGCCTACGCGTTGCCGATTATCGCTATCGGTGCGGTTCTCCTTTTCTTCTTCAAAAAAGAGAAGTTGCAACATTTAGGTCAAATTTTCTTCGGTTTCGGGATGCTGTTCTACGGTCTTGAACTCATGGGAAGCGGAATGAAGCCGCTTCGCTCGAGCGAATACTTCATCGATTTGACGCAATCGATGAGTGACAACCCGTTCCTCGGCGTCGTCGTCGGTACGGTCTTCACGGTCATCGTTCAATCGTCATCAGCAACGATCGGGATTTTGCAAGAGTTGTATGCCGGTGGCTCGATTCAACTCGACGCCGCACTCCCGGTCTTATTCGGGGATAACATCGGGACGACGATCACGGCAATTCTTGCTTCGATTGGTGCTTCGGTCGCGGCCCGTCGTGCAGCCGCTGCCCACGTTATCTTTAACTTGATCGGAACAACAATCTTCATGATCTTGTTGATTCCGTTCACGCAATATATTTACTGGATCACAGATCTCTTAGCAATCGAAGACAAGATGCAAATTGCCTTCGCTCACGGGACGTTCAACGTCGTCAACACGTTCATCCAGTTCTGGTTCATCGGAACGATTGCATGGATCGTGACGAAAATGGTTCCTGGTGAAGATTCAATCGTCGATACAAAAGCACAGCATTTGGATCCAATTTTCATCCAACAGTCGCCATCGATTGCTGTCGAGCAAGCTAAATATGAAGTCATCCGCATGGGCGATTTCGCGAAACTTGGTCTCGATGAAGCACGCAAATATATGGCAACTGGTGATAAGAAACATGCTGAGAAGTCGGCGCACATCGAAGACGCGCTCAACTCACTCAACTCAAAAATCACGGATTACCTCGTGAAGCTTGCCGCTGTCGATTTGACAGAACAAGAATCACAAGAACACAAGACACTCATGCATGCGATCAATGATATTGAACGAATCGGTGATCACGTCGAGAACATCATCGAGTTGATCGACTATAAGACGGCAACGCGCGTCAATCTCTCGGCCGACGCTCAAAAAGAGTTGACGGAGATGTACGATTTGACTCGTTCCACGCTTGAGAAGTCGCTTCAAACGCTTGCGAGCGGCGACATGGTCGAAGCCCGTCAAGTCATCGAGATGGAAGCGAAACTCGACATGCTTGAACGTCAATTCCGTAAAAATCACGTCGTCCGCTTGAACACAGGCGAGTGCGACGGTCAAGCCGGGATGTTCTTCGTCGATATGCTCTCGAACTTGGAGCGCATCGGTGACCACGCGATGAACATCACAGAAATCACGCTTGAAGATGCTGCCAATGAAGTAACGGTCTAACACATGATTGGTTCCTCTCGCTCATCTGAACGAGAGGGACTTTTTGGTTAGATGTGACTTTTTGGTTAGATGTGACTTTTGATTGACAGTGGGGACTTCATTCAGTATATTATTACTGTATAACAACGTGGCGGTGTAGCTCAGCTGGCTAGAGCGTACGGTTCATACCCGTGAGGTCGTGGGTTCGACTCCCTCCGCCGCTACCAATTAGGACCCTTAGCTCAGCTGGTTAGAGCAGACGGCTCATAACCGTCCGGTCGTAGGTTCAAGTCCTACAGGGTCCATTTGTGAACAGCTTTCAGATGAAAGCTGTTTTTTTGTTTTCATTTTTAGTTTTCAAATCCGAAGTCCTGGGTAAATATCCGTTAGCATTTTGTTTTTTGAAAAATATGAAATGAGGCGAAGCGAGATGGAACGAAATCATACGATGATGCAATTTTTTGAATGGCACGTCCCGGCTGACCAGAAGCATTGGAAGCGATTGAAAGAACGGGCTTCCGAGTTGAATGAAGCTGGAATCACCGCATTATGGTTGCCCCCGGTCACGAAAGGCCAGAGCGACGAGGATACGGGATATGGCGTGTACGATTTGTATGATTTAGGAGAGTTTGACCAAAAAGGAACCGTCGCGACTAAATATGGGACGAAACAAGAACTGCTCGAGGCGACAAAACACGCGCAAGAGCTCGGCATGCAGATTTATATGGATGTCGTCTTGAACCATAAAGCCGGTGCCGATGCGACCGAGAAGTTCGATGTGCTCGAGGTCGACCCGGAGGACCGTACGAACGTACTTTCAGAAGAGCCGTTCGAGATCGAAGGATGGACGAAATTCGATTTTGAAGGCCGCAAAGATAAATACTCTTCATTTAAATGGAACTTCCATCATTTCAACGGGACGGATTATGACGCTGCGAACGACAAGAGCGGCATCTTCTTCATCATGGGTGAGAATAAGAAGTGGAACGATAACGTCGACGACGAGTTCGGCGTCTATGACTATTTGATGTTCGCCAATATTGACTATCATCACCCAGAAGTGAAGGAAGAGGTACTCAGCTGGGGCAAATGGTTTATCGAAGAGACGAAGTGTGACGGGTTCAGACTCGACGCGATTAAACACATCAACTATGATTTCGTCAAAGAGTTCAGTCAGACGATGAAAGCTGAAAAAGGTGAGAACTTCTATTTGGTCGGTGAGTTTTGGAAGTCAGAGCTCGAGGCATGCCGTGAGTTCCTCGACAACATTGACTATCATGTCGACTTGTTCGACGTGCCGCTCCATTACAACTTGCAACGCGCCTCGACCGAAGGAGAATCGTTCGATATGCGGACCATCTTTGACGATACGCTCGTCCAGTCCCACCCGCTCCATTCGGTGACGTTCGTCGACAACCACGATTCACAGCCAGAAGAGGCGCTCGAGTCATGGGTCGAAGATTGGTTCAAACAGATTGCTTACGGGTTGATCTTGCTTCGCCAAGACGGTTATCCGTGTGTGTTCTACGGTGACTATTACGGGATCAACGGTCCGCATCCGGCCGAAGGGAAAAAACCGGCGATTGATCCGCTTCTTTATGCCCGTCGTGAAAAGGCATACGGCCAGCAAGATGACTACTTCGATGACGAGCACGTCATCGGCTGGGTCCGTCACGGCAGTGAAGAGATCGAGCGCTCAGGATGTGCTGTTGTGATTTCGAACAGCGAAGCAGCTGAGAAGCAGATGTTCGTCGGCGAACAACGAGCCGGTGAGAAATGGGTCGATTTGACGCAGACCGTCGATGAGGTCGTCGAGATTGACAAAGACGGAAAAGGGGTATTTAAAGTGGCGGCAGGGTCGATTTCCGTATGGGCGTTGCCGGAACAAGACGTCGAGTGAGGCATTACAATTGAGTCAGCCGTCACAAATCTGTTACATTTAAAGCGAACGTTGTTCAAACCAATTTTAAGGGGGATTTTAGTTATGGCTAAATTTGAATTACCACAACTTGATTACGCATACGATGCACTTGAACCACACATTGACGCACGCACGATGGAAATCCACCACACGAAACACCACAACACTTACGTCACGAACGTGAACAATGCACTCGAAGGAAAAGATGTGGAATACTCTTCGCTCGAAGACTTGCTCCAAAAAATCGATTCGCTTCCTGCTGACATTCAGACAGCTGTTCGCAACAACGGTGGCGGTCACTGGAACCACTCATTCTTCTGGAAATTGTTGAAGAAAAACGAGAACGGCGCACCGACAGGCGAACTCGCTTCTGCCATCGATGAGGCGTTCGGTAGCTTTGATGCCTTCAAAGAGGAGTTCACGAAAGCAGCAACAACTCGCTTCGGCTCTGGTTGGGCTTGGCTCGTCGTGAAAAATGGTAAACTCGAAGTCACATCGACACCAAACCAAGATTCACCGATCATGGAAGGCGTTCAGCCAATCCTCGGTCTTGACGTTTGGGAGCATGCGTACTACTTGAACTACCAAAACCGTCGTCCGGATTACATCCAAGCGTTCTTCCATGTCATCGACTGGGATTACGTCGCGAAGCTCTACGCAGACGCAAAATAATGACACTGTCCCGGGATTCTATTGAATCTCGGGATTTTTTCTACATTTCATTATTTTGTAAACAAATTATGATATAGTGAAAATCGAGTCTAAAAATAGAAATATCATCGACATATATGTCACCTATACTTATAGAAAGAACGAGCCAGGAAGGAGACAACTGAATTGGCCAGACACCGTGTGAAAGTGCCAAAGAAACGGCGCAACCACCTGCCCTTGCGATTGAACTTATTGTTTTTCATCGTGTTCATCTTGTTCGCGACGCTCATTTTTCGTTTAGGCGTCGTTCAAATCGTCAACGGCGAGTTGATCGCCCGTGAAGTGCAAAAGACGGAATCGAGTAAAATCAAATACGAGGTGCCGCGTGGCAAGATTTACGACCGGAACGGGCAAGTGCTCGCCGATACTATCTCAAACTATTCGGTCATGTACCGTCGTTCGCAAGTGACAAAGACGGAAGAACGGCTCGATGTCGCCATCAAGCTCGCTGAGATCGTCGACGTCCCAGAGAAAGACCGCAAAGTGACGGAGCGGGACCGCAAGGATTATTGGATCGCCATCGATCCTGAGCGCTCGCAAGAACGCGTCCAAAAGCTATTGGCCGATCTCCCGGAAGAAGAGCGGGCCGCCTTGTCGAACCAAGACGTCGACCAACTGCTGCTCGATTCCATCACAGAAGCGGAAATCACGTTCGATGATGCGACCGAGGAAATTATCGCCATCAAACATAACATGGAGTCAGGTTACGCCCTCGACCCGCAAGTCATCAAAATCGGGGCATCTCCGAAAGAGATGGCACTGATTGAAGAAAACTTAGAACTGCTCCCTGGCGTCAGCGTCGAACCGTATTATCAGCGGGATTATCCGTTCGGTGAGACGTTCCAAAGTTTCCTCGGAAGTTATCGTCAAATCCCGGCCGAGCAACGCGCCTCATATCAAGCGAAAGGCTATGGCTTGAACGACCGCGTCGGCACATCTTATCTCGAACAACAGTATGAGGACGTGCTACGCGGAACCCCGGCCTATGACGTCTTCACGACGTATAAAGGAGAGCCGGTCGGAGAACCGACTCGTGTCAGTGGGAACCCAGGGAAAGATATCATCTTGTCGACGGACATCGAGTTCCAAAAAGAAATCGATGAGATTTTGAAGAAAGCGATTCGAGCCGGCCGTTCTGGAAGCCCGAACTTTGACCGTGCTTTCGCCGTCGTCATGAACCCACAGACGGGTGAATTGCTCGCCCTATCGGGACAAGAGCTCGACTATGAAACGAACGAATTCAAAGATGTCTCGACCGGGACGGTCCTGCGAGCGAGTCAAATCGGCTCGACGATCAAGGGAGCGACGGTCGCGTTCGGCCTTGAAGAAGAAGTCATCCAACCGGGTGAATACATTTATGACACGCCGATTCGCATCGGCTCGTCGCTCAAGTCGTCGTACCGAAACATGGGGAACATCAACGACCTGGATGCCCTCGCTTTGTCATCGAACATTTATATGTTCCAAATTGCCCTACGGCTCGCCGATTATTACTCGACCGGCCAAATCGTCGGCGACAACGTGACCGAGGCGTTCAATACGATGGAACATTACTACAAACAGTTTGGCCTCGGAATCGAGACAGGGATCGACCTCCCGTATGAATCAATCGGATTCCGTAGTGTACCGGACCGTGTCACGCTCCTCATGGACATGTCGATCGGTCAGTTCATCTCGTATACGCCGATTCAATTGGCGCAGTATACGTCGACGCTCGCGAACGGTGGATACCGGATTCAACCGCATCTATTGAAAGAAATCATCGAACCGGGTTCGCTCGACGAGTCGAACAAGCAAGTCGTCAGCACGTTCCAACCGAATGCGCTCAATAAAGTCGACATCCGTGATGAATTCATTCAACGGGCGCGCCAAGGCTTCCGACAAGGGGTCGAGAGCGGAACGTCTCGTATCCTGCAACAGACAGGAATCACGGCGGCCGGTAAGACCGGTACCGCTCAAGCGATCGCAGAAGGGCCGGATGGTCAAGCGAAGCGCAACGCGAACGGGGAACCGATCAAGACGCTCAACTCGAACCACGTCGGCTGGGCGCCGTATGATGACCCGGAAATCGCCTGGGCCATCATCATGCCAGGGCTCGAGGCAGAAGGGATCAACACCCGTGTCGCGCACGACATCATGAAGGCGTACTTTGATTTAGAAGACGTCCAAGCACAGCTCCAGTAAAGAAGTCACTTCGGTGGCTTCTTTTTTTGTCTTTACAATTCTTTTACGTTCCGTTTATTTCTCGTTAATAGTAGTTTATTAGGATGTTAATTGTAGGACAGAGCAAGGAAGCTACAACACAAATCAAAGCAAACTCAAGGAGGACGTCAGAAATGTCTTGGATGAAAAAATCAGCTTTAGTCGCTTCAATCACTTCGGTGGCCATTATCGGTGCCGCGTGTGGAAACAATGAAGAAGGAAACGGCGCAGCCGAAGGTGAAGGACTTTCAGGTAAAGTCGTCATGGATGGTTCGTCTACCGTATTCCCAATCATGGAAGCTGTAGCGGAAGAATACTCAGCTGAACAGCCAGACGTTGAAGTGACGGTCGGGGTTTCAGGTACAGGTGGCGGATTCAAACGTTTCGTCACTGGTGAGACAGACTTCTCGAACGCATCACGTGAAATCAAAGAAGAAGAAGCGGCTGAAGCCGAGAAGAATGGCGTTGAGTACACACAACTCGCTGTAGCGCTTGACGGTCTCTCGCTCGTCGTCAACCCAGAGAACGATTGGGCCCAAGACATCACAATCGATGAACTCAACAAAATGTGGACTGATTCGAACGTGAAGACATGGAAGGACGTCCGTTCAGACTGGCCGGATGAAGAAATCTCATTCTTCTCACCTGGTAAAGATTCAGGAACGTATGACTTCTTCAACGAAGCAGTCCTTGAAGATACAGACATCCGCGAAGACGCACAATTGTCAGAAGACGATAACGTCCTCGTAACAGGTGTCGCCGGTACGAAAGGTGCGATCGGATTCTTCGGATATGCGTATTACATTGAAAACAAAGATACGCTTCGCGCGATGAACGTCGAAGGCATTGAGCCGACGACTGACACAATCAATGATCTTTCATACCCGCTCTCACGTGAAATCTACACATACGTGAACAACGCGTCATTGAAAGATAAGCCACAAGTCGCTGACTACACACGCTTCTTGAATGAAAATGCAGCAGCCCTTTCAGAAGAAGTCGGATATGTCGGAATGGAACAAGCACGATACGATGAGAACGCTGAAGTGATCGACGAGATCGCTGGCGAGTAATAGCGCAGAAGGCAGAAGGTGAGAGTCGCTCTCGCCTTCTCGCCGTGCTTTCTAGTATGAAGAGGTAGGGAGCGATACACGAGATGAATCAACCAAACAAAGGGCTGTCAATTCGAGAGATGATTGAAGCCAATAAGAAAAAGAAATATAGTACGACGAACGTGTTTGATAAAGTCATGCCGTTCTTATTATTCTTGAGCGCATTCGTTTCGGTCGTCACGACGGTCGGCATCGCGTTCACACTTGGTTTTGAACTGTTCAAGTTTTTCGAGCGCGTACCGGTCGCCGAGTTTTTAGGCTCGACCGAATGGTATCCGCTTAGTGCCGATCAACGGTTCGGCGTCTGGGCCCTCGTCATGGGAACACTCCAGATCACCGTCATTGCCATGATTGTCGCTGTCCCACTCGGTTTGGCATCGGCGATTTATTTGAGCGAGTACGCATCTGAGCGTGCCCGCACCATTTTGAAGCCGATTCTTGAAGTGCTCGCTGGCGTTCCAACGATTGTCTTCGGATTCTTCGCTTTGTCGTTCGTTACACCGATTTTGCAAGCGTTGATTCCGGGGCTTCAAATCTATAACGCACTCAGCCCGGGGATCGTTGTTGGAATCATGATTATTCCGATGATCGCTTCTATTTCGGAAGACTCGATGAGCGCCGTACCGAAAAAGATTCGGGATGGAGCCCTCGGTCTTGGCGCGACACGTCTCGAAGTCGCCATCAAAGTCGTTATGCCAGCCGCGCTCTCAGGGATTATCGCCTCAATCGTCCTCGGGATGAGCCGTGCCATCGGTGAGACGATGATCGTAACGATCGCTGGTGGGTCGCAGCCGAACTTCGAGTTCAACCCGCTCAACGCGATTCAAACGATGACGGCGTATATTGTCCAAATCGCCAAAGGTGATGCAGGATACGGGACAATCGAATACTACAGTATCTATGCGGTTGGTGCGCTATTGTTCGTCTTCACCCTTGTGATGAACCTATTCGCGAACTGGGTGACGCGCCGCTTCAGAGAGGAGTACTAATATGGCATTGCCGAACAGTGAGTTCAAGAATACGAAGAACTTGATGGATCGTGATTCGGTTTCACAACGAATCAAACGCCGTCTTCAATTGAATGAGATTTTTAAATATATCTTCTTAGCGGGGCTCGTTTTCGCCCTGCTCGTCTTGTCGACGTTGATTTATGACGTCGTTTCTAAAGGTGGCGGCTGGGTGAATTTGGATTTTCTCCGCAACTTCCCATCCCGTCGTCCTGAACAGGCCGGGCTGTATCCTGCCTTGATTGGGACGTTTTGGTTGATGCTTCTCATCGTCCCGATGGTGTTTGTCATCGGTGTCGGTGCCGCGATTTATCTTGAAGAGTACGCACCGAAGAACCGCATCACGTCGTTTATCGAAGTGAACATTTCGAACTTGGCCGGCGTGCCGTCAATCGTGTTCGGTTTGCTCGGATTGACCATTTTTGTACGTGTCATGGAACTCGGGAATTCGATTATGGCCGGAGCCTTGACGCTCGGACTGATGAGTCTACCGATTGTCATCGTCGCGTCGCAAGAAGCGCTCCGCTCGGTCAAAATGGAGTTGCGTCACGCATCGCTCGCGCTCGGAGCCTCGAAATGGCAGACGACGTTCAACGTCGTCTTGCCGTCGGCGATTCCAGGGATTATCACAGGGATCATCTTGGCCGTATCACGTGCGATTGGCGAGACGGCTCCATTGATCATGGTCGGAGCGGCGACGTTTATTTCGACGACGCCGAGCAGCGTATTCTCGGACTTCACAGCGCTCCCGATTCAAATCTATAACTGGACGAGCCGTCCGCAAGCGGAATTCCAAAACTTGGCCGCTGCCGGTATCATCGTTTTGATGACGATGTTGATCATCATGAACTCGGCCGCCATCTATATCCGTAACAAATATACGAACCGACATTAAGTCGTAGCAGTAAACGAGGAGGACTCTCGAGATGATGAAACAAAAAGAACTCAAAGGAGATCATGAAGTGAATACAACGACCACCCAACCGAACGAAACGGTGATGCAGAAAGACAGTGCCTATGTCGTGAACAACTTGAACTTATGGTATGGTGACGATCAGGCGTTGATTGACGTCAATCTCGACATCAAGCAAAACGAAGTGACGGCCATCATCGGTCCGTCGGGTTGCGGGAAGTCGACGTTCATCAAGACGTTGAACCGGATGGTCGAGCTCGTCCCTTCGGTGCGTACGAACGGTGAGATTCTTTATCACGGACGCAACATCTTTGACCGCGATTATCGGGTCGAAGATCTTCGGACGTCGGTCGGTATGGTATTCCAACAGCCGAACCCGTTCCCGAAATCAGTGTATGATAACGTGGCATACGGGCCGCGCACACACGGGATTAAAAACAAGAAAGTGCTCGATGAGATCGTCGAACGTTCGCTTCGCGGCGCGGCGATTTGGGATGAAGTGAAAGATCGTTTGAACGAGAACGCCTATGGCCTCTCGGGTGGTCAACAACAACGTCTCTGTATCGCGCGTACGCTCGCCATCGAACCGGACGTCATCCTCATGGATGAACCGACGTCAGCGCTTGACCCGATTTCGACGCTTAAAGTCGAAGAGCTCGTCCAAGAGTTGAAAGAGCAGTACTCGATCATCATCGTCACACACAACATGCAACAAGCGGCTCGTGTATCGGATAAGACGGCGTTCTTCTTAAACGGAGAAGTTGTCGAGTTCGATGCGACCGACAAAATCTTCTCGAATCCAACTGATAAACGGACTGAAGATTATATTTCTGGCCGGTTCGGTTAAGAAGGGGAGAGAATCATGGCACAAAATCGCACATTCTTTGATATGAAGTTAAACGAATTAGAAGATAAAGTCGTTCGCTTGGCGAACTTGACGATGCGCCAGACGGCGACCGCCATCGAGGTGCTTGAGAAACGTGACCTCGAGCTCGCCCAGACGGTCATCGACAACGATAATGAGCTTGACGACCTCGAGCTCGAAATCAACGACGAGGCCATTCTATTGATCGCGAAACAGCAACCGGTCGCAACCGACCTCCGCCGCTTGATCGTGACGATGAAATCGGCGACGGACCTTGAGCGGATTGCGGACTATGCGACGAACATCGCCAAAGCCGTCGGCCGTATCGAGCACGTCCCGTACGTCCTCGACATCAAACCGCTCAAACAGATGGCCGAGCAGTTGATCGACATGCTCGAGCTCGCGACGCGCGCTTACCGGAAGGGCGAGGTCAGCCGGGTGCGTGAATTGAATGAGATGGATAAAGTCATCGATGATTTGAACTTACAGACAATCAAACAATACATGGGATTCGTTCCGAATATGACGGTTGGAACGAACGACGTGTATGAGTTTTCGAACATCGCCCGTTATTTAGAACGGATGGGTGATCACGTGACCAATTTCGGAGAACATCTCATTTTCCTTGAAAAAGGGAAACATTATGATTTAAATCAGTGACAAGAGTGGTAAAGAACAACAGACCAGTTGTTCTTTACTTTTTTTTGTGCAGGAATTCACGGATAAGGAGCGAATAGTAGAACACATGGATTTTTTTTAGGAAGGGAGCCACACATATATGGAAGAGAAAATCGTTTCCTTGAAACAACAAGGACTGACGTTAAAACAGATTGCAGAACAATTAGATATGCCAATCGGGAAAGTCCAATACGCTTGGCGTAAATGGCGTTCCCAACATGGGGAGCCAGCGAAGCCGGTAGCCGCACCAAAACGAAAGACTGAAGGGAAGAAAGCAATGACATCTAAATCGAAGCAAGTACCCGCCTCGTCTGTGAAACAGGTCGCTTCGACACTGCAACATGAGCTGCCGGTCCAATCACCCCTGTTAGATAAAGGTCCAGACGGATTCTGGAAGCTCCCAGACCGCTACGATCAAGATGTGATGCATGCGGTCGTCCAATCGCCGAACGCGGTGTACGTCTTCTGGGAAGTGTCGGACAGCGTCAAAGAGACGTTGTCGATGCAGTTTATGCGTCCGTGGGAAGATTTGCCGAAGGCGTTCCGGATCCTCGACGTGACATTGCTCGATTACGCGAGCGGACATGCGAACCGGTCGTATACGTTCGAATTGCCGGAGATGACGAACAGCTGGTTCGTTCGACCGCTCGATCCGAACACGACGTACGTGTTCGAGTTTGGGATTCGGACGATGGAAGGGGAGTTCCTCCCGTTGCTCGCAACTTCACCGATCGACACGCCACGGGCGGAGCCGGCCGGACATGGTCGTTTCGCCGAACCGGTGCGACGTTGGCAATATGGGGAAGTCGAGTCTCCTGAATTACTCGATACGTTACCAAAATATTCCGCATACCGATTCGTGCGCTGAGGAGGATTTATTTGATGAAACCAGGTTATTTTTCACTCGTCCTTCATGCCCACCTTCCGTACGTGCGACATGAAGAGAAACACCGCTTAGAAGAGAGATGGGTGTATGAGGCCATCTCCGAGACATATATCCCAATTCTTTGGCAAGTCGACCGTCTGCAAAAGCCGCTTCATTGGACGGTCAGCATTTCACCGCCCGTCGTCGAGATGCTCGCCGACCCGCTCGTCCAAGACCGTTACGTGGAACATTTGGATGAGATGCTCGAATTGATCGACATCGAACTCGCTGAAGAGCGGAGCGAACCAGAAATCGAGACGCTTCATTTTTATCGTCAGCGCTACAATGACTTAAAAACGACGTTTCTTCATTGGGAGAAAAACTTGAACCATGCGTTCCGTACATATCGTGAGCAAGGGTTCATCGATATGGTCACGTGTACGGCGACACACGGCTTCAACCCGCATTTGTTCACGGAACAGGCCGCCCGCGCGGAAATCCGTACCGGCTTGAACTGTTTCGAGCGTCATTACGGGTTCCGCCCGACCGGAATCTGGTTACCGGAGTGTGCCTATACCCCGGGTGTCGACCGCATCTTGTATGAAGAAGGTGTCCGCTATACGTTCGTCGATGAGCACGCCTTGCTCGATGCCGATCCGACGCCGGACAAAGGCATTGGCGCTCCGGTCTACTCGCCACATGGCGTCGCCTTGTTCCCGCGTGACCAAATCATCTCCGGAAAAATCTGGAGCTCGATGATCGGGTATCCGGGCCATCCGGACTATCGCGAGTTTTATCGTGACCTCGCCTACGATCGCGACTGGGAGTATATTGAAAAGTTCATGCATCCGGAAGGAATTCGCTTCGATACGGGCTTGAAGATGCACCGCATCACGGGCGACTCGGATGAGAAAGACTATTATGTCCGCGCCTGGGCCGAACATCAAATCGACAACCACGCCCTCGATTTTGCACAGACGCTCGAAGGGCATCTCGAGGCCCACGGTGGACAGATGTTCCCGCCGTTCCTCGTGACGGCACCGTTCGATGCTGAGCTGTTCGGACACTGGTGGTTTGAAGGACCCGAGTTTCTCGGGAAAGTCGCCGAACGGCTCGAAGAGTTTGGCATCGAGACAATCACGCCAGCCTTGTTCCTCGAGCGTCACTTCCAAGACCTCGAGACGGTCCACGTATCGATGAACACGTGGGGACGTAAAGGGTACGGCGACGTCTGGATCAACGAACGCAACGAATGGATGCTACGTCACTTACACATGATGGAGACGCAACTCGTCAAAGACGTGGCCGACTATCGTCACAAGTCGCCACTCGTCGACCGGACACTGATCCAACTCATTCGCCATTACGTACTCGCTGTGTCGAGTGACTGGGCGTTTATCCTCGACGGGCAGACTACGGCCCAATATGCGGCAGAACGGTTCCGCGAGCATACGCGATTGTTCGCCGAGCTCGAGACGGCACTTTATCAAGACAAGCTATCGGACGAGTTGCTCGCTGAACATTATCGCGCGTATCCGTTCCTTGACGATGTGGACATCGACATCGACACGTTCTTGTCGCCACACGACTATTATGTGACTACGGAGCGTGGCCAAGAGGACGAGGCAATCCTCGTCTTGACGCCTGAATATACAGGCAACGTCGTCGGGGACCTCGGTCGTCGCGTCATCGACGAGGTCGAGGCACGAGCAGCGGACGGGGAGACAGTGTACGTCTTGACACCGTTCAAAGAAGGATTGCCGGAATATGAACGCCACAACCGTGTTCATGTGTACCGCGTTCGCCTGACGAGCCCGTTCTTGGAGCATGTGATGAACCAAGTTGCGGCTCAAAACGTGGCCTACGTCAAACTTGCACAAGAGCTTGTCTCGAAAGTCACCTTCAAAGCGATCCATCAATTCGATTGGATGACGATTACAGCGGCACGTTCACTTGCGAAAGCACTACAAGTTCCGTTATACTCAACTATGTTGTCATTTGAAACGACTCGCAATCCGCATGGACACGGCGGACTGTTCGACGCAATCCATCGAATCGAGAGCAGCATCCTCGCTGAAGCCGATACGGTCTTTATTTGCGAACAACTGTCGACCGAGGAAGTCGGAATGCGCTATCCGATTGGCGATAACGTAAAAACCTGCCTGCCGCTCGATGCTTCGCCATACGGGCAGAAACGTTTGAAAAAGAACACGAAATAACCTTGCTTTTTCAAATAAAACTTGGTAGGATAATTGAGTATGCTTAGACTGTAAAGCAAAAGCACTTGATACAACATCAGTAAGATGGGAGTGAAAGAAATGCGCGTTAAAATCACACTAGCTTGCACAGAAACAGGCGATCGCACGTACATCACGAAGAAAAACAAACGTAACAACCCAGAGCGCCTCGAATTGCGCAAATACAACCCACGTCTCCGTCGTCACACGCTTTACCGCGAAGTGAAATAATGAGACTGGCCGTCACTCATGTGGCGGCCTTTTTTTGAACAAGGGGGAATTGAAGTGATTGAAAAGAAACTACTCCGGCAAAATGTACATCGTCAAATCCGTGAACTCGACGACCGACCGGACCGGGACCGCGTCATCATACATACATTGACCGAACTGAAGGCGTGGCGAGAGGCGGATACGGTGGCCGTCACGCTCGCCCTCGATTTAGAGATTGATACGTTGCCACTCATTCGCTTAGCTTGGCAGGCAGGAAAATCGGTGTTCGTGCCGAAAGTTACAAAACAGGGACTTACGTTCCATGAAATTCATTCGTTCGAAGACCTTGAGCCGGGCGTCATGGGTATTTTAGAGCCGACGACGGTCGCGACGACGCGGACGATTGACGTCTGTATCGTGCCGGGACGTGTCTTTGACCGATCCGGGTATCGGATCGGTTGGGGTGGGGGGTATTACGACCGTTTTTTAGCGACGTATGAAGGTGTCACCATCTCGTTGGCCTATGACGTCCAACTGCTCGATGACATCCCGATCGAGCCACACGACATTCCTGTCGAATTTATCGTGACGGAAAGGGAAACGATTCTATGCTCGCCATCTTTCTCGTAACTTGTCTGGTAGCCTTCGCCGGCTATCGTCTGCGCTCACTGACCCGTTCTGGGGCTGTCTTGACGGTCGTGACGGGTACAGTCATTGGGTACGGATTCGGTTGGTTCGGGCTCTATTTGCTCGGTGTCTTCTTTTCGACGTCATCGCTCGCCTCGAAATACCGTTCCCGCGACAAAGCGCCTGTCGATGAGGTCGTTGAGAAATCGGGACCTCGTGACTTCGTTCAAGTGCTCGCCAATGGTGGTATCGGGATGGCGACGGCGCTCGGTATGTTGCTTACACCGAACGATGCCTGGTTATTCGCGTACATCGCTTCGATTGCGGCGGCGACGAGCGACACATGGGGCTCCGAGTTCGGGGTGCTCGCCAAACAAAAACCGCGCTCCATTTTGACGTTCCGCGAAGTGGAGCCGGGAACGAGTGGCGGGGTGTCTCCGTTCGGGACGTTCATGTCGGTCGCGGGGGCCACGGTCATTATCGTCGCTTCGTTGCCATTTATCGATATCAGCTTACGGTTCGCCGGCTTGTTGATTGCTCTCGGGTTGACCGGAAGCGTTGTCGACACTCTCCTTGGGGCGACGGTTCAACGCAAGTTTCGCTGTCGTGTATGCGGTAAGCTGACCGAGAAGAAAGTCCATCATCACGAGCCGACGACTTACGTTTCAGGCTGGCGCTTTCTCGGCAATGACGCCGTCAACTTTTTGGCGATCGCCTCGGCGGCGGCGATTAGTTTCCTCTTGCTGCGATGAGGGTAGTACAGTCAGTGAAGATGTTTCAAATGAATGTGAATATTGTCACAATATTGCCAAACTGAAAACGGTTTCCCTTGTAGTGAGTGTTTGTGAATGATGTTACAATCTTTATGTAACAGACAAAACAAAAACATGAAACAGATTGTTCGAAGGGTGGAGAATCAATATGGAAACATTAAATCATGCTAAAGTAACACGCGTCGCGCTCGTCGGGGCCGGAGCGGTCGGTGCCAGCTTTGCTTACCAATTGACGACAGCTAGTCTCTGTGAGGAACTTGTGATCATCGATATCAACAAATCGAAAGCTGAAGGGGAAGCAATGGACTTGAATCACGGTGTCTCGTTTGCCTCTTCACCGATGCGCGTCTGGGCAGGAGACTACACAGACTGTGGTGCAGCAGATATCGTCGTCATCACTGCCGGCGCACCGCAAAAACCAGGTGAAACACGTCTCGACCTCGTCGAAAAGAACGCCAAAATCATGAAGTCGATGATTGGGGACATCATGGCATCTGGTTTTGATGGCATCATCATCATCGCCTCGAACCCGGTCGACATCATGACCCACTTGGCTTGGAAATATTCAGGATTACCGAAGCATCGGGTGTTCGGTTCAGGAACGGTACTCGATACGTCACGTCTTCGCTACATGCTCGGTGATTACTTCAACGTCGATCCACGTAACTGCCACGCTTACATTATGGGCGAGCATGGCGACACAGAGTTCGCGGCATGGAGCAACGCCCGTATTTACGGAAAATCGGTCGAACAGTTGCTTGAAGAGAATGACGAGTACACATGGGAAGACCTCGAAGATATCTATGTCAACGTTCGTGACGCAGCCTACCATATCATCGAACGTAAAGGGGCGACGTACTACGCCATCGGTCTTGGTCTCCTCCGTCTTGTCAAAGCCGTGCTTCGCAACGAGAACACGTTATTGACGGTCGGTGCGCACTTGGACGGTGAGTACGGTTTGAACGACATCCACATCGGTGTACCAGCGATCATCAACCGTCAAGGTGTCCGTCAAGTCGTGGAAATCGAGTTATCAGAAGAAGAAAAACAAAAGATGCATCATTCGGCAGAAGTGCTCTTGAAAACGATGCAACCTGTCTTGTAAAACCGAGCAATCCTTCGCTCATCACCGTAGCCGGCTAACGCCGCTACGGTTTTTTTGTCTTCTGCTCTTCTCGACACGTTGCATAGAGGCTCTCTTTTGTCGCCAGCTATAATTTCCTTTAAAATAAAAGTATAGAAGGAGGTGACCATCGATGTCAGAGCCAGCTTGTTTTTGGGAAGACGTATATCGTGCGGTCGAATCGGGAGGGCGCATCGAGGGCATCTTAGAGCCGTCGCGGGCACTTTTATTGTTCGACACGAAAGCGGGGGACGTCTATCACCTCTACATACGGACAGACAAAGCCTGGGCGAACCATGTTGGCATGGACGTCGAAGCGGTCATGAACTCGTTTCGATTGGCCCGCATCGGTCGTGAGAAGTTACACGTCCACATTTACGGCGATTCGCTTGTCGATGAGGAGCGCCTATCGTCCCTCACGTTCCCGATCGCGGCGAAAGTGAGGCTCGGCATGAGACCGTGTGGGCAAACAGAAGAGTCGTACCGACCACGGGCCGTCGCGCTCGATCAACAACGGAAGAACGAACTAAAGCAACGGTTCTCCTTCGGGAAACCACAATTCGTCTATGGACTCATGTTCGTGACGTTTCTTGTCATGTGGTTCGCCGAATCGATCGGGTCGACGCTCGACCCGAATACGCTCATCCGCTTCGGAGCGAAAGTGAATCCGCTCATCGACGAAGGGGAATGGTGGCGCCTGGTCACACCGATGTTTCTCCATATCGGCTGGTTCCATTTCGCGATCAATATGTTCGCGCTTTGGTCGCTCGGTCCGCTCGTTGAACGGATGTACGGTTCGTCACGCTTCGTCACCATTTATTTGTTAGCCGGCGTCATCGCCACAGTCGCCTCTTACGCGTTCAGTGAAGCCATATCGGCCGGGGCATCGGGGGCGCTGTTCGGGCTCGTCGGGGCACTCCTCTATTTTGGCCTCCGAGACCGTTCCTTATTTATGAAGACGCTCGGTCCGCCGCTGTTTATTATGTTAGGATTAAACGTAGGACTCGCTTTCGTCCTTGGCGCTAGTTTGGACCATTCCGCACATGCGGGGGGGCTGGTCGGGGGTTTTCTGATGGCGGGAGTGGTCGGCTTGCCGGATGAGCATACGAAGAAGCGCCGCCTGTTGTTTGCGGTGATCGTACTCGTGGCATCTGGAGCGTTATTCTGGTTCGGCTATAATCGATGACAAAGGAGTAAGGATATGATTAATACGTTGAAGCAACTGGTTGAAATTCCGAGTCCGTCCGGCATGACGGATGAGGCGATTGGCTTCGTGGAGCAAGAACTCACGAATCTCGGCGTCGCCACGAAACGCTTGAATAAAGGAGCGCTCCTTGCGACGTTTGACGGGAAATCGGATCGGGCGCGCCTGTTGACGGCTCACGTCGACACGCTCGGGGCGATGGTGAAAGAGATTTTGCCGAGTGGCCGTCTACGGTTGACACAAGTCGGCGGCTACGCCTGGACCGCCATTGAAGGGGAGAACTGTTTGGTCCATGCGGAGGCCGGTGAACCTGTCGAAGGAACGATTCTTATCCATCAATCAAGCGTCCATGTGTATAAAGACACGAACAGTGCCGAACGGACGGCATCAAATATCGAGGTACGACTGGACGCTGACGTTCATTCGGCTGAAGACGTGCGTGCCCTGGGCATCGAGGTCGGGGACTTTGTCTCGTTCGATCCACGCTTTCGCCAGACGAACGCGGGTTATATCAAATCTCGACACCTCGACGACAAGGCGTCCGTCGCCATTTTGCTCGACTTGGCAAAAGACCTCGTCGGCGCCGACTTGCCACATCCGGTCCATTACTTGATCTCCAACTATGAAGAGGTCGGGTTCGGGGGCAATGCCGGGATCCCGGAGGCGGTGACCGAATATATCGCCGTCGATATGGGGGCGCTCGGGGACGGCCAGCACTCGGACGAATATACGGTTTCAATATGCGCGAAAGATTCATCAGGTCCGTACGATCTCGGATTACGCCGTCAGTTCACCGCGTTGTGCCGGGAACACGGTATCGCCCATAAAGTCGATATTTATCCGTATTATGGATCCGACGCCTCGGCAGCAATCAGTGCCGGCTACGATGTACGCCATGCACTCCTCGGACCAGGCATCGAGTCGAGCCATAGCTATGAGCGGACGCATACAAAATCGCTCGAGGCGACACGGGAACTGCTCTATCGTTACGTGCTCACGACGATGGGAGACGGACGATGAGAAATTTTTATGATGTCCAACAATTCTTGAAATCATTCGGGACGATCATTTATATCGGCGAACGCGATGCCGAGATTGGCCTCATGATGATGGAACTCGACGAGTTGCATGCCGGCGGGATGATTGAACAACGAGAGTATGACACGGCCAAGATCATTTTGACGCATGAATTGAAAAATTCAATAGATTGACAGAAAAACCCCTAGTGCAAAGGTTTGCACTAGGGGTTTAATAGTGTAAACTATGGGATGAAAGCGATTTAATCGAGATGAGGAGTGGAACAGATGAAGTGGTTATTAGGAATCGACATTGGTGGCACGACGGTGAAAATGGCCGTCTTAGATATGAACGGGATCATTTCTGACAAATGGGAGATCACGACGGACATTCGAGAAAACGGGGTACATATTCCGACTGATATCGCTGCTTCATTCGAGGCTTATCTAGAAAAATCGGGCAAAGCGAAAGAGGAGTTCGCCGGTGCGGGAATCGGGGCACCTGGATTCATCAACTTCTCCGAGGGTGTCGTCGAATACTCGCCGAACATCGGTTGGAAATACTTTGCGCTCGTCAGCGAGTTTGAGAAAGCCGTGGGATTGCCGGCCGTCCTAGAGAACGACGCGAACGCCGCCGCACTCGGTGAGATGTGGAAAGGTGCCGGTGAAGGCGCGTCAGAACTCCTTGCCATTACACTCGGCACGGGCGTCGGTGGCGGTGTCATCACGAATGGAAACATCGTCCACGGGGCAGCAGGGATGGCTGGAGAGATTGGTCACATCACTGTTGAACGTGACGAGTCGAAAGCCGTCATGTGCGGTTGCGGACGCAAAGGTTGCATCGAGACGATCGCTTCGGCGACAGGTGTCGCCCGCTTGGCGCTCCAAAAACGAAAAAATCGGACGACGTCGTTGAACGAGTTGAAAGAAGTGACGGCACGTGACGTGTTTGAAGCGTTCAAGGCGAACGATCCCGTCGCCACAGAAGTCGTCGAAGAGATGACCGAATATCTCGGCCTAACGATTTCAAATATCGCCAACACGTTGAATCCAAAGATGATCGTCATCGGAGGAGGGGTCTCGAAAGCGCGTGAAGCGCTCCTTGAACCGCTCGATGAGCAGTTCAAACGGTTCGCCCTCGAACGCGTCTACGCCTCGACCACGTTCAAAATTGCGGAACTCGAGAACGACGCCGGTGTCATCGGGTGTGCTTGGCTCGCCCGCAAACATTTCTTGCCAACCCGTGTCTAATAATTGTCCATGCACGCCTGCGTCTTGACGCAGGCGTGTTTTTCATATGGAACGGGTATGGGATAATGTAAAATTTGTAATGACAGAGTTGATTTTTTGTTAAAAAAGGGGTAAGATTTGGACTTGATACCGGACTGTTATCGTACGTGAAATGGATAACAAGCCAATTGAACTTATAAAAAAATAGGGGGAGCGAGTTCGTTTGATCTCGTCGCCCGTTGAACAGAGGAGGAGGCCGTCAGATGAAGTCATCTCAGAGCTTTTCGAAGCTTACTATGCGACTGAATGATACGGTCCGCGCTTCGTTTCAAGAATATCGGTTATTTTGGATTTTCACGCTATTACTTTGGACGAAGACGTACGTAGTTTACCAATTTTTCTTCAATATCCCGATTGAAAACACCGCCCAGGCATTCATCTTGCTGATCAGCCCGATCAGCTCCACACTATTCTTATTCGCCTTTAGTTTCTTCTTTAAAGGAAATAAGCAGAAGTGGGTATTGTACATGCTCTATGCCGCGGCGTCATTCATCTTGTTCGCTGACGCCGTCTATTACCGCGAGTTCACCGACTACTTGACGATGCCGGTCATCTTGCAACCTTCGAACATGGAGACGTTGTCGACCTCGTTCACCTCATTGTTGGAATGGAAGGACTTGATCATCCTCGGGGATGTGCTCGCCTTGCCGTTCATCTTACGGCGCATCAATGCGAAGGCGACGGCGGCCTCTCATCAGAGAGCGCTCGTGACGTTCGCAACAGCGGTCGTCGTTTTCTTGTTCAACTTATCGCTCGCCGAAACGGAACGCCCTGAACTATTGACACGTTCGTTCGACCGGGAGCTGTTGGTCAAAAATATTGGGACGTTCAACTTCCACGTCTATGACGCGATGCTTCAAACGAAGACATCGGCCCAGAAAGCGATGGCCGATGGATCGGAACTGGCGAAAGTTGAGCAATATACCCGTCAACATTACGCGGCACCGAACCCGGACTACTTCGGGAAATATAAAGGCAAAAATGTGATCGTCGTCTCGTTCGAGTCGGCCCAAAACTTCACGCACAACATGAAGGCCTCGAACGGCGAATACATCACGCCGAACTTGAACAAATTGATCGAAGAGTCACACTACTGGCCGAATTATTACCATACGGTCGGACAAGGGAAGACGTCAGACGCCGAGTTCGCACTCGATAACTCGCTCTACGGCCTCCCGCGCGGTGCCGTCTACTTCACGAACGCCGACAACGAGTATCAGGCGCTTCCTGAATTGATCAAGGAAGACAACTACTACTCGGCCGTGTTCCACGCCAACAACAAGTCGTTCTGGAACCGGGACTTGATGTATAAAAATATCGGCGTCGATCAATTCTTCGACGAGAAAAGTTATGACCTCGGGAACCCCGAGGATATGACGGAGTGGGGACTTCTCGACGACAGTTTCTTCGAACAGTCGATCCCGATGCTCGAAGAGTTGCCGGAGCCGTTCTACGCGAAGTTCATCACGCTCACGAACCACTTCCCGTACACGATGCCGAGCGAAGACTATGAGCTCGTCCCGAAATTCGAGACGAACTCGACGACGCTCAACAACTTCCCGCAGGCGCTCGCGTATCAGGATTACGCGCTCGGGTTGTTCATCGATGAGTTGAAGGCGAACGGTATGTGGGATGACACGATCTTCGTCGTCTACGGTGACCATTACGGCATCTCGACGAACCATAACGACGCGATGGCCGACCTGCTCGGGAAAGACGAGTTGACGCCATACGACGTCGCCAAGCTCCAAGCGGTCCCGTTCGCGGTCCACTTACCGGGACAAGCCAAGGGCGAAGTACATGACACGATCGGCAGTCATGTCGACATGAAACCGACGATCCTTCACTTGCTCGGAATCGACACGTCGGACACGGTCGGATTCGGTAGCGACTTGTTATCGGAAGACCGGACGAGCCGCGCCATCTTCCGTGACGGCACCGTTATCACTGAGGAGTATGTCTGGACGCAATCGACATGCTATGACGCCTCGAGTGGTGAAGTCGTTGAGGACGTTTCACTTTGTGGACCGGATAGTGAAGAAGCAGAGAAGATTCTCCAAATGAATGATGACTTGATTTATTCGGATCTGCTTCGTTTTAAAGAACAGACCGAACAGTAAGCAACAGCGCCGTCCCGGCTTAGCCGGGACGGCGCTGTTTGTTATACAAAAAAAGACGACCGAGGTCGTCTTCATGCTCATTAGCCTGGGATTCCACCGTAAATCAATGTCGCGACGCCGAAAAATCCAAATACGAGTACAGTGACCGCGGCGAAAGCCAGTGGAAAGAATTGGCGTTTCTTAAACGAACGGGCCATTCCCCAGATTGCAACGAGTGCAACGATGAGCGAGATCCATCCAAATGGTTCATACAAATGCATGACGAGTTCCCCCTTTATTATACGTCATGAAATTCATAAAAATTTCACTGAAATATCATTATTATTTTATCCGATAATGTACACGCTGTCGAGCAAAGAAAGCCTCCGCTACAATTTTGCCACAATATCGATTAGAATGGGATGTGGAGGTGTTCTGAATGAATATTGTAAAAATCACATCGGGCTTGGCCCAAGAGAACGGATACGTGCTCGAGAAAGACGGGACGGTCCTCATCGTCGACCCAGGTACGGACGATCCGAAATTCTTTGAGGCGGTCGAACGCTTCGGTGGCTTGAACGCCATCTTGTTGACACACGCCCATTTCGATCATATCGGTGGCATCGATGCCCTTCGTGATCGTTACGCCGTACCGGTGTACGTCCATGAAGCGGAACGGACGTGGCTGATGGACGACGAGAAGAACGGGGCGGCGAAGTTCCATCTGCCGAGCGCATCGATGCGTCCAGCCGAACGGGTCTATCAAGGTAAAACGCTCGAAATCGGTGCCTTCACGATTGAGTTGCATCACACGCCTGGTCATTCGCCGGGCAGCGTCACGCTCCACATCCCGACGGAACGCATCGCCTTCTGTGGGGATTTGATTTTCAAACAGTCGGTCGGACGGACCGATTTATACGGTGGCGACCAGGCCACTTTGCTCGGATCGATCGATCGGATGCGACAGCTGTTACCAGGCGAGACCGTGCTCTATTCCGGACATGGGCCGAAGACGACGCTCGAGGCCGAAATTCGGACGAATCCATTTTTCGAGCGATGAATCAAAAAAAGATTGTCTCACGAGGAGACAATCTTTTTTTTACATTTGGAAGTTACTCCAATACGTGAAGACGACGAAGAAGACAGTCAAATATGCGCCGAACACGTACACATACGTTTTTTCAGTGAGTTTCAAGTAGCCTAGTGCGACGAAGAAAATAGTTTGAGCTAAAAAGACAAGACCCATTACGACGAAGTCACCACTATGTTCGCTACTGCTTTGATCTCCACCGAGTGCGCCTACGAAAGCAAGCGCCGCGATCAACCCAGTCCAAAAGCCTAGGACACGGAACATTCTCGCCATGTTAATCCCCCCATACGTGCATTATTCCATTCTCATTCACTATTTTACCAACACATTCAGAAAAATGCTATGGAAACGTGTGAATTGAGCAAAATAATCGTGAAAAATATGTGAAATAATTAGGTTGCACAAACTTGTACAAAAAATTAAAAAACTTGTACAAACTATGTACAAAACGGGTATAAGGTTGTATAATCGATTTACACACATCGAACGAATTGGTTCTCAACTTCAAAGGAGGTATTAAAATGGCAAATGAATTGATGTTCTATACGTATCCGAGCTGTACCTCGTGCCGTAAGACGAAAGCGTTTTTACAAGAGCAACACCTCGAGGTGAGCGAGCGCCATATCTTCCGGAACGCCCCGACGGTAGATGAGTTGATGACGCTGTTAGCGCTCAGTGAAAACGGTGTCGACTCGCTTCTTGCGACGAGAAGTCAGGCGTTCAAACAACTCGACATCGACGTCGAAGATTTGAAGCTAAGTGAATTGCTCAAATTGATGAGCGACAACCCGAAACTATTGAAACGTCCAATCTTGACGGATGGCAACGAAGTCATTGTCGGCTATGACAAAGCGACAATCGAGGCGTATGCCCGTCGTTTCGAATCAACAACTGCAAACGTATCCTGACACAAGTCCACTTTCCAAGGAGTGGGCTTTTTTTTATGCTCTTATTGAGGTGGTGGAGATGAAACGAGTGATCGAGCGTGTCGTGGGAGCGGCGCGAAATTTGAATGCGAGCGATGTCCATTTTATGCCATACGGAGACGAGGTGATGATTCAAGTTCGCCACGGGACGCTCTTGCATCGACTGGAGTCGATGACACAGTTTGACTACGAACGGTTGACGTTACATATGAAATATTGGTGCTCGCTAACGGAAACGGATCATCGCGTGCCTCAGTCTGGTATGTACGTCGGGACGGAGGACGCGATCCGGGTCACGTTTTTACCTTCATTCGACCATACGCTTATGTCGTGGCGACTCCCGAACGCCTCGTTTCAGTTGTCCGAGTTGCTAGACGATGAGGATGTGAACCGCTTTTTGAAGTTGGCTATGCTCCGGCAGGGATTGTTATTGATTGGCGGCGCGACGGGGGCAGGTAAGACGACGGTCCTCTACGCATTTTTGCAAAGTTTGGGCGGCCGCCGAATCGTGACGATCGAGAACCCTCCGGAGAAGCAGGTGCCGGGAGTGATTCAACTCGAGGTCAACCCGAAAGCAGGACTTGACCATCGCAGTCTATTGAAAGAGACACTTCGGGCCGACCCAGACGTCATCGTCATCGGAGAGATCCGAACGAGCGAGGAGTTGCGGGTGGCACACGACGCGGCGCTCAGTGGCCATTTGACGATCGCGACGTTCCACACGGCGAGTGTCGAGGACGGCGAACATCGGCTCGAACAGCTCGTCGGCAAGATGGAGGTCGCCCGTCATTGGTGCATCCTGCACCGCGAAGAGGAGGTGAGCTGTTCATGGTCCGAGACCAGATGAGTAAAGACTTATTCACGATCCGTCGCTTTCTCAGGCTGCAGGCCCGTGGTGTCGGATTGAAAAAGACGTTCGAAACACTTGAGCTTCATGAACGAGGCAGAGCAAAACAAGTGATTCGGGACATGCGGCTTCAACTCGAGCAAGGTCGGCCGCTCGCCGAAGTGTTCTCGGGACTCGTCACCGACCCAAGAATGCGTGAGATGCTCGTCACGGCGGAGCGGGGCCATCACTTTTTAGAAGGGCTCGAGCAAGTGCTCGTCTTGTCGACGATGCGCCGAAACCTGCAGCAAGAGCTCAAGCAGCTAGCGCGGTATCCGCTCGTGATTTTGACGATGCTGCTCGGACTCGGGGCGATTTATGCGCTCTATATTTTCCCGAAATTGCTGTCGATGGTGGACGTCGAGGCGCTAGATGGGATAAACGCAATTCTGTTGTCCCGTTGGTTTTTCCCGGGTCTATTCATCGGCTTGCTCGTGACCGGGGCGGCCCTCTACTGGAACGGGAGACGCGGCCGGCTCGTGCCGCTACGTGTCGTCGAACGAGGCAGGCGGCTGTACGTCACGTATTTGTTCGTCAGTGAGCTCTCGCTCTTAAGTGAAGGGCAAGGTTCGGTCCGTCATATCATCGAGCGTTTGTCTCGGGGTGACGGGGAAGTCGCGGCCATCGCGAGACGGATCCATGAGCGTATGTCGGACGGTCTTGAACTCGAAGAGGCGGCCCGGCAAGAACGGTTGCTCGAGCATGAGGTCGTCAGTCTCTTCGGCGTCGGTACGGTGAGTGGTGAGCTGGGGTCGATCATGACGTTGCATCGTGATCTCGTGTTTGAAGAGATGGAATTGTATTGGAAACAACTGATCACCAAGGCCGAGCCGGTATTATACGGATTTTTGACGATGATGGTGACAATGATTTTTTACACGATTTATTTGCCGGTCAAATTGATCATGGCCCAACTATAACAAGGAGGAACAACAACATGACACGATTCAAATCAGAACAAGGGTTCACGCTCGTCGAAATGGCTGCCGTCCTACTCATCATCTCGGTTTTACTGTTACTGCTCGTTCCCTCGATGTCAGACGGGAAATCCCGGGCAGACAGTGTCAGTTGTGAAGGGAGTGTGCGCATTGTCGAGTCGGAAATCAACTTATATTATGCGGAACACAAATCCTATCCGGAGACGTTGGCGGTCATCGAACGGGCCTCGACGGAGAGTCCGCTCGAGTATAGTTGTCAATCGATGGTCTACACGTACGCCCCGACGACCGGTACGTTGACAAAACAATGAGGCAAGACGGATATACGTTCGTCGAGATGGCATCCGTCCTCGTCATCTTGTCGCTCCTGCTGTTGATGACGACCCCGGTCGTCCGTTCGATGGATCGATTGGCCTTGTTTGATTTCACCGAGGCACTTGTGAGCGACATCAACGAGGTTGGCCAATATCCATACGTCGCCGCCGATGAATCATGTGTGCCGCGTCTACGGTGGTACATAAAAGAACGGCGCTATCAAATCGCCTGTGGGATGACGCCGATCGCATCGCGTGTTGTACCCGATGGGGTCGAGATGAGTCTCCCGGCCACGAGTGAGATCGTCTTCTCACGTACAGCGGCGACGTATGCAGGGCAGTGGAAGTTTTATACGGGACCGACGATGGTGACGTTGAAGTTTAGAATGGGGACGTATGAGCCGGAGGTGCTTCGCGTTGAAGGGCGATGAGCAAGGTATCACGTTTTGGGAAATCTGCCTTAGCCTGGCGCTCCTCCTGGCGTGGGTCGGGGTCGTGGCACCTTTTGTCGAGGGCGCGACGGACCGGGTCGACCGTCTCGAAACGACCGTTCGGCGTTATGAGCGGCTTCAAGGGGAGGTGTTGCACGATGCGGTCGAACCGAGCGGACGCACAGAAATCTGTGATGGTGACCTATGTCTCCCGACGCTTTGAGCGGGGGTTCACGTTACTTGAAGTGAGCTTCACGTTGCTCTTGATCCCGCTGTTCGTTGGACTCACGGTTCACTTGTTGGCACTCGGCCAGGCGTTTTATGAGCAACCACGTGACATGGTGCCGACGACGCCCCAACTGATCGTGCGAAAACTTTTCGATAGCCGGGATTGCGTTGTCGAATCGGGACGTCTTGTCGGCACATACGTGCGCCCGGACGACACAACGTGGTCGTGGACGCTCAAACAGATCAATCGCAATTTGGTCATGGTCGGAGACGAGGGAGGGAATTTACTATTTTTAAGAGGAATCGAGACGTATCAGGTCGAACCGGTAGGAGAGGGTTTTCGCATCAGGTGGACCGACGCGACCGGCCCCCGCGAGAAGAGCGTGATGTGCATGCGCGCGGATACTTTGTGATGTCGACGTTAATCGTGTTGACGTGGTTACTCGGCGGAGCGATGTTTTGGTATACTGATATGGAACGAACGACCGACCGACTGGCGCTCGATATTTTGGCGATCCGCTTCGAATCACACGTCATGGTCGCCAAACGGTCCTGTGGTCCGTCCGCCGTCACGGTGACAAAACCGACCGGGACGATTAACTGTCGACCGCTCGGCAGCGGGACGGTCGAGGTCGAGATTCGCCTTGAGACCGGAGAACGACATAAAGAGGTGATTTATTTCGATGACTAAACCGTTTTACATCATCGGGTTTATGGGTACAGGTAAATCAAGCTTAAAACGATATCTTGAAAAATCGAATCACGTCGTCGATTTGGATGAGCTGTTCGAAATGGACGTCCAAATGGACATCCCCGCATATTTTGACCGTTACGGGGAGGAAGCGTTTCGCCTGCAAGAAAGTGAGATTTTGCGACAGGCGAGCGCTGCCTATATCGTGACAGGCGGCGGAATCGTCGAACGAGACGAAAATCTCGATTGGATGCGCGAAAACGGTGTCGTCATCGCACTTGATCTACCGTATGAGATGTGTTGGGACCGAATCAAAGACTCGGACCGGCCTCTCGTGCGCCACGGCAAGGCGGCCGTCGAAGCGTTGTACGAACGTCGGCGGCCGCTCTACGCGCGTGCCGATCACGTGCTTGACGCCTCGCTCAGCACAGAAGCAATCGCGCATACCTTATATCGGTTGAAGGAGGAAGATACATGATTTGGATCAATCTCGGCATCATTGTGCTCGCACTAGTCGGGCTCGGTTTGTATGGGTTCTTATTGTACCGTAACAAGATGAAGACGGACGTGCGGCGGGTCACCCGTTTGACGGAACGTTTCCAGATTCGTGCGAACGTCATCCAAGGTCTCGTCAATGAAATCAAGCAACACGTCGATGCGGTCAACGCCTCTGTGAAGCAGATGAAGGCCTATTCCGTTAACGTGAAAGACGAGACGATGGAGCTTAAGCAAGCGACGATCGGACTGACAAAAGAAATTAAGCGGACAGCTGGAGTCGAACGCCCAGACGTTTCCACTGAGACCAAAATATGAAATAATGAGGATGAAAACGTTTTCGTTTTCCATCCTCTTTATTTTTGCCCATTTTAGCTAGGCATAGCCATAAAAAATTGATAAAGTGGAATAGAAAACGAAATATTTCACGCATTGCATTATTAACGTTCGGGATTGGGGGATAATATGGAGAAAGTATCGTTAAAACGTACGCCTTTGTATGATTTGATTTCCGTAAAGGCGAAGATGGTGGATTTTGCGGGGTTTGAGATGCCGATCATGTTCTCATCGATTAAAGAAGAACATCAGGCGGTGCGTAACGAGGTCGGCATGTTCGATGTGTCGCATATGGGGGAGATTCGGGTCGAAGGTCCGGATGCGCTCGAGAGCGTGCAACGTCTCGTCACGAATGACGTCTCGAAATTACAGATTGGTCAGGCCCAATACAACTTGTTCTGTTTGCCTAACGGCGGTGTCGTCGATGATTTGCTCGTCTATCGACTCGATGAAGATGCGTTTTGGCTCGTCGTCAACGCCTCGAACATCGAAAAAGACGTGGCCCACGTTCGTCAGTATGTGACTGGTGACGTCGCGGTGACCGATGAGTCCGACGCCTATGGTCAAATCGCGATTCAAGGACCGATGGCCGAACACGTGCTCGGCCGTTTGACGGATTTGCCGCTGGCCAACATCAAGTTTTTCCGGTTCATGACCGGCGACGTGGCCGGCGTGTCGACCATCGTTTCACGCAGTGGCTATACGGGGGAGGACGGGTTTGAATTGTATGCCCGCGCCGAAGACGTAGCCGCAATCTGGTCAGCGTTAGAAGCTGAAGGCGTCACGCCATGCGGGCTCGGGGCCCGCGATACGCTCCGTTTCGAGGCATGCTTGCCATTATACGGGCACGAGCTCGATGAGACGGTCACGCCGTTCGAGGCGAACTTGAACTTTGCCGTCAAACTCGATACCGATTTCATCGGCAAGGATGCCCTCGTGAAGCAAAAAGAAGACATCCCGCGCCGCTTAATCGGCTTACGCTTGCTCGGGCGCGGCATCGCCCGTCAAGGGGCGACGGTCGAAGTTGACGGGGAGACGATCGGTGTCGTCACGACCGGCACGATGCCGCCGACGGTGAACGAGTCGATCGCCTGGGCGCGTGTCGACCGTCGTTTCGCGGAGGCGACACACTTTATCGTTGAAGTTCGGGGGAAAAAAATAGAAGCCGAACGTGTACCGACACCGTTTTATAAACGTAAATGAAACAGGGGGATTCAGCATGAACAGAATGGAGTTTCGTTATTTACCGATGACAGAGCAAGATGAGCGTGACATGTTGCAGACGATCGGCGTCGAGTCGATTGAAAACCTACTCGAGGATATTCCAGCATCGCTCCGGGAGACGGCTTCTTTAGCGGCCATCGGTGCGCCGCTTCCGGAAGTTGACCTCGTTCGTCATATGACGAAGCTCGCCGAGAAGAACGTGCACACGAAATCGACCCCGAGTTTCCTCGGGGCCGGAATGTACGATCACCTTTCTCCGAGCGTCATGAACCACATGCTTCTCCGTTCCGAGTTCTATACAGCCTATACGCCGTATCAGCCGGAAATCTCGCAAGGTGAACTCCAAGCGATGTTCGAGTTCCAGACGATGATTTGCGAATTGACGGGCATGGACGTGGCCAACTCGTCGATGTACGACGGCATCACAGCCCTTGCTGAAGCAACGTATCTCGCGAGTGCCCATACGAAGAAAAAACGTGTCGTCGTCTCGGGAGCGGTCCATCCGGAAGCGAAGGACGTCATCCGGACGTATGCCGGTGGGCCAGGGCTCACGGTCGAATATACGGACGTTAACGCGGGATTGACCGACGTGACAGACATCGATTTGACGGACGCCTCGTGCCTCGTCGTCCAATATCCGAACTTTTATGGACGCGTCGAGGACTTGTCAGCCCTCGCGAAAGCAGCGCACGACGCCGGCGCCTTGTTCGTCGTCTCGAGCAATCCGCTCGCGCTCGGGATTTTGGAGTCGCCGGGTGCGCTCGGGGCCGACATCACGGTCGGTGACGCCCAACCGTTCGGGATTCCGCAAAGCTTCGGCGGCCCGTCATGTGGATACTTCGCCGTCAAACAAGCACTCATGCGTAAACTTCCGGGTCGTCTCGTCGGACAGACGGTCGATGAGGATGGCAAGCGCGGCTTCGTCTTGACGCTTCAGGCGCGGGAACAACACATCCGTCGTGACAAAGCGACGTCAAACATCTGCTCGAACCAGGCGCTCAATGCGCTCGCGGCATCAATCACGATGTCTGCCCTCGGGAAGTACGGGATTCGTGACATGGCCGTCCGTAACATGCAAACGGCCCATTACATGAAAGAAACGCTCAAAGCGGCCGGCTATACGGTTATCGATGAAGGACCGATGTTCAACGAGTTCGTCGTCGACTTCGGAATCGATGCGGAGCAAGTATCGCGTCACCTGCTCGACAATGGTATCATCGGTGGTTTGCCGCTCGGGACGTATGAAACGGACCGTCAGACCCAGATGTTGCTCTGTGCGACGGAGCTTCGAACGAAAGAAGAAATCGATTTATTTGTTGAAGTGGTTGGGGGGATGAACTGATGCAACACGAACAAACGCTTATCTTTGAGGTGTCACGTGAGGGGCGGACTGGCTACAATTTGCCGACGCCGACGGTACCAGAAGTCGATTTGGAGACGCTCTTGCCGGCTTCGATGGTTCGACAAGAGGCGGCCGAACTGCCAGAAGTGTCTGAACTCGATGTCGTACGCCATTACACGTCGCTCTCGACACGTAACCACGGAGTCGACTCCGGTTTCTATCCGCTCGGTTCGTGCACGATGAAATATAACCCGAAAGTGAATGAAGACATGGCCCGACTTCCTGGCTTCGCCCATATTCACCCGTTGCAGCCGGTCGAGTCGATTCAAGGGGCGCTCGAGCTCATGGTCGATCTGCAAGAACAACTTGCTGAGATCACTGGCATGGATGAAGTGACCCTGCAACCTGCAGCCGGGGCCCATGGGGAATGGACCGGTCTCATGCTCATCAAGGCGTTCCACCATCACAACGGTGATATGGAACGGACGAAAGTACTCGTGCCTGATTCGGCACACGGAACGAACCCGGCCTCGGCCGTCGTCGCCGGTTTCGAGACGGTGACGGTCAAGTCGGATGAGCGCGGGCTCGTCGATTTGGAGGATTTGAAAGCGAAAGTCGGGACGGATACGGCAGCGCTCATGCTGACGAACCCGAACACGCTCGGTTTGTTCGAGGCTGATATTTTAGAGATCGCCAAAGTCGTGCACGAGGCCGGCGGCAAACTGTATTACGACGGCGCTAACTCGAACGCGATTCTAGGCATCGCCCGTCCTGGGGATATGGGCTTCGACGTCGTCCACTTGAACTTGCACAAAACGTTCACAGGGCCGCACGGCGGTGGCGGTCCGGGTTCTGGTCCGGTCGGGGTGAAACGCGATTTGATTCCGTACTTGCCGACGCCAATCGCGCGCCGCTCTGAGTCTGGCTTCACGCTCGATTATGATCGCCCGCAATCGATTGGTCGCATCAAACCGTTCTATGGCAACTTCGGGATCAACGTTCGGGCTTATAGCTACATCAAGACGATGGGTGCGGAAGGGTTGACGCGCGTCTCACGCGAAGCGGTATTGAACGCCAACTATATGTTCGCCCGCTTGAAAGATGCGTTCGATGTGCCGTATGACACGTTCTGCAAGCATGAGTTCGTCTTGTCTGGAAAACGTCAGAAAGCACTCGGCGTTCGGACGCTCGATATCGCCAAACGCTTGCTCGATTTCGGTTATCACCCACCGACGATTTACTTCCCGCTCAACGTCGAGGAGTGCATCATGGTCGAACCGACGGAGACGGAGTCGAAAGAGACGCTCGATGCCTTCTGCGATGCGATGCTCCAAATCGTCAAAGAGGCGGAAGAGAATCCGGAAATCGTTCAGACGGCCCCGCATACGACGGTCGTCAAACGCCTGGACGAGACGCTTGCGGCTCGGAAACCAGTGCTCAAATACGAACGACGCCAACCGTCGTCAATCAATTGAATCCGAACCCGCTCACTATTCGTGAGCGGGTATTTTTCTGGAAATAAAAAACGTCCCTCCTCGGAGTGAGGAGTGGACGTGGTGGGCAGGTCAGTCTTTCTTGACTTTCCCTTTCCAGTTTTTGAAGCCGCCATCGAGCATGTAAATGTCGGTATAACCATTTTTCATAAGCAATTTGGCCGCCTGGTTCGAACGCGACTTGCCTTGGCAATACATGAGGATCGGCTGATCTTTGCGAAGTTCTTTCATGCGTAGTTTCAATTGGCCGACCGGGATGTTACGGGCGCCGACGATGTGGCCTCCCTTATACTCGTTCGGTTCACGGACGTCGATCAATTGTCCTTTACGGAGCGACGCACGAAACTCTTCTTGTTTCATTTTCTTCAAACCGCGTGCCGGCAAGAAACGCCAGACGATGTATGCGATGAGCGCAGCCCATAGGATGATGACGAGGATAGTTTCGATTCCCATTGATGTTCTCCCTTTCTCTATTAAGTTTCACCAACATCCATTATAAAGAATTTAAGGTCATGAGACAATGATTGACTGATGGATTTACCCGTTCTGCTTTCGGTTTCTAGGTGGTTGCGTTAAAATAGAGGTTGCAGAACGGAACATAAGGGGAGGCTACGCCCATGCCGACACCGAGTATGGAAGATTACTTAGAACGAATTTATTTGCTAATGGTCGAGAAAGGATACGCCCGCGTGTCCGATATCGCCGAACATTTAGGGGTGCATCCCTCCTCTGTCACGAAAATGGTGCAAAAGCTCGACCGGGAAGACTATTTGATTTATGAGAAATATAGAGGACTCATGTTGACGAAAAAAGGTCAAAAAATCGGGAAACGACTCGTCGAGCGTCATGCGATGCTCGAATCATTTTTACGTTTGATCGGTGTCGACGAGGCCCATGTCTACGAAGACGTCGAAGGGATCGAGCACCATTTGAGCTCGAACACGCTTGACTGCATGACCCAGTTCGTCGAATTTTTTGAAGATAAGCCCGAACTGATGGCCCAGTTTCGCGCGTTTCAAGAACTGAATACGAACGACGATGAGTGAGTCTAGATGACCGCGACCGATGAATCGATTCGGGAGCGGTCTTCTTTTATCAAAACGCCTCTAGAACCGAACAATGAAGCGTTTTAATTGAATTTTAGTCTGTTTTTGGTTTGTTTTTGTGATAGAATGGGTGCTGGTAAGAATGATAAGGGGGTGACGGCGAACAATCGCCGACATGATGGATATTCAAATCAAAGGGAAACTGTTTGACGAAGCACAAATCAAACAGCGCGTGGCGGAACTCGCTGAACAAATCGAACGGGATGCGGCCGGAACACCAATCGTCCTCGTGGCCGTCTTGAAAGGGTCGCTCGTCTTTGCGGCTGATTTGATGAGACAGATGACGGGCAGTGTCCAACTTGATACGGTGGCGACGTCTTCTTATGGGAAGAAATCGACTTCGAGCGGGAACGTCCAACTCCGGAAAGATTTAGACCTCGATGTCGAAGGGAAGTACGTCGTCATCATCGAAGACATCATTGACACGGGACAGACGCTTAAATTCTTGTGTCAGCATATGACGTTACATCAACCGGGGCAATTGAAGATTTGTACACTTCTCGACAAGCCGGCCCGCCGACTCGTCACGCTCGACGCCGATTACGTCGGCTTCGAGATCCCGGATGAGTTCGTCATCGGGTACGGCATCGACTACGCCGAACAGTATCGCAATCTACCGTATATCGGTTTCGTCGAAACGGACTGACTTCCGAATCACGACAAAAAACGAACCAGGTCGCCCGTGGCGATCTGGTTCGTTTTCACATGTTCGCTTTCTTTTTCTTCTTGCCTTTCTTCCCCTCGATGACGGTGAGGTGAGGGGCGTCGCTACGATGCGTCGAACGAGCCGGGCGCTTCGAGAGTTTCGTCACGTTTGAACCAGGTTTCGCTTTCTTTTTCGTCGTCGCGGACGGTTTCACTTTAGGGTTCGCACCGGGACGTTGCATCCGTTTTTTGGAAGCCTGAGCGGTCTTCCGGTACCGCATATCCTCGGCTGAGATTTTAGGAGCCATGAACACACGGTAAATCACATAGAAGATTAACCCGAAAATACCGATGAAGAGCAACTGTCTGAACAAGCGACCGGGGTCGGTCGCGAGCATATGTCCGACTCCGATGAAGCCTAAGATGAACACGATCGTGGCAGCGGTCGTACCGATTCTTTGTCTGATCATGGTGCTTTCCTCCTCTTTATCCCTCTCTTTGCGCGGCCGGTTGACCTAGTTCTGAACGTTCCCATGTTTCGAAAGCCTCGATGGCGACGCGGATTTGCTCATCGTTTGGTTCACGCGTCGTCAACAGCTGTAGCGATAGTCCCGGCTTGCCGAGGACGGATAGGAAGCGATGTTCACGAAAACGGTTTGTGAATTGGAGCACCTCGAACGAGATGCCGATGACCACCGGTAACAAGGCGATGCGGCTGACGAGTCGGACCCAGAGCGGATCGATCGGGACGACCATATAGACGCCGATGCCAACGAAAACGGTGAACAGGATGAAGCTTGACCCACAGCGATAGTGGAGGCGTGAGCTCGAGCGGACGTTGTCGACGGTGATCGGTCGTCCGGACTCATAACAGTTGATGACCTTGTGTTCAGCGCCGTGATATTGAAACACGCGTCGAATGAGCGGTGTCAAGGAAATCAAATAGAGGTAACTGAGCAGCAATACTAATTTTATTCCCCCTTCGAGGAGGTTTTGAATCACGTGACCGGACAATGCGGGCACGCTTTGGAACATGGCGGCGAGCAGGGCCGGTGTGACGTTAAAAATCAGCTTGCCGAACACGTACGAGATGATCCCGACGACCGCGATCATGATGACCATCAAGATGTTCTGTTTCTTCTCATCCGGTTTCGTCGCCTCGTCCTCGCTCGGATCGACGTCATAGCGGTCACTGGCGAAGTTCATGTGGGCGGAACCGTTTTTGAGCGATTCGTATAAGGCGACCACGCCGCGCAGGAACGGGACTTTCTTTAACGATTGGACCCAGGGGACGAGGATGCGAGGTTGCTCGAACGTCTCGATCGATCCGTCCTTCCGGCGGATTGCCGAGGCACTCTCGGCGCGTCCTTGAAACATGACGCCTTCCACAAGCGCTTGCCCTCCAACGGGGATCAGTGGTTTAGTTTTCATGGCATTTCCTCGATTCCTACAGTTATATAGTTGAATTATACCGTGATTCACCTAAAAAACGAAACCACATGAACGTCAATTGTCGCTACAACCGTTAAATTTGTTACAATAGAGGCGACTTGACGAACAGGGGGGAAGACTTGTGCACATACTCGTCTTGAATGGGCCGAATTTGAATCTACTCGGGAGACGTGAACCGGACGTATATGGTGACGTCTCGTTGAAGGGACTGACGGCGGAGCTGTTGCTCGCCGCGCCAGATGACGTCGAGTTGACGTTCGTCCAATCCAACCATGAAGGCGAACTGATCGACGCGCTACACGAAGCGTACGATTATGCGGGGGTCATCTTCAACGCCGGGGCGTATACACATACGTCAATCGCGCTTCGAGATGCCATCGCCGCCATCAAGGCCCCGGTCGTCGAAGTACATATCTCGAACGTGCATGCACGAGAGTCGTTTCGTCATGAATCCAAGCTCGCCGGCGTCTGTCTCGGCGTCATCAGCGGCTTCGGGTTGACGAGTTACACGCTCGCGTTGCAGGCGCTGATCGAACATTGGAGGAATCGACATGATTGAACGGGTCAACAAACTGCAAGCTCAGCTAGAAGCGAACGGAATTGACGGATTGCTCGTGACGAAACGGGAGAACATCCGCTACTTGTCGGGGTTCACCGGGTCGAGTGGCGTCCTTGTGATCACGCCAAAGTCGGCGAGCTTCATCACCGACTTCCGCTACACGGAACAGGCCGCGAGCCAAGTGAAAGGGTTCGACATCATTGAACACAAGACATCGCTCATCAAGTCGGTCGCAGAAGTCGTGGACCGGGAAGCGGTCGCACGTCTCGGTATCGAGCAAGATGACATGACGGTCGGGCAATTCCGGACGTATGAAAAAGACGTCAACGCCGAACTTGTCGAGACATCAGGCATCGTCGAAAAGCTACGCTTGATTAAGGATGAGTCAGAGATTAAGATAATGAAGGAAGCTGCGGCGATTGCGGATGCGGCGTTCACCCATATCCAGTCGTTTATCCGCCCGGGCCGGACAGAGAAAGAGGTCGCGAATGAACTCGAGATGTTCATGCGTGCTCAAGGAGCCGACTCGTCGTCGTTTGATATGATCGTTGCATCGGGCCATCGCTCGGCATTGCCGCACGGTGTGGCCAGTGATAAGGTCATCGAGGCAGGCGAACTCGTGACACTCGACTTCGGGGCTTACTATCAGGGGTACTGCTCGGACATCACGCGCACGCTCGCCGTCGGAGAGATCTCAGACGAGTTGCGCAACATCTATGATACGGTACTCCGCGCACAACTCGCGGGTGTCGAAGGCACGAAAGCCGGGATCACGGGAATCGAGGCGGACGCGTTGACGCGTGATGTGATCAAAGAAGCCGGTTATGGTGAGTACTTTGGGCATTCGACGGGACACGGTCTCGGCATGGAAGTCCATGAGGCGCCAGGGCTGTCATTCCGTTCGGAGACGGTGCTTGAACCTGGGATGGTCGTCACGGTCGAACCAGGCATCTACATCGCCGGAATCGGCGGATGTCGCATCGAGGACGATATCGTCATCACTGAGACTGGCAATTTCCGTCTCACGCAGTCGCCAAAAGAGTTAATTACGATTGAGGCTTGAGTCTCAGCTCATCTTAGGAGGAAATCAACATGGTATCAGTTAACGATTTAAAAACAGGCTTAACGGTCAAAACGTCGGACGGATCGATTTGGCAAGTCATCGAATTCCAACACGTCAAGCCGGGTAAAGGCGCGGCTTTCGTTCGTACGAAGATGCGTAACTTGCGCACGGGGGCGATTCAAGAGACGACGTTCCGTGGCGGCGAGCGCATCGAGCGTGCCCACATCGAACGTAAACGTATGCAGTACCTCTACCCGATGGGCGACACGTACGTGTTCATGGACACAGAGTCGTATGAGCAGCTCGAACTCACGGGCGAGCAAGTGAAAGCGGCGCTCCCGTACATGCTTGAAAACATGGAAGTGAGCATCGCTGACTACGATGGCGAGATTCTCGGCATCGAGCTCCCGACGACGGTCGTCTTGACGATTGTCGAGGCCGATCCAGGCGTCAAAGGTGACACGGCATCGAACGTGAAGAAAAATGCGACGGTCGAAACGGGCCACATCATTCAAGTGCCGCTCTTCATCGAGCCAGGCGAAAAAGTAACGGTCGACACGCGCACAGGCGAGTTCACGGGCCGCTATAACGGGTAAGGCAAAGGGTGTCCATTCTTCGGAATGGGCCCTTTTTTTGTCGTTGCATTCACTGGTCTGACCAGTTATAGTAGAGTAGAGATTAGTACCAGGTATAAACAGGGGGTTATTTCATGCAAATCGAACATATTAAAGAGCTGATCACAATGCTCGATCAGACGTCGGTCCACGAGCTGGAGCTCGAGACGTCAGAATTTAAACTATCATTGAAAAAAGAAGCGGCCCCGCAACTCGCCGCCCATCATACACCAGCCGCCCAAGCGGCGCCGGTCGCTGCACCTACACCGGCCGCTCAAACGGAGCAAGCAGTCACACCGGAAGCGGCCCCGAGCAACTTACGGACGATCACGTCGCCGATGGTCGGGACGTTCTATTCGCGCCCGGCACCGGACAAGGAGGCCTACGTCCAAGTCGGCGATCGCGTCGAAGCTGGACAAGTGGTCTGTATTTTAGAAGCGATGAAGCTGTTCAATGACGTCGAGGCGGAAATCAGCGGAGAAATCGTCGAGATGCTCGTCGCTGACGGCGATTTAGTCGAATATGGTCAAGCGCTCTTCAGCGTGAAGTGAGGTGTCTATGAAACTACTCATTGCAAACCGTGGAGAAATTGCGGTCCGGATCATCCGGGCCGCGAAAGAGTTGAACATTCCGACGGTCGCCGTCTTCTCCGAGGCCGACCGTGAAGCGCTACACGTCCGTCTCGCCGACGAGGCGTACTGCATCGGACCGAACCCGTCCAAAGACTCATACTTGAATATCCCGAACATCCTATCGGTCGCTTGTGCGGTCGATGCGACGATGATTCATCCGGGTTACGGTTTTTTGGCCGAAAACGCCGAATTCGCCGAGATGAGCGAGGCGTGCGGCATCCAATTCGTCGGACCGAGCAGTTATGCGATTCGGAAGATGGGCATTAAAGACGAAGCGAAGCGAACGATGATCGAGTCGGGCGTTCCGGTCGTTCCGGGATCGAGTGGGGTCGTGACCGACGAGGAAGCGGTCGAACTCGCCCGTGAAATCGGTTATCCGGTCATCATCAAAGCGACGGCCGGAGGCGGAGGACGCGGAATCCGTGTCGCCTATGATGAGACAGAGCTTGTCAAAGGGCTCACGGATACTCGTAAAGAAGCGAAGCAGGCGTTCGGCAACGGCGACGTCTATCTCGAGAAGTACATCGAGTCGTTCCGCCACGTCGAGGTGCAAGTGCTCGCCGACCAGTACGGCAACGTCATCCATCTCGGAGAACGTGATTGTACGATTCAGCGCCGGATGCAGAAGCTGATCGAGGAGGCACCGTCGCCGGCGATCGATGAGGCGACGCGCCAAGCGATGGGAGATGCGGCCGTGAAAGCGGCCAAAGCGATCCGTTATTCTGGTGCCGGTACGATCGAGTTCATCTACGTCCCGGAGTCGAACGAGTTCTATTTCATGGAAATGAACACGCGAATCCAAGTCGAACATCCGGTCACCGAGATGATCACCGGCTTCGACCTCGTCCAAGCACAACTCGAGGTCGCGCTCGGTCATCCGCTCGCGATCAGTCAAGCCGACATCACGTTCAGCGGACACTCGATCGAGTGCCGCATCAACGCCGAGGACCCGTTTGCCGACTTCCGTCCGATGGCTGGGAAAATTGATCAGTACATCGTGCCGGGCGGTATGGGTGTCCGGGTCGACAGCGGTCTGTTCGCAGGCGCGGTCATCCCGCCGTTCTATGATTCGATGGTGGCGAAGTTGATCGTCCATGCCCCGACGCGGGAAGAGGCGATCGCGAAGATGCTTCGCGCGCTCGATGAGTTCACGGTATCGGGCATTCATACGACGATTCCATTCCATCAACAAGTCATGGCGCACGAACGTTTCCGAGCGGGCGCGTTCGACACGAAATTTGTCGAAAAAGAAATGACGCTCACAAAATGAACCGTACCAGGAAGCCCGAACATTATTTGGGCTTCCTGGTTTTTTGTACTGAATTTATGGAGGCTTTATGCTAAACTATCACAATGAAAGCATGCAAAAGGAGAGTATCTGAATGAAACGTCATGAAGCACGAGAAAAAGCGATTCAAACGCTTTTTCAAATCGAAGTATCAAAACTTAAGGTGGACGAGGCCATCGAATTCGCCCTCGACGGTATGGATTCGGATCCATTCTACGAACAACTCGTCGTTGAGACGTTAGAAAAGAAAGACGAAATTGACGAACTGCTCGTCGAAAACTTGAAAAACTGGAGACTCGATCGCCTCGGCAACGTCGAGCGGACGATTCTCCGCATGGCGACGTACGAGTTGCTCTATGTCGAGACGATTCCGGACAAAGTGACGATCAACGAGGCGGTCGAACTCGCCAAGTCGTTCGCCGACGAAGAAGCGGCCAAGCTCGTCAACGGCGTCCTCGGCAACATTATTAAAGCGTAAACGAAGAGAGAGAAACGCGTCATACAAATAGAGAAGACACCACACCAACTACAGAGAAACCTAAGATAACGGGGGATGAGAGAGATGGCAGTAGTGATCGACGGGAAACAAATCGCAGCATCATATCGGGAAACGTTGAAAGAACGGGTCAGTGCGCTTCGTGCGCGCGGCATCGTTCCGAAACTGAAAGTCATTTTAATCGGGGATGATCCGGCGAGCCACAGCTACGTCCGGGGTAAAGAACGGGCAGCAGCTGAGATCGGGATCGATTCACAAGTGATTCGTTTCGATGAGACGATCTCGGAACGTGAAGTGCTCGAACTGATTGATTCGATGAACGAGGACGACGAGCTCCATGGCATCCTCGTTCAATTGCCGCTACCGAAGCATATCGATGAGAACCGTGTCATCATGCGCATCTCGCCAGACAAGGATGTGGATGGGTTCCATCCGACCAACGTCGGGAAGATGATGCTCGGTCTCGAGACACTGTTGCCGTGCACGCCGCACGGAATTCTCCATCTCGTCAAGACACAGACTGACCTCGTCGGTAAACACGTCGTCGTCGTCGGTCGCAGCCAAATCGTCGGGAAACCTGTCGGGATGCTGTTTTTAAACGAGTCGGCCACGGTGACATACTGTCACTCGAAAACGGTCGACCTCGGTGCGATGACGCGTCAAGCCGACATTTTGATCGTCGCCGTCGGTCGGGCCGGTCTCGTCACGAACGAGATGGTCAAACCGGGAGCGATCGTCATCGATGTCGGTGTCAACCGCGTCGACAGCCGTCTCGTCGGAGATGTTGACTTTGATGGTGTCCGCGACGTCGCTGGCGCCATCACCCCGGTTCCGGGTGGTGTCGGTCCGATGACGATCACGATGCTCATGCACAATACGGTCGAGGTCGCCTCACGTGGCTAATCCGATTCAAGTCTCTGAAGTCGTCCGTTATGTGAAACGTCAACTCGACGGTGACCCGGTGTTGCAACAAGTCGCCGTCATCGGCGAAATCTCGAACTTTAAACGGTACGCCTCAGGGCACTGCTATTTCACACTGAAAGACGAATCGTCCCGCATGAAGGCGGTCATGTTCTCACGAGATGCCCGCACGCTCAACTTTGAACCTACGGACGGGATGAACGTGGTCGTCGTCGCTCGAGTGACGATGTATGAGTCGACCGGTGATGTTCAATTGTACGTCGAGCTCATGCGGCAAGACGGCATCGGCATCTTGTTCGAACGCTATGAGGCACGAAAACGTGAGCTCGAGGCGAAGGGCTGGTTCGCGGCGGAACGGAAACGTCCGCTACCGGCGTTCCCTGAGCGCATCGGAATCATCACGTCTCCGAAAGGCGCAGCCTTGCACGATATCGCGACGACGCTTAGACGGCGGGCACCGCACGTGGCCATCACGTTCGCTCCTGTCGCAGTCCAAGGTGAACAAGCCGCTCCGCAAGTGGCGAGTGCGATTCGGTGGATGAATGAACGCACCGACTGCGATGTATTGATTGTCGGACGCGGAGGTGGATCGATTGAGGAATTGTGGGCGTTCAACGAGGATGTCGTCGTCGAAGCAATCTACGATTCCGAGATTCCTGTCATTTCGGCCGTCGGTCACGAGACAGATTTTACGTTGGCTGATTTCGTCGCCGACGTACGGGCTGCCACTCCGACAGCGGCGGCGGAGCTCGCGACGGCAACAATCGAAGCGCAACGAAAAGATGTGGAGCGCTTAAGTCGCGCACTCACGCGGGTCGTGACGACGCAAATGGCCTCGCTTCGCGAACGTGTCGAGCGCATGAAAAACAGTTACGGCCTCAAGTCGCCCCGCTATACGATCATTCAAAAGCGAGAGCGGTTCGCCCAGGCCGAGATTCGGCTCGAACAGAGTGCCACGAAACAAGTGACGCACGCGCGGCACCGTTTCGCAGCGTCGTCCCAACGCCTCGACGTCCGCAATCTGATGCAAGTGTTCCGAACGCAAGACGACCGTTTCCGGCAATATGAAGGACGGTTAGAACGCATTCGACCTCTCGAGAGACCGGCGGTTCAATTCGCCCAGTTGGCAGGACGATTGCAATCTGTCAGCCCGCTCGCCGTGCTCGCGAGAGGATACACGTTCGTCGAACAGGACGGGACGTACGTGAAAGATGTCAAACAACTACATGACGGCCTGGTGACGATCCGATTTCGGGATGGCCATGCCGTCGCGGAAGTGAAGGAGAGACACGATGGCGAAGAAACAAGAAGAACTGACGTTTGAAGCGGCGCTCGCCCGGCTCGAGGAAATCGTGACACAACTCGAGACGGGAGAAGTCGCCCTTGAAGAAGCGATGACCCTTTACGAGGAAGGCGTGCGATTGTCTGCCCTCTGTCAGACCAAATTGACGGCGGCGGAACAAAAAATGGACGAAATTCTTGAACTCGACGGGACGCTCCGTGAAAAAGGAGGGACCGTATGAGCGTGCAGGTCCATCTACAGGCATGGAAAGAAGAGGTCGAACAGGCGACGCGTCGCTTGCTCGATCCGTCTCTGATGCCGGAGCGCTTGTTTCAATCGATGACATACTCCCTCGAGGCGGGTGGGAAACGGATTCGTCCGGCTCTTCTTTATGCCGTCCTCGATACATATGGCCGTCCGAGGGCGCTCGGGCATGAAGCGGCCGTCGCCCTCGAGATGGTCCACACATACTCGCTCATCCATGATGACCTTCCGGCGATGGATGACGATGACGTCCGTCGCGGGCGTCCGACGAACCATCGTCAGTTCGATGAGGCGACCGCGATTCTCGCAGGCGACGCCTTGCTGACGGATGCGTTTCATCTCATTGCACGGGCCGATTTGGAAGCGACGAAAGTCGTCGCCCTCATGACACGGTTCAGTGAAGCGGCAGGCAGCGCCGGCATGGTCGGCGGTCAGCTCGATGACATGCTCGCTGAGAAACGGAGCGGTGTGACACTGTCGACTCTGCAATCGATCCATGAGCGGAAGACGGGGGCGCTTCTCGTGTATGCCCTTGAAGCGGGGGCCATCCTTTCGGACGCTTCCGAGACGGATCGTCAGGCGCTCGCACGGTTCGGAAAACATCTCGGGGTCGCCTTCCAAATCCAAGATGATATTTTAGACGTCGAAGGAGACGAGGCGCTCATCGGGAAACGAGTCGGTTCGGACGAAGGAAACGATAAAGCGACGTATCCGAAACTGCTCGGTCTCGATGGAGCGAAAAAAGCGCTGGAACAAGAAGTCACGGAAAGTGAGGCCGCACTGGCCGAACTTTCGGTCGAGGCCCCACTTTTACGGGAGCTTCTCGACTTCGTCGTACGACGCAATCATTAATCTCGGTGACACGATGAGCACATCGTGTCACCTTTGTTTTTGTGAATGTATAGCATCTATGGACACATTCTTGTAAAATGTAAGGTACGAATCAGTAATAAGACAGGAGAAAGGATGGTCATCATGGACTTGACATCCATTCAAGACCCGTCATTCTTAAAAAAGATGTCGGTACCCGAGTTAGAAGCGCTCGGCGCAGACATTAGACGGTTTTTGATTGAAAAATTGGCTGAAACGGGAGGGCACTTGGGACCAAACCTAGGGGTTGTCGAATTGACGCTTGCCTTGCACCGTGTATTTGACAGTCCGAAAGACCAACTCGTATGGGACGTGGGGCATCAAGCGTACGTCCACAAAATCTTGACAGGACGAACGAGTCAGTTCGATACGCTGCGTCAATACAACGGCTTATGCGGATTCCCGAAGCGTTGTGAGAGCAATCATGACGTCTGGGAGACGGGGCACAGCTCGACGTCCTTATCGGCCGCGATGGGAATCGCCATCGCGAACGAGTTGAAAGGACGCTCGAACGACCGGGCCATCGCCATCATCGGGGACGGGGCGCTAACTGGGGGAATGGCGCTCGAAGCGCTCAACCATATCGGCGCCGAGAAACAAAATGTCATCGTCATCTTGAACGATAACGAGATGTCGATCGCGCCGAACGTCGGCGCGATGCACAACATGCTCGGCCGGATGCGGTCGTCACGTAAACTGAAACACGCCCGTGAGGAAGTCGAGACGCTCATCAAACATATCCCGATCGTCGGCAACTCGCTCGAACGGAGCGGGGAACGCGTGAAGGATATGCTGAAATCAGCGCTCATACCAGGGACGTTCTTCGAAGAGCTCGGATTCACGTACTTCGGACCGACGGACGGTCACGATTTACGCGACCTGCTCGAGACGCTCGAGTACGCCAAGAAAATCGATGGACCGGTCATCGTTCACGTCATCACGAAAAAAGGCAAGGGCTATCGTCCGGCCGAACTCGATGGTGTCGGCACGTGGCACGGTCTCGGACCGTATAAAATCGAGTCGGGAGAAGTCATCAAAGGCAAGGTCAAAGGACCGAGCTATTCGAAGGTCGTCGCTGAGACGATCACGAAAGTCGCCGAGACGGACGAGCGCGTGACACTCATCACACCAGCGATGAGCGTCGGCTCGAAACTTGATTGCTTCAACAAGCAATTCCCGGAGCGGATGTTTGACGTCGGCATCGCCGAGCAACATGCGGTCACATTGGCCGGAGGACAGGCGACACAAGGCTTGAAGCCGGTCGTCTCGATCTATTCGACGTTCTTCCAACGCGCCTATGATCAGCTCGTGCACGACATTTGCCGTCAAAACTTGAACGTCGTCTTCACGATCGATCGTTCTGGTCTCGTCGGAGCGGACGGGGAGACGCACCAAGGCGTGTTCGATATCGCCTTTATGCGCCACGTGCCGAACATTCGCATCTTGATGGCGAAAGACGAAGAGGAATTGCAACATCTCGTCTATTCGGCGCTGAAGTATGATGACGGTCCAATCGCCGTCCGTTTCCCGCGCGGCGAAGGAATCGGGACATCGATGAGCGAGACGCTCCGCGAATTGCCGCTCGACGTCTGGGAGACGGTCGCGGACGGAACGGATGTCGCCATCTTGACGTTCGGTCCACAAGTGCAAGACGCGCTTGAAGTGCGTGCACTGCTTGAAGGGCAAGTGAGCGTCCGTGTCATCAACGCTCGTACGATCAAACCGCTCGACGACGTCATGCTCTCCGCTTTATACGCGGAAGGCATCCCGCTCGTCACGTTAGAGGAAGCGGCGCTCGCCGGAGGTTTCGGCAGCAGTGTGCTCGAACATGCGAGCGATGCCGGGCAGTTCCCGCGTGTGCTCCGACTTGGCATTCCGGACCGCTATATCGAACACGGCGGCGTCAATCAATTGCTCGAAGAAATCGGGCTCCGTCCGACGCAAATCGCTGACTCGGTTCAGCAGTTCGTTCAAGTGACAAATCGACAGAATGTGTGAGGAACTATGGAAAAACGAAAGAAAACTAGATTAGATGTACTCCTCGTCGACCGCGGGTTAGCGGAGACGAGAGAGAAAGCGAAACGGGCCGTCATGGCCGGTCTCGTCTATAGTGGGACCGAACGGCTTGATAAGGCGGGGGACAAAGTGTTTGACGACATCCCGCTCGAAGTGAAAGGCCAAGTGTTGCCATACGTCGGACGGGGGGGACTGAAGCTTGAAAAAGCGCTCCAAGTCTTCCCGTTCGATGTGGCTGGTAACATCGGCATCGATATCGGTTCATCGACAGGCGGGTTTACTGATTGCGCGCTCCAAAACGGCGCTGCGCAGATGTATGCCGTCGACGTCGGTTATAACCAATTGGCATGGAAGCTGCGGAGCGATGACCGTGTCGTCGTCATGGAGCGGATGAACTTCCGCCATGCGACCGCGGACCAGTTTCCGGTGGCGCCGGACTTTGCGACGATTGACGTCTCATTTATCTCGCTTCGGCTCATGATTCCGCCGTTGAAGACGATTTTGAAGCCTAACGGCATCGTCATGGCGCTCGTCAAACCGCAATTTGAGGCCGGGAAGGCCGATGTCGGCAAGAAAGGCATCGTCCGGGACCGTGCCATCCATGAACGGGTCGTCGACGACATGGTCCGTTACTTCGCCTCGGAAGGGTTCGAAGTTGCGGGACTCGACTTCTCGCCGATCACCGGTGGGGATGGGAATATCGAGTTCTTATTGTTCGCCCGTTTCACCGGCGTCGGCAGTGTCGACCCAGCCATCGACGTGGACGCGGTCATCGACGCCGCCCACGCGCAATTGAAGAAGAACGCTTGAGCTGCAGACGTCTTGTCTGCAGTTTTTTTGTGTCCGCTCGCCGATCCAGGGAATTCATCCCGCGAAAGCTAGACCTTTTTTCGACAATACTTTAGAATGATACTGAGTATGCGAAACATAAAATGAGGTGTCAGCGAGTATGAACAAAGGACAGCGCTTGATTAAAATTCGAGAAATCGTGACCAATCGTGAAATCGAGACACAAGACGAGCTCGTCGATGAGCTCCACCGCTCCGGCTATCCGGTGACGCAAGCGACAGTTTCGCGGGATATCAAAGAACTTCATCTCGTGAAAGTGCCGCTCAACGACGGTCGCTATAAGTATAGTCTCCCGGCCGATCAACGCTTCAATCCGTACGGCAAGATGAAGCGGATTCTCGGTGACAGCTTCGTCTCGGTCGACTCGGCTCAAAACTTGGTCGTCATGAAAGTGTTGCCGGGCAATGCGGATGCGATCGGTGTCTTGATCGATCATTTGTCATGGGACGAGCTGATTGGAACGGTATGTGGAGACGACACGATTTTGATGATCGCCCGTGACGAAGACCAGGCGAAACGAATCATCGAACGACTACTCGGAATGTTATGAGGTGAATTATCGTATGTTAGCAGAACTATCGATCAAACAATTTGCGATCATCGATGAACTGAATATCACGTTCAAACGTGGGATGACCGTATTGACAGGGGAGACCGGGGCCGGGAAGTCAATCTTACTCGACGCCATCGGTTTGCTCGTCGGGGGACGCGGCTCGAGCGAGTTCGTCCGTTACGGTCAAGACAAGGCGGAGATCGAAGGGCTGTTCATCGTCGAACCGGACCACCCGATCCTCGAGGCGGCGACCCAATACGGGATCGAGATCGAAGAAGGGACCGTCATTTTACGCCGCGACTTACATAGCAGCGGAAAGAGCGTATGCCGGGTCAACGGCAAGATGATGCCGCTATCGACGCTACGCGAACTCGGCCGACTGCTCGTCGATATCCATGGCCAGCACGAGCATCAGCACTTGATGGATGCCGAGTACCATCTCGGTATTTTGGACAGCTTTGCCGAATCCGAGCTCGCCCCGCTCCTCGAGCGATATCGCGAGGCTTACGTCGATTGGAAAAACGTCGCCGATGAGTTGAAACGGTTGAGTCAAAGTGAACAAGAGTTGGCCCAACGCATGGACTTGCTCGCGTTCCAGACGAATGAGATCGAGGCGGCCGAGCTGAAAGTCGGTGAAGAACAGGCGCTCACGGAGGAACGGAACGAGCTCGCCAACTTCGAGCGGATTCATCAGCACGTCCGGTTATCGTATGAGGCGGTCGCGGATGAGGCGAAAGGGCTCGACCAGATCGGCATCGCCATGCGCGAGATGGAGGAAGCTTCCGCATTGTCGACATCGCTCGCGCCGATGGCCGAGACGATCTCGAACGCTTACTTCTTGCTCGAAGACGCGAAATTTCAGTTGCGTGACCAGCTCGACTCGCTCGAATTCGACCCGATCCGGCTCGATGAGATCGAGACGCGGCTCGCTTTGTTCCAACAGCTGAAGCGGAAATACGGGGCCACGATCGACGAGGTCATCACGTACGGGGAAAAAATTGCTGATGAGTTAAAATCGATGACGAATCGGGAAGAACATTTGCAAGAACTATCGGACCGGCTCGCCCAGCTCGAACAAAAAGTACGTACGTCCGGGCTGGCGCTATCGGCGGCCCGTAAACAAGCGGCTACCGAGCTCGAGAAGGCGATTCAGCGTGAATTGAAAGAATTATATATGGAGAAGACCCAGTTCGAAGTTCGGTTCAAAGAAGGACCGTTCAAGGCGGACGGGCTCGATCAAGTCGAATTCTATATGATGACGAACGTCGGGGAGCCTTTCAAGCCGCTCGCCAAAGTGGCCTCCGGCGGAGAATTGTCCCGCGTCATGCTCGCCTTGAAGTCGATTTTCTCGCGAACGGTCGGCGTCGCGTCGATCATTTTCGATGAAGTGGATACGGGTGTCTCAGGACGGGTCGCCCAAGCGATGGGTGAGAAGATCTTCCGTCTGTCGGTCGGCTCACAAGTGCTCTGTATCACCCATTTGGCTCAAGTGGCCGCCATGGCGGATCAGCACTTGTACATCACGAAGACGGAGACGGATGATCGCACGAAGACGAACGTCTCCACGCTCGGTCATGCCGAACGGGTCGATGAGCTCGGGCGCATGATCGCCGGGGCGCAGATGACGGATTTGACGAAACAACATGTGGAGGAACTGCTCACTATGTCTCTCCAATTAAAACGGAAGTTTATCGAAGGGGTGTCTTAATTGATCACATTATGCATCGCGGACGACAATCGAGAAATCGTCGACTTGTTGACCCGACAACTCGAGTCCGAGGACGACTTAAAAGTCGTCGGGACCGCCTACGACGGCGAGGCATGCTTAGACGTCGTCAAGACACACCAGCCGGACGTGCTGCTGCTCGACATCATCATGCCGCACCTGGACGGCATCGGCGTCCTCGAACGGTTACAGACGGAATTGGCTCATGCCAAACCGGAAGTGATCATGCTCAGTGCGTTCGGGAAAGATGAAGTGACGAAACAGGCAGTTCAACTCGGCGCTTCTTACTTTTTGGTCAAGCCGTTCAACATTCAACAATTGATCACGAAAATCCGCGAACTCGCCGCTGGTTCGAGCCGAGAATTCGAGGCGATGTCGCCGGAAGAACTCGATATCTCGCTGTTGTTGCAACAACTCGGGATTTCACCGCGCATCAAAGGATTCAAATATATTCGTCAAGCCGTCGTCTACGTCCGGGAGCGCCAAGAGCTGCTCGGATTGATCACGAAGGAACTGTATCCGATGATCGCGAAAGAGCATGAGACGACGTCGTCCCGTGTCGAGCGTGCGATGCGCCATGCCATCAAGACGGCATGGGAGAACGGGATGCGCGACCATGAGATGTTCGATGGCCGGCCTGAGCGCGAGCGCAGTCCGAAAAACTCTGAATTCATTTCATATTTCGTCACGTATCAATCGTTTAAACAGAAATGACCGATCAGGGGGTTCTCCTCCTGATTTTCTTTAATATTGTGAAAGAAAGCGCTTGCAAAATTGCCGGAACTTGTTATAATAAAGGTGTACCAAGTTACTTGGACGAGCGTCAGATGAACGCTTTCTAACGTGTTCCGGAACAGGTTAGAGCAAGAAATCATCTCGGACCGCTATCCGTCAATAGCTCAGAGGTGGGAACGACATCTCAAATCGTCATCGTCCCGACGAGAGGTCGCGACGTACGCTCATTCGCGAGGCGATTCCGGCATCGGTTCGAAGCTAGGGACCGTGTTCGGGGAAAACGAATCGTTCAGTTGACCAAAAGGAGTGTTGTCAACCGTTGAACAGTTTATGGCAAGCGTTCGACTTCACGATGGATGGTTCGACATGACCCGATGACTATTTGTTAGTAACTCGAATGGGTACGTTTCCGTTCACGCAAGACGGCAGTTACTAATTTCTTTCAAACTTCTTCATTAAGAAGACCATTGGACCTCATGTCACAAGATTGTAACAAGTAGGAGAGGAGATCATCCGTAGTGATCACAATTCAATACGAATAAAAAGGTTCCGCACTTGAAATGAAGTCAAGTTAGGGAACCTTTTTTTGTGTTCAAGAATCTATTCGCGGGACTTTGCCTGTTTTCTTGTCACGATTGAAGATATAACCTGCCACAAAACCGATCCCGCCCATCGCGATCAACAGCCCGAACGTTCCTTGGAGCATGGAGGCGGCTGCCACCGACTCGATCCAAGAGAATGGGACGCTCGTTTTGAGGAAGAAACTGTCGCGAAGCAACTTGATGCCATAGACACCAAGTAGGCCAGGGATGATCAAGATCAGCAGTGCGATGATACGCATAGGATCTCCTCCTTAACACTCATTATTTTAACAGAAAATACATAGCTCGACACGGCCTTTTTTGTGAGGTTGCGAAATCAGTTCAGGTTCAGTAGCATGGATGCAGAACGGTAAAATGGGGGATATTAGAATGAATAAACGATTGATGATTGTCGGTGCGGGGAAAGGCGGGACCGAGGTGTTGAAGATGTTGCTCGACTCGCCGCTCGTCACCGTCGTCGCCGTCATCGACCCGGAAGCGATGGCCGAAGGCGTGCAGCTCGCGCGCAACCACGGGATTATGACGGCGGGGGATTGGCGGGTATGTGCTGCAACACGTCTCGATTTCGTGATCGAGACGACCGGACGCTCTGAGACGTTTGATGAGTTGAAAGAACATTTTGCGGACGCGGTCGTCTTGCCCGGGGAGTTCATCCGTATCGTCGTCGAACGGCTGAAGCAAAACCAACAGATGCTCGAGGCGATCATCGACTGTACGAGCGAGGCGATCTCGGTCGCCGACCACAACGGGAATACGATTTTAATCAACCCGTCCTATACGCGACTGACGGGATTCAAGAAAGAAGACGTCGTCGATAAGCCGGCGACGGCCGACATCGGCATGCAGGAGAGCGTTCACTTGAAAGTGCTGTCGACCGGGCAAGGAGTCCGCGATATCCGGATGCAAATCGGGGCGACGCGGCGCGACATTCTCGTCAATGCCGAACCGATTATCGTCGAAGGGAAACTGCGCGGGTCGGTCGGTGTGATCCGGGACGTGTCTCAAATCCGGGCGCTCCGTGACGAGCTGCAAGAAGCGAAGACGCGTATCCGCAACCTTGAGGCGAAATACCAGTTTGCCGACATCATCGCGTCGAGCGACGCGATGCGCTTCGTCATCGAACAGGCCCGCCTCGCCGCGGTCACGCCGGTCACCGTCCTCATTCGCGGGGAGTCGGGAACAGGTAAGGAGTTGTTCGCCCATGCGATCCACGGAGAGTCTCCGCGGAAATATAAAAAGTTCGTCCGCGTCAATTGCGCGGCCATCTCCCCGACGCTCCTCGAGAGTGAGTTGTTCGGTTATGAGGACGGTGCCTTCAGTGGGGCGAAACGTGGTGGGAAGGTCGGCTATTTCGAAGAGGCCGATGGCGGCTCACTCTTCTTAGACGAAATTGGCGAACTGCCGGTCGACGTCCAAGTCAAACTCCTCCGTGTCCTGCAGGAACATGAGATCGTCCGGGTCGGGGGCACGAATGCGATTCCGGTCGACGTCCGCATCATCGCGGCGACGAACGCCGACCTCGAACAGAAAGTGGCGGACGGCACGTTCCGTGAAGACTTGTACTATCGGATCAATCGGATGCCGATTCATATCCCGCCGCTCCGGGACCGGCTTGAAGAAGTCGAGCCGCTCTGTGAGCGCATCGTCCGTAAATTGAATCAAGAGTACGGCCGCAGTGTGCGCGGTGTGAACCGTGAGGCGACCGAACTGCTGAAGAGCCAATACTGGAAAGGCAACGTCCGTGAACTCGAGAACGTGCTCGGCCGGGCGATGATCTATATGGCGAGCAGCGAACAGTGGATCGCCCCGCACCATCTTCAACTCTCAGCCCGTGTCCCGTCGACACGACCGACCGACGCGCTTTCCTTGCAAGACGCCGTCGCACGTTACGAACGAGATTTGATTGAACGGGCGATCGAGGAAGCGGACGGCAACAAGTCGGAAGCGGCTCGTCGATTACACATCTCGATCCGAACGCTGTATAATAAACTTGAACGTCTGCAATAAATTACCTGCACTTTTTTTCATACCATGCAATAATGTGCGTAATATGCAACTGGTTAAAGCGCTTTCAAAAATGGAAACAATCTTGCATGATAGTAAGTGAAGACAGGCAAGGGGGGACACGCATGAATTTTGAACGGATGCTCGAACAAGCGAAACAACTGAACGGGCGCACCGTCTCGATCGCCGGGGCGGCCGACGTAGAAGTCATCCGCGCCGTCAAGCTCGCGACCAATCACGGATTGTCTCGGTTCAAACTGATCGGGGAGGCCCGAGAGATTAAACGATTGTGTGATGATCACGGCATCGACGAGGACGCGGTCGACATCATCCACGTCAAAGGCGACAAAGAGATTGCCAAACGGGCCACACTCGCCGTCAAAACGGGGGAAGCCGATGTGCTCATGAAAGGAATGGTCGCGACGTCGACGTTCATGAAAGCCGTGCTCAGCCGGGAGACGGGGCTGAGGACGAACCGGACGCTCAGCCATATCGCCCTGTTCCAAATCCCGAATCGGGACCGGCTGATCGGGGTGACCGACGCGGCGATCCATATCGCGCCGACACTCGATGAAAAAGTCGACATCATTCATAACGCCGTGGCGGCGATGCATGACATCGGTTACGCGTCGCCGAAAGTGGCCGCCATCGCGGCGGTCGAAGTCGTCAATCCGCAGATGACGGCGACACTGGACGCCGCACTGCTCAGTCAGATGAACCGGCGCGGACAAATCAAAGGTTGTATCGTCGACGGGCCGCTCGCGCTCGATAACGCCGTCGACATGGTCGCGGCCAAACAGAAAGGCATCGCCAGCGACGTCGCCGGACAAGCCGACCTATTGCTCGTCCCATACATAGAGGTCGGCAACGTCCTTTATAAGTCGATGATGTACTTTGCCGGAGCAAGTGTGGCGGCCATCGTCGTCGGCGCGGCCGCCCCGGTCGTCTTGACGAGTCGGGCCGATACGGCCGAGGCCAAGCTGTACTCACTCGCGTTCGCATTACTGCACGCCAAAAAATAAACTACGCATATGGAGGAATCATCAATGATGGAAACTAACATGGAACCACGCTTTCGTATTTTCGACGTCTTACAGGCTGAAGACTATGAGCAAATCGTCTTCTGTCAAGATCAGGCATCGGGATTGAAGGCGATTATCGCGATTCATGATACGACGCTCGGACCGGCTCTCGGGGGGCTGCGGATGTGGAACTACGCTTCAGAAGAAGAGGCGCTCACGGACGTTCTCCGTCTCGCCAAAGGGATGACGTATAAGAACGCGGCGGCGGGACTCAACCTTGGTGGCGGGAAGGCCGTCATCATCGGCAATGCGAAGACGGACAAATCAGAGGCGTTGTTCCGTGCATTCGGTCGTTACGTGCAATCGCTCAGCGGGCGCTACATCACGGCCGAGGACGTCAATACGTCGGTCGCCGATATGGACTTCATCCACATGGAAACGGATTACGTGACCGGTGTCAGCCCGGCGTTCGGATCGAGCGGCAACCCATCACCGGTGACGGCGTATGGCGTGTATCGCGGCATGAAGGCGGCAGCGAAATGGAAGTTCGGTTCGGATTCGCTCGCCGGCAAGACGGTCGCCGTCCAAGGGGTCGGGAACGTCGCCTATAACTTGTGCCGCCACTTACATGAAGAAGGGGCACACTTGGTCGTCACCGACATCAACGAAGAGGCGCTCAAACGGGCCGAGACGGACTTCGGCGCGACGGTCGTCAAGCCGGACGAGATTTATGCGGTCGATTGTGACATCTTCGCCCCGTGTGCGCTCGGTGCGGTCATCAATGATAAGACGATTCCGATGCTCAAAGCCCAAATCGTCGCCGGAGCGGCGAACAACCAGCTCGCTGAGGATCGTCACGGGGACGTGCTCGAGGAGCGCGGTATCCTTTACGCCCCAGACTTCGTCATCAACGCGGGCGGTGTCATCAACGTGGCCGACGAGCTCGAAGGCTATAACCGCGAGCGGGCGATGAAGAAAGTCGAGCTCATTTACGACAACATGCAGCGCGTCTTCGAGATTGCCGAACGGGACGGGGTACCGACCCACGTCGCGGCCGAGAAGATGGCTGAAGAGCGCATTCAGATGATGGCACGTTCACGCAGCCAGTTCTTGAAAGTCGAAAAGAGTCTGTTAGGTGGTCGCTAAAATGACAAGACAGCTCATTCTTGCCATCAACCCTGGTTCGACTTCGACGAAGGTCGGCTTGTTTGACGGAGCGGTCGAGATCATGTCTCGGACCGTCCGTCATGGGGCCGACGTCACAGGATTGTCAATTCCGAAGCAACTTTCGCATCGGGAACGGGAAGTACGAGCCTTGTTGGCCGAGACGGGCATCGCGGGCGAGGACTTGTCCGCGATCGTCGGTCGCGGTGGCTTGCTTGCCCCGATGACGTCGGGGACGTACGCCGTCAATCCGCTCATGCAGGAAGACTTGGCGAGCGGACGTTTCGGCATGCACGCCTCGAACTTGGGCGGTTTGCTCGCCCACAAGCTCGGTGAGTTATTTCAAGTACCGAATTTTATCGTTGACCCAGTAGTCGTCGACGAGCTCGGACCGCTCGCGCGACCAACCGGAATGCCTGAAATCAACCGACGCAGCATCTTCCACGCCTTGAACCAAAAAGCGGTCGCGAAGCGTTTTGCCGCCGAAAATGGAAGCGATTACAAAGAACTCAACCTAATCATCGCTCACCTCGGAGGCGGCATCACGGTTGGCGCCCATGCCAAAGGGTCGGTCATCGATGTGAACAACGGACTCGATGGCGACGGACCGCTCGCGCCGGAACGAGCCGGTTCGATTCCTGTTGGACAGGTAGTAGAACTATGTTATAGTACCAGGTATAAAGAGTCGGAAATGAAACAAAAAATCGTCGGACGCGGAGGTTTGTTTGCCCACCTCGGGACGTTCGACGCGATCGAGATCGAACAGCGGATGGCAGACGGTGATGAGCAAGCCGCACTCCTTTACGAGACGATGGCGTACCGGGTCGCCCAAGAGATCGCCAAACATGGCGCCACCTTATTTGGTGACGTCGACGCGATTCTGTTGACGGGCGGCATCGCCTATTCGACTTGGCTGACCGAGCAAATCAGTGCGCGCGTCGGCTATTTGGCGCCGGTCCACATCTATCCTGGTGAAGATGAGTTGAAGGCACTCGCCGAAGGCGCACTCCGGGCCATCCGACAAGAAGAAGCAGTTCGAGAATATGAGGGGGATACACATGGCACGAGAATTTGAGATCGTCGTCATCGGCGGCGGTCCTGGCGGATATGTCGCGGCCATCAAGGCGGCCCAAGCCGGTAGAACTGTCGCAATCGTGGAGGCCGAGAAACTCGGCGGGACATGTCTACATAAAGGCTGCATCCCGACGAAGGCGTTGTTGAAAGCGGCCCACGTCTATCAGACGGCGAAACATGGGAGCGCCTACGGCGTCGAGACGGGAACGGTCACGTTCAACATGGAACGCGCCCAGTCGTTCAAACGCGATTTGGTCGCAGGGCTTGAGAAAGGCATCGAGCACTTGATGAAACAAGGCAAGATCGAGGTATTCCGCGGCAAGGCCTCGATTTTAGGGCCGAGCATCTTCTCGCCGCAGCCGGGAACGGTCGCGGTCGAGGACAGCTCGGGCGAGTCTGAGCTCATCTTGCCGAACCAGCTCATCATCGCGACGGGGTCGATTCCGCGCGAACTGCCTGGTCTGCCGTTTGACCATACACGGATTTTAAACTCGGACGACCTGCTCCAATTCGAACAGTTGCCGGCATCGATCGCCATCGTTGGCGGTGGGGTCATCGGTGTCGAATGGGCCTCGATGCTCATCGACCTCGACGTTGACGTCACCTTGATCGAAGTCGGAGAGCGACTGTTGCCGCTCGAAGACAAGGCGGTGTCACGGGAAGTCGAACGACTCCTCAAAAAGCGCGGCGTCAAAGTGAAAAAGAACGTCACGGTCGACCCCGAGCGGACTGAAGTGACCCCGGACGCCGTCGCACTCGCGGTCGGCGAAGAGACGATCTCGGTCGAGTGTGTGCTCGTCTCGGTCGGACGGGTCGCCAATACGGAACATCTCGGGTTACAGAACACATCGATTGTCGTCGAGAACGGTGTCATCCAAGTCGATGAGCAGTATCGGACGAAAGAACGTCACATCTTCGCCATCGGGGACTGCATCGGCAAGCTCCAGCTCGCCCATGTCGCCTCAGCGGAAGGTGTCAAGGCGGTCGAGACGATTCTCGGTCACGAGCCGACTCCGCTCGATTATGCGTTGATCCCGCGTTGCGTCTACGGGGTGCCGGAAGTCGCATCGGTCGGCATGACCGAGGAAGCGGCCAAAGCGGCCGGTCATGAAGTGAAGACGGGCACGTATCGTTTCAACGGCCTCGGCAAGGCCCGCATCGAAGGACCGGCGGACGGATTCGTCAAGCTCGTGTCCGACAAGTCGACCGACGACCTGCTCGGTGTGCATATCGTCGGGCCAAAAGCGACAGAACTGATCACAGAAGGCGGACTCGCTCTCGTCTTGAACGCCACGGCATGGGAAATGGGCCAACTCGTCCATCCTCACCCGGCGCTGAGCGAAGCGTTCCAAGAAGCGGCACTGGCCGTTGACGGATTACCGATTCACGCCTAAGGAGGAAACAGAATGGAACAGATGACTGTGAATTCATATGAGGAACTAGGATTGACGAAACAAGACCTCGGTGCGATGTACGAGACGATGGTCCGCGCCCGTAAAATCGATGAGCGCATGTGGAAATTGAACCGTGCCGGAAAAATCCCGTTCGTCGTCTCGTGTCAAGGACAAGAGGCGGCCCAAGTCGGGGCAGCGTTCGCGCTTGAGAAAGGGACGGACTATATTCTCCCGTATTACCGCGATGTCGCCGTTGTCCTGCACTTCGGACAGACGGCTCGCGACTTGATGTTGTCGGCGTTCGCCAAGGCGGAAGACCCGAACTCGGGCGGTCGTCAGATGCCAGGGCATTTCGGTTCAAAACAGCACCGCATCGTGACGGGTTCGTCTCCGGTGACGACGCAAGTACCGCATGCGGTCGGTGTAGCGCTCGCCGCCAAACTGAAAAATGAAGAGCTCGTCACATTCGTATCGTTTGGAGAAGGCTCATCGAACCAAGGCGACTTCCACGAAGGTGCAAACTTCGCCGGTGTCCACAAGCTACCGGTCATCTTGTTCTGTGAGAACAACAAATATGCCATCTCGGTACCGCTCTCGAAGCAGCTCGCTTGTGAGCGTGTATCGGACCGCGCCAAAGGTTACGGGATGCCGGGCGTCACGGTCGATGGGACAGATCCGATTGCCGTCTATGTCGCCGTGAAAGAAGCCCGCGACCGCGCTCTTCGCGGCGAAGGCCCGACGCTCATCGAAGCCGAAGTCGAACGTCTCGTACCGCACTCGTCGGATGACGATGACAAAGCGTACCGCTCGTTCGAAGAGTTGGCTGACCTTAAAAATCGCGACGGGAATCAATTGTTCCGGAAGCGTTTGATTGAGGATGGCGTCATGACCGAGGAAGAACTCGCAGAGATCGAGGCAAACGTCGATCGTGAAGTCAATGAGGCGACTGCGTACGCCGACAAGGCACCCTATGCGTCTCCTGAATCGACGATGGACCATGTGTACGAGGAGGAAATGTGATGAAAACGTTTATTGAAGCGATCAATGAAGCGATCCATGAAGAGATGGAACGCGATGAGAACGTCTTCGTGCTCGGGGAAGATGTCGGCGTCCGAGGCGGTGTGTTCCGCGCGACCCAAGGCTTGATTGAGAAGTACGGCGAGGACCGCGTCATCGATGCGCCACTCGCCGAGAGCGCAATCGCAGGTGTCGGAATCGGAGCGGCCATGTATGGCATGCGTCCGATTGCCGAAATGCAATTCGCCGACTTCATCATGCCGGCGGTCAACCAAATCGTCTCAGAAGCGGCGAAAATCCGCTATCGTTCAAATAACGATTGGACGTGCCCGATGGTCATCCGTGCACCGTTCGGCGGTGGAATTCATGGTGCGCTCTATCACTCTCAATCGGTCGAGGCGATGTTCAACTCGACGCCTGGACTCAAGGTCGTCATCCCGTCCGATCCGGTCGATGCGAAAGGGTTGCTTAAGGCAGCCATTCGTTCGAATGACCCGGTTCTCTTCTTTGAGCACAAACGGGCGTATCGTCTATTGAAGTCGGAACTCCCGACCGAAGAGTATACGGTCGAGATCGGCAAGGCCGCCGTCAAGCGGGAAGGTGACGATATCACGATCATCACGTACGGTCTGTGCGTCCTCATGGCCCAGGAAGCGGCGAAGACGCTTGAAGCCGAAGGGGTCAGCACGCACATCCTCGATTTGCGCACAATTTATCCGCTCGACCAAGACGCCATCGTCGAATCCGTCAAGAAAACCGGGAAAGTGCTCCTCGTCACCGAGGACAATAAAGAAGGCAGCATCATCGGGGAAGTCGCGGCCATCATCGCTGAGAAAGCACTATTTGAACTCGATGCGCCGATCGAACGTCTGGCGGGACCGGACGTTCCGTCGATGCCGTATGCACCACCGATGGAGAAATTCTTCATCGTCTCCCCTGAAAAAATCGCGGAGCGGGCACGTCAGCTCGCCGCCTTTTAAGGAGGGGTCATATGGAACAGACAATTAAAATGCCACAGCTCGGGGAAAGTGTCACCGAGGGGACGATCACGACGTTTCTCGTCAAACCAGGTGACCGCGTCGAGGAGTATGAGCCGCTCGCCGAGGTCATGACCGATAAAGTGACGGCTGAGATCCCGGCGACGAGTGCCGGCGTCGTGAAAGAAATGTTAATCAGTGAAGGGGACACGGTCGCCGTCGGCACGCCAGTCCTCATCATGGAAGTCGAAGGTGCCGAGTCTACACCGGCAAAAGCAGAACCGAAAGCAGAACCGGCACAAGTCGAATCGGCCCCGGTCGAGACGAAGCAAGCGGTCACTGCCGCGTCGGCCGCCCCCCGAAAACAGAATAATGGACGTTTCTCGCCGGCGGTCATCCGACTCGCCAATGAGAATGCGATCGACTTGAACGAGCTCGACGGCAGCGGCCTCGGTGGTCGCATCACGCGCAAAGATGTCCTCCGCTACTTGTCAGAAGGTCGTCCGGTCAAACCGGAAGCGGCGACGCAGACGCCAGTCCAAGAGACGATGACCCAAGTGAAGCTCGAAGTGCCTGAAACAGTTGCTGCCCCGGCTGTAACGCCAGCTGCTACGACTTCTGCTGACGTCTCAACGGACCGCGTCGAGTTGATTCCGACGGCCGGTGTCCGTCAAGCGATCGCGAGCAACATGGTCCGCTCGAAACATGAGGCCCCGCATGCGTGGCTCATGATCGAGGTCGATGTGACGAACCTCGTCTCAGCCCGGGCCAAGTTGAAAGACGAGTTCTTCAAGCGGGAAGGTGTCAAACTGACATTCATGCCGTTCTTTATGAAGGCGGCGATCGAGGCGCTCAAAAAACACCCGATGATGAACTCGGAATGGGCGGGCGATCACATCAAAGTCCATCAAGATATCCATCTGTCGGTCGCCGTCGCAGCGAACGACGCCCTCTACGTCCCGGTCATCAAGCACGCGGACGAGAAGAACATCAAAGGGCTCGCTGTCGCCCTTCAAGACGTGGCGGCGCGTGCCCGCGGCAACCGTTTGAAAGCGGACGAGATGCGCGGTGGCACGTTCACGATCAACAATACGGGTGCGTTCGGTTCGATTCAATCGGCGCCGATTTTGAACTATCCGCAAGCGGCCATCCTATCGGTCGAGTCGATCGTGAAACGTCCCGTTTGGGTGAATGGGATGTTCGCAGCGCGTGATATGGTCAACTTGTGTATGTCGGTCGACCACCGTGTCCTCGACGGTCTCGTCGCCGGTCAATTCTTGCAGGCGATCAAACAGTCGCTCGAGTCCATCGACCCAGACACGTATACGCTCTATTGATTCACGTCCTGCCTTCGATCGAGGGCAGGATTTTTCATATGGAAAATAAAAAAGCCACGGAATTTTCCGTGGCAACATGGTTCAGATGGAACGTTCAATCAATGCCTCGAGATCGCGGCGAATCCGTTCGGGCGAGGCGAGCTCGGTGTTCGTATAGCTGAGACGGTGCGTCGACTCGTCGGTCCCCGTCAAGTCGGCGAACAGGCTGCCGAGATTATGGACGCTCTTGTCGACTTGAATCAATAAGTCTAGAGACGACTCCGTTTGGAGCATGACGACTTCGAGCTCATCGAGTTTGCGTCCATAGCTCGTGCCGTTCGGTGAATATTCGAGTTCTTGGGCAATCGGGAGACGGCCGGAACGATGGCGGGCCGGGAGCATCTCCGTATCAGCCTTCTTCAAGCGGAAGCCGATGTCGTCGAGCACGTCGAGGACGACCTGTTGAGCGTGGTTCGGTTTGACGAGAATCGAGTCCTCGTCTTTCGGGTCGACGGCCTGGGCGATATCGAGACCGGTCTCAATCCACGATTTCGATTGGCTGACCGAAATCGGCGTGTTGAACGGCACGTCGATCGTGAACGGGATTTCTTTCACTTCGTCGGGACCAATCATGAACGGCGCCTCGTTCAACAAAATCTTCTCAATCGTGAACGTCGAGTACGTTGTCTTGTCGTTCACCTCATGCTTATAGAGCGTGTTGAAGAAGATGTAAATCCGGTCGACCGATTGCTCGGTGCTGCCGCCCTTGATATGGACGACACCATCGAGCGTCCCGCCTGGCACACAGGCGTTCTCCGCGAGCCGTGTATCGACCGTCGCGGCACCGATCCCAATCGATGATAATAACTTTTTGAACATACAATAATCCTCCTTTGACGTTTGCACGTGTTCGTGTAATAGTATGTACGAATACACGTGAACAAAAGTTTCGAAACTATTGAAAAAAGGATGAACGCAGTGGAATATACAGAGTTAAAACAGCGACTCGCTGATGTGATTCGCCAGAACGAGCTCGTGACGGCGACAATCAGCCAACCGCGTCAAAAGTCGAACGATTTGCGCCGGGTCAAATTGAAGCCGGTCCTGTTGAAAGGCGAGTACCATATACAGTTCGAATACCAATTTGAACGGGTGATGAAACATAAAAATCTCACACCGGACGAGGCGGTCAACGAGCTCGATGAATTGCTCGAGACGTTCCGCCAAGGTCAGTTCCAGTTGACGGCGTCCGAGGTCCACTTTCAACTGTCTAAAAAGTTCAAAGTGACGTTCAAGGAACGTGAGACGGCCGTCAAACAAGTGAAGCTGAGCCATAACCGCGAGAAGCAGTATGTGTTGCCGCTCGATGAACCGGTCCCGTTCCTCATCCGCCTCGGCGTCCAGTCCGAGGATGGGAAAGTGAAACGCCAAAAGTATGACAAGTTCAAGCAAATCAATCGTTTCCTCGAATTTATCGAGGACTCGATCAAACACTTGCCGACCGACCGGACGATACGGATTCTCGACTTCGGCTCAGGGAAGTCATATTTGACGTTCGCCCTCTATCACTTCCTGCATGAGATGAAAGGCTATGACGTCCATATCACCGGGCTCGATTTGAAGAAGGAAGTCATCGAAGAATGTGCCGGGATTGCCCGTGACCTCGGCTATGAGCGCCTCGAGTTTCTCGTCGGGGACATCAACGAGTTCGAAGGCGAGACGGCGGTCGATATGGTCGTCACGCTTCATGCCTGTGACGTCGCGACGGACATGGCGCTCGCCCGGGCCGTTCGCTGGGGAGCTAAAGTCATCTTGAGCGTCCCTTGTTGTCAAAAAGAATTGAATCGTCAACTCGAGGCGCCGAGCCTCGACGTCATGCTGCAGCATGGACTCGTCAAAGAACGGTTCGCGGCGCTCGCCACCGATTCGATTCGGGCCGAATTACTTGGACTCGTCGGCTATGAGGCGCAACTGCTCGAGTTCATCGATATGGAGCACACGCCGAAAAACATCCTGATTCGGGCGTATCTCACGAACCGGGAAGCGACCGCTGAAGCGCGGGCCCGCTATGTGGCCTTCAAGACGCTGTTGAACGCGACACCGTTCCTCGAAGGACAACTGAGCGATAGACTTGTCCTAACCGATCCACTAGACGTAAAATAAGAAAGAACAGACGCAAGTCGAAAGGGGAAACAATATGGATTTTCAATTATACTTTCAAGATGTAGTCGAACAAGCTCGCAATGAGGTACGCGCTGCAGGGTACACAGAACTCACGACACCGGAAGAAGTCGACGCGGCGTTAACAAAAGAAGGCAAAACGCTCGTGCTCGTCAACTCGGTATGTGGCTGTGCTGGTGGCATCGCTCGTCCGGCAGCAGCGTACGTGAACAAGATGGAAGGCGTCAAACCGGACCAGTTCGTGACTGTGTTCGCGGGTCAAGACCGTGAAGCGACGGACCGGGCCCGTGAATACTTCGAAGGTTACGCCCCGTCGTCACCATCGATCGCGCTGTTAGAAGACGGCAATATCGTCACGATGGTCGAACGGAGCACGATCGAGTCATCGACGGCCGAAGAGCTCGTCGAGCAGTTACAGACGTTGTTCGATATTTACTACGCCTAAGAAGTGAGCGCAGAGGCATTGCCTTTGCGCTTTTCCTTAAGAAGGGATCGATGAGATGGAACCAGTCGTCAAAATCATGAGCGAGGCCGAATATACGATTGCTTTGTCGCGCGGCGAGATCAACGAGCCGACCCTCCAGACGGAAGGTTATATTCGTTGTTGCACCCCGCAACAGATCGGCAAATTCGTGCGTCGACATTATCATGGGGAGCGAGTCGTGCTCGTCTCGTTCCATGTCGGACGTCTCGGCAGCCTGCTCCACTACGAGTTTGACGAGGACGGGGAACGCTATCCCCACGTGTATAGCGCCATCCCGATCGCGTCGGTCAAACGGGTGCAGCCCTACGGCTCTCGCGACAACGGTACGGTCACTTATTTTGCTTACGAGCGAATGTGACCGTATTTTTTTAGATTTTATGCATGAATATACTTTACAAGTAATAATTATGTGTATATAGTGGTTGAAGAACAAGTCGGACATATGATGAGTTGAAGAACAGTTGAGCACTATTCACATATATGTCATAATTTTTTTAAAGTTCTGATAATTTCATCCTACATGAAGAAAGGGACGATGAATATGAAAAAAGGTTTTCTAGCATTATGTATCGCAAGTCTTGCCGCTTTCACGGTAGCTTGTGGGGCAGACGTGAACGAAGGAGGTTCGACGTCGACCGATGAGAAGGATAAAGTCATCGTCATGGGGACGAGTGCGGACTACTTCCCATATGAGTTCGTCGATACGGCGAACGGCGACGAGATCGTCGGTTTCGATATCGACATCGCCAAGCAAGTGGCTGAGAACATGGGCTATGAATTGAAAATTGAAGACATGGATTTCGGTAGCCTACTCGGGGCGCTAAACGCTGGCCGTGTCGATTTCGTCATGGCAGGTATGACACCGACAGAAGAACGAAAAGAGAACGCTGATTTCTCAGACATCTACTTCACTGCGAAGAACTTGATCTTGTCAAAAGGGGATGCCATCCAGTCGCTTGAAGATTTAGACGGGAAACAAGTCGGGGTCCAACTTGGTTCGATTCAAGAAGGAATCGCTAAAGAACAAATCCCGGGCGCTGAAATTGTCGCCTTGAACAAGATCCCGGAGATCATCCAGGAAATCAAGACTGGTCGCATCGATGCAATGGTCATCGAGGATACGGTCGCGAAGAAATACCTCGACCAAGACAGCGAACTTTCAACGTTTGAAATCGTCGACGAGGAAGAGGCCGGTTCTGCCGCCGCCTTCCGTAAGGACGATGAGCTCCGCGATCAATTCAATGAAGAATTGAACAAGATGATTGATTCAGGAGAAATCGAGAAGTTGGCACAAAAATGGTTCGAACAAGAAGCAGCACCAGCTGAATAAAGATTGAAGAAGGCTGACTGAAAATATCAGTCAGCCTTTTTTTAGGAGGAACTCACAATGGATTTTAGTCGGATTTATGATTCTATCCCGTATATTCTCGAAGGGATCCCGGTCATGTTTCAAGTCGTGCTCGTCTCGGCCTTGCTCGGGATCACGCTCGGGGTCGTCGTCGCCACATTCAAGATCGTCCCAAACCGTCTCATCAACTTCATCGGGCACGCCTACACGGCCGTGTTCCGCGGGACACCGCTCATCTTGCAACTCGCGATCATCCACTTCGGGTTACCGCAATTGACCGGTTATATCACGACGCCGTATCAGTCGGCCGTCATTGCCTTCTCACTCAACTCGGCGGCGTATATCTCGGAAATCATTCGGGCCGGGATTCAAGCGGTCGATAAAGGCCAGTGGGAAGCGTCGGATGCCCTCGGCGTCCCGTACGTCAAACAACTGCGGTCGATCATCTTGCCGCAGGCGTTCAAAAACATCTTGCCGGCCCTCGTCAACGAGATGATCACGCTCACGAAAGAATCGGCGCTCGTCTCGACGGTCGGTGTGCTCGACATCATGCGTCGGGCGCAAATCGTCGGTGGGCAAAAGGCGATCTACTTTGAACCGCTCCTGTTTGCCGGTGTGATATACTTTACAATAGTGATGGTGTTGACGTATCTTGGTCAACGTCTAGAAAAACGGCTAAGAAAGAGTGATGGCAGATGATACAAGTAAAGGATTTATACAAACAATTTGGTGACCTCGAGGTCCTCAAAGGCATTACGACATCGATTGAGAAAGGGGAAGTCGTCGCCGTCATCGGTCCGTCCGGTTCCGGGAAATCGACGTTCCTCCGTTGCTTGAACATGCTTGAAGTGCCGACGTCCGGCACGGTCAGCGTCGCCGGCTATGAGCTCACGAAAAAAGGGGCGAACGTCTCGAAGGCTCGTCAAAACATCGGCATGGTGTTCCAACAGTTCAACTTGTTCCCGCATATGAGCGTGCTCGACAATTTGACGTACGCGCCGATCAACGTCTTGAAAGTGAGCAAGGCCGAAGCGATCGAACGAGCGAAAAAGCTCCTCGAACGGGTCGGATTATCGGAGAAGATTGACGCTTACCCGAGCCAACTGTCGGGTGGACAGAAGCAACGGGTCGCGATCGCCCGGGCTCTCGCCATGGAGCCGAACGTCATGTTGTTCGATGAGCCGACGTCGGCGCTCGACCCAGAGATGGTCAACGAAGTGCTCGACGTCATGAAAGGACTCGCCGATTCAGGGATGACGATGGTCGTCGTCACGCACGAGATGGGCTTTGCCCGCGAAGTGGCGGACCGCGTCCTCTTTCTCGACGAAGGTATCTTGATGGAGGAAGGCAAACCGGCCGACCTGCTCCTCAACCCGCAGACCGACCGCGCAAAACGCTTCTTAGAAAAAGTATTATAACTGAAACGATCCATCTGACACCAGAAAGGGAGGATTTCTATGAAGATCACCTACTATGGCCATGCGACCGTACAACTCGATATCGACGGGACATCCGTCTTGATCGACCCGTTCCTGACGAGCAACCCGCATACGGACGTCGACCCGGCGAGCGTCAAAGCAGATTATATCCTGCTCACCCACGCTCATTTCGACCATATCGAAGACGTCGAGTTGATTGCGAAACAGACGGGTGCGACAATCGTCGCGACGCACGAACTGGCGACATATTATGAGAAAAAAGGCTATTCGGTCCACGGGATGAACATCGGGGGCGGCCATTCGTTTTCGTTCGGTCGCGTCACGATGACGCAGGCGTTTCATAGCTCGAGTCTTGATATGGGGGACGTCCCGATCTACATGGGTATGCCGGGCGGGTTCATCATCGAGACAGAGGCGCTCACGGTGTATCACGCCGGGGACACGGCCCTGTTCTCGGACATGAAACTGTACGGGGAGCGGTTCGATATCGACGTCGCGTTCCTCCCGATCGGTGACAACTTCACGATGGGACCGGTCGACGCACTCGATGCGGCGCACTGGCTCCAAGCGAAACGGGTCGTACCGATTCACTTCGACACGTTCCCACCCATCAAACAAGACGCGCGGGCGTTCTGCGATCAATTGCATCAACGCGGCCTCTTGATCGAGCCGAACACGACGATCGAGATTTGATGAGTCATCCAGCGGTGCTCGAGACCGAACGGTACGTGACAAAGCTCCATGCCGGAGACCATACCGGGCATGACATGACTCATCTCGACCGCGTCCGCCGTTTGGCGATGCATCTCGCGGAAGGCGAGGTGGTCGATGGTCTCGCCTTGACGCTCGCGGCGCTCTTGCACGACGTCGAGGATGAGAAGCTCGGTCGCGAGGCGGGGCTCGTCGCACGACACCTCGACACATTGGCACTCGATCCCGAACAACGGGCTCACGTCTTGACGATGATTGAGGAGACGTCCTTTTCAAAAGGACGATCCCCGTCGTCACGCGAGAGCGCGATCCTGCAAGATGCGGATCGACTCGACGCGATTGGGGCGATCGGCATCGCCCGCACGTTCCAATTCGCGGGGTCACGCGGAACGGCTTTATATGACCCGAACGATGCGACAAGTGCGGTCGCCCACTTCGATGATAAGTTGCTCCGGCTCGCGGATGGGATGCATACGGAACGGGCACGACAGATTGCTCGGGAACGCCACGCATTCATGGTCTTATTTTTGGACAGGTTCGAAGCGGAATGGACGGGACAAGACATATGAAACGGCCGAGGAATCTCCTCGGCCGTTTTAGGTTAGAACGGATGTTTATTGAGCCAATGGCCGCCGTCGAGCGAGATACATTCTCCGTTCAAATAGCGCATCTCGTCCGACGCCATCCAATAGGCGAGGTCGGCAATCTCTTCGGGTGTGCCGAACCGTCCGAGCGGCACGTTACGACGGATGCGCTCGACTTCTTTGACGTGGACGGCGAGTTTGTCGGCACCACCGGTCCGCTCGATTGGGCCCGGGCTGATCGCGTTCACGCGTGCCCCGAACTGATACCCCCATTCGACGGCGAGCGTCCGCGTCAAATTGAGCACCCCGGCCTTGGCGGCGGCGCTCGGGGCGACACCGGCGCCCGCTTGCCAGGCGTAGGAGGCGACCATGTTGATGATGGAGCCGTCCCGCAGTTGCTCCCGTTCCCAATGTTTGCCGAGGACGTGGGTACAATTGAACGTCCCGTTCAAGACGATGTCGATGACGCTCGTCCAGCCGTTCGGCGTCAAGTCGAGCGTCGGACAGACGAAGTTGCCGGCTGCGTTATTGACGAGCGCATGCACCGGTCCGAACCGTTGGCTGATTTGATCGAGTGCTTGTGAACACGCCTCGTAGTCACGCACATCGTGTTGCACGGCCATCGCTGCTCCGGCCCCGATGGCCTCCAGTTCGCCCATCGCTTCTTGTAGCCGCTCTTCGTTGCGGCCGCTGATGGCGACGTTCCAACCCTCGGTTTTGAATTTTAGCGCCATCGCCTTGCCCATCCCCGATGAGCCACCTGTGATCCAAATCGTTTTCATACAAATCCCCCTTTGGAATGAATGGTCGTTCATTTAGGTATTCGCTCAGCGAAGGGGGGATTCCTGCAAAAAAAATGACGGCCGCCGTGGCCGTCATTTTAGCTGTTTGAAATAGGTTAATCCGAGTTCACGATCGATGCGATACATCGTCCCGGCGACTTTCTCGCCCCAATATGGGTCCGAGGCGTAAAAGACGTTGACGCCTTCTTGTTTATTGCCCGGAAACGGACCGCGGTCGTAATCTCCGGTTACGTACTTCTCGGCGAATAAACGAGCCGCCGCATCGATGCTCGCCTCGACGGATGGATAAGAGGCCGCATTTCCGCTCGGATCATTGTCGGTCGCTTGGAAGCCGAACAAGTTATTTTTTTCACGGGCGATGGCAGACGTACCGAAACCGGACTCGTGTCCGGCTACCGCCATGAGGAACAAGGCGTTGATGCCGAATTCGGCCTCGGCGTCCTTGAAGGCGTCGCCTTTCCCAGCGAGCGGGCTATCGTCGAGTGATTCGAGGAATGCGTCGAGCTCGCGAGCCGAATACGGTGCCTTCGACGCGATTGAAGCGAATTGGTATGGCGAATCGAACACGTCGCGTACGTCCTCCGTGTAATATCGGTCGGACGACTGTTGCGGCGCCGGTCCGACGAGAAACGTCCCGGCCAAATTGCCGTTCGCCTCGACGGTATGGAACACTTGTCCGTCCTGTATCTGATAGAAGCCGCGCCGCTCGACGACGGCGTCCGGGTAAAGCGTCATGTCGGCCGGCTTCACGTAGACATCGGCCCCAGAGATATTTACCAACAAATGCTTGTCGCCCGTTTGTATGAGACGGAGACGTGTTCCACCGGCAACATAGGACTGCCGTTTCTTAAACTCGGCGTCCTGATATAGGTTTGTGATTCGGTCGGTCGGGGTGACCGCGATACCGGTACCTGTGAAATCGATGACGTCTCCTGACGCATCGAGTAGGGCGCGATTGCCCCCGCGTTCCATGTAGGCGCGCGCCTCATCGAGCGACTCGAACGCCCGGGTCGAGACGTCCCCGTTGTCATAGGTCTGAACGGTATACGACCCGCTCGGACGATCTTGGAGCCAAAGGAAACCGGATATGGCGAGAGCGAGCGTGAGAATCGTCGGGATCACGCCGCGTTTCTTTCTTTTCAATACGATCACTTCCAAACATATGGATTGCCAAACGGAAGAAACTAGTGAACAATTTTGTGAGAGAGGAGGAGATATCATGAAAATCGGATCACGTACGCTCAAGACGGCGGCAGCCGCCGGGATTGCCATGCTCATCTCGGAGACGATTCATCTCGACTATTACGTCTTCGCGGCCATCATCGCCATCCTCAGTATTCAGGAGACGCGGAAAAAGTCGTTTCGGGCCTCCTATGAACGGGTCATGGCCAGCTTGATTGCCATCGGCATGGGTGCGTTGATGTTCACCTTGCTCGGCTATTCGCCAGCGACGCTCACACTTTATTTTGTCATGTTCATCCCGCTCGTACAACAGCTCAAACTGCAAGATGGCATGATCACAAGTGTCGTCATCCTGACCCATCTGTATACGGAAGGACAGTTCTCACTCGATTTGTTCGTGAACGAGTTGTTGTTGATCGCCATCGGGGTCGGGGTCGGGCTCGTCGTCAACATGTATATGCCGACGCTCGATAAAGAGATCGAACGCATCAAGGACAATATCGACCGGGCGCTCGCCGTACATTTTTATGATGTGGCCGCATGTGTCGAGACCGGCGTCTATAACGACCATTCGATGATGCTGTTGAAGACACGCGATTATTTGAAGCAAGGAAAAGATCTTGCGCTCCGCCGGATGGGGAATTCGATCGGGAAGCGGAACGAGGACATGGATTACTTGTACTTCCGAATGCGGGAGCGGCAATATGACATCTTGAAACGCATCGCTGAGAACTCACGGGAAATCACACTCGTCGTCAATGAAGCCAAACCGGTCGCGACGTTCCTTCGACTCGTCGGCGACAACGTCAACCAACAAGCCGACGCCTCGACGTTCTTGCGGGAGCTCGAGGAGACGATTGAGCATTATCGAAAAAACGTACCCCTCCCCACGTCACGTGAGGAATTTGAGGTACGTTCATCGTTGCTCAATATTTTGTCTGATGTGAAGAGCTACTTGATTTTGAAAGAGCGCTATATCCTATTGTTACAGGAACATGGCCATCCCCGACAAAAACGTGCTCAATAAAAAGATGGATACGATGACGACGACACCGATTTGAATGATGCGTTGTCGCTTTTTCTGTTTCTTACTCATGACGTTCCTCCAAATGTGTTTGTCCTCATTGTACAGAATGGAAAAGGTTCGTGCAAACGGCACGAGTTTGTTATAATAACCTAGAAATGTTTGGATGGAGGGATGTTTTCATGGTAAACGAGAAACGGGTGCTTGACACATTTTTACAGTTGGTCGGCATCGATTCGGAGACGAAAGAAGAGGCAGTCATCTGTGAGCATTTAAAGGCGGTCTTCACTGAGCTCGGATGTGACGTCTACGAGGACGACGCATCGACGAAAACGGCTCATTCAGGTAACAACCTCATCATCACGCTACCTGCTACGAAACAAGGCGTCGACCCGATTTATTTCACGGCGCATATGGATACGGTCACACCAGGTAAAGCGATCAAGGCGAGTATTCAAGATGGCTACGTCGTGACGGATGGGACGACCATCCTCGGCGCTGATGATAAAACTGGTTTGACGGCGATGATTGAGCTGGTCTGTGTTTTGACGGAACAAGCGATTCCGCACGGTCAAATCCAATTCGTCATCACGGTCGGCGAAGAGTCAGGTCTCGTCGGGGCGAAAGTACTCGACTTGTCGAAAATTGATGCGAAGTTCGGTTTCGCGCTCGACTCGGACGGCCCGGTCGGCGATATCATCGTCGCTGCCCCGACACAAGCGAAAGTGAACGCTAGAATTTACGGTAAGACGGCGCATGCCGGTGTCGCGCCTGAGAAAGGGGTCTCGGCCATTCAAATCGCGGCGAAAGCGATCGCGAAGATGAAGCTTGGACGAATCGATGACGAGACGACAGCGAATATCGGACGGTTCGAAGGCGGACGTGCCACGAACATCGTCTGCGATTACGTCGAGGTGCTCGCCGAAGCGCGCTCGCTCATCCACGAGAAGATGGAAGCCCAAGCCGAGTCGATGAAACAAGCTTACGTCGAGGCGGCAGAGGCACATGGTGGCCGAGCCGAAGTCGACATCGACATCATGTACCCGGGCTTCAAGTTCGAAGAAGGCGACGAAGTCGTCGAAGTCGCGAAAGCGGCGGCAGCGGCCATCGGACGCCCGACACGAATCTTACATTCAGGTGGAGGGTCAGATGCGAACGTCATCGCTGGGGGCGGGATTCCGACCGTTAACCTCGCTGTCGGTTATGAAGAGATTCATACGACGAACGAGCGCATGCCGCTCGTCGAGCTATACAAGTTGGTTGAATATGTCGTTCAAATTGTCGAGCACGTCGCGACACCGAAAACGAAGTGAAAAAGAGCCGACGCGATGTCGGCTCTTCCTATGTGTTCGAGTGATTATGCGGCGAATTCCAATGATTCCAAGACGAGTTCGTCTGAACAGTGAAGTTCCATCGCTATGTCGTGAATGTGGATTGAGGTGCCTAGTTCTTGTTGGTGTTTGCGATTCATTGAAGTCGCCCGTTCCCGGATCAGTTCATAGATCGAGTCGGAATGTTCAACTTTATTCATCACGGATCACATCCTTTATCAACGATTGCCTACAGTATAGCATGGAATGCACTAGAAGAAAGGACAAAATTATTTATGAAGTTACAATTTTTAGGAACTGGCTCCGGCATGCCCTCGAAACAACGGAACGTTTCCGGTCTGGCGCTCACGCTTTCGAAACAGACGTGGCTCATCGATTGCGGTGAAGCGACCCAGCACCAAATGCTTCATACGAAAGTCAAACCGCGTAAAGTCTCGGCCGTCTGGGTGACCCACCTCCACGGTGACCACGTGTTCGGCCTGCCCGGGTTTCTGTCGACGCGCTCGGCGCTCGACGGATCGAGCCCGCTCACCTTGTATGGACCGAAAGGCATCAAGAAATGGCTCGAGTTGACGATGAAAGTAACCGGTTCTTATCTCGGCTATGATTTGACGATTGTCGAGTACGAGGACGGCGATACGTTCGAACAGGACGGGCACATCGTTACGGTCAGACGGCTTGAACATCGCTTTCCGTCTTATGGATTCCGCATTGAAGCACCGGAACGACCGGGCGCACTGCGCGTCGACAAAGTGAAGGCGCTCGGCATCCCGAGCGGACCGATTTATCGGACGATCAAGCAGTCTGACACATTCGAATTTGAAGGAAAAACGTACGCCTCTAAAGAATACGTCACTGATGCGGTCCCAGGGCCCGTCGTGGCGATTCTAGGCGACACGGTCCCTTGTCCGAACGCCGCTATCCTCGCCGCAGGGGTCGACGTGCTCGTCCATGAAGCGACGTTCATGCAGGCGGAAGCAAAGCTCGCCCGTCAATACGGTCACTCGACGACAGTCGAGGCGGCGACGCTGGCGAACACGGCGCAAGTCGGCCGTTTAATAGTCACGCATATCTCGGCCCGCTATCAAGGTCGAGACGAGGCGTTTGTGGATGAAGTGCGCACCGTGTTTCCAGACAGCCATGTAGCTAGTGACTTCTTCGAGTTTACAGTGGGGGATTAACGTGACAGTACAACTATACGTATGGCTAGGCTTTTTCGTCATCAGTACGTTGCTAGGTTTACGCTTAAATCAATTGAAAGAACCGGAACCGAACTTTTTCATCAAGTTTTTATTTTTCTCATTGCTCGGAATCGTCTCGTTCCCAATCGGCGGCTTTCATATTCCGATCGGCTTTTTGATGTCGTTCTTATTCTTCCCGAAACGCAATAGCCGCTATAAATGGTACGGGGCGCTCGTCGGATTCTTTTTCTTCATCGTCCTGTTGTTCGTCCCGCTGTTCGATCAATCCGAATTTCGTGCCGAGTCGCAACAGATTGGCACGGTGTCGGTTCAAGATGAGACGTTTGACGAGATGACGGACAACATTCTGCGCCGCATCAACAGCGACTCGATCAAACTCGATCGCAGCAAAATGATTGTCACCGAGGACGGTGAGCTCCGTTCGCTCGAATATTTGCTCATGGTCGAACGCGCGAATTCATACCAACAGATTCGAATCAACTACGATGAGTCGGGCGAGCTGACGTATCGTCAAGTCGACGAACTGAACAAGGATTCGGGCAGTGCGTTCTTCGAGAAGCTCGTCGACTTTGAACATATGCTCGACGCAATCCGGAAACCGGCCTGGTCCGAGTTCACGGCACAAGTCGATGCGCCGTTGTTGCAGCTCTCATTCGACGGGCTGTATGACATGTATACGTTCGAGAACGAGTCGATGCTCATGATCAATCGGGACAACCGTCTCGTCAAGTTTTGGTTGCAACGCGAGCCGGTGCTCGCGAACAGCATCCAACTGTCGGGGCTGAGCCAGCAAGGGCGGACCACGGGTGAAAAATATACGATTTTATATAACTACTCTATCCATCAACGAGAGGATTTGACTGATTTATGAAAAAATTGCTACTGATGAGTTTACTCGTCCCACTCTTAACCGCATGTGGAGGGGATACAACCTCGACCGAGAAGAAGACTTGTGACGTCGAGCCGACCATCTCGGTTTACAATGCGTCGACAGAAGAGACGTTGTTCAATGAGAAGAGTGTCTGCTTGGAAGAGGGGGCGACGGTGCTCGATGCCCTTGAAGCGACCGAGTTGGACATCGAATCGGTCGGCAGTGGTGAGATGACGTATGTGACAGCGATTGACGACATCGAAGAGAAGTCGGCCGGACAATCATCCGGTTGGGTCTATGCCTTCAATGGCAGCCCGGGCGATGAAGGCGCCGGAGCCAAAGAAGTGGAATCAACCGACATCATTCAATGGCGGTTCGAAGAAGATGCGATTTCTTTCTTCGAATGAGGCAGATTGGGAGCGCAGACATCCGGTCACGCTCCTTTTCTTCTTACTCGTCCATTTGTACGTATTGACGTACGTGAACGACTCGATTTGGCTTCTCCTCGGTCTATTCGGTTTATTGCTACTCGAACGACGGTTTCCCCTGGCGATGCTTGGTATCATCCTGGCGTTCTTACTGATTTCACTCACTCCGTTCGTCCTCGGATGGCGAATCTCGCTCGGTACTGTGTCGAATCAACTGATTCCGCTGGCGACTTTTTTGTTCGGCATGATTTGGGTCAATCGGTTCATGCGTCTCGAACGCTTATTGCCGTTCTTGAACAAGTGGCCCCGCTCGACGCGATTGCTTTACGGCGGTTGGGCGCTCGTCCCGACGATGGAACGGGCGGTCCGTCTATCGTTGGCGAGTCATCCGCGACGTGACTGGCAAGAGGCGGTTGTCGTCGGCATCGACAGTCAACGCCTCGAGCCGGTGTACGTGACGAATCGGATGCGACGTTTTGAAAAACATGATTGGATTCAATGTCTCGTCCTTGCTGGATTCGGGTCGCTGGCGTTGCTGGTCACACCGGTCGTTTGGCTTCTGTATCCATATTTGACGAAGGGAGGGGTGCGAGATGCGTTGGTTATCCTTGGCAGACGGACATGAGGAATTGGAGCAATGGGTAGAGGCAGAACACGCGCGAGTCGTCCACCTCGATACCCCGCTCGCCGGGAAGGTCGCGTCGCTCATTTCTGGGAGTGACGCCCTGCGCGGAGCCGAGCTGGCAGCCATTCTTCAAATCGATCACCTGTTCCATAAACGATTCGACGAATGCTCGAGCGGGGAACGGCAACTCGTCCGAATCGCGCACGCGCTCGCGGATTCATCCGAGGCAATCGTCTTGATTGAGCCGTTCCGACATTTGGATCGGTTTCGCGTCGAGCATTTGACGATGTTACTCAGCCGACTGACCGCACTCGGTGTTCGGGTCGCTTACACGGACAGGACGCGCGAACATACCTCGTCGGTGACCTTCGACGTCAATCCGACCGTGAACAAGCCCCGGCTCGTCGTCACGGACGTGTCCTATCGTCATCCGTTACAGGCGTCCTATGCGGTCGAGCATGTATCGTATAAGGCGGAGCGAGCGGGACTGACCATCTGCATCGGAACGAACGGGAGCGGCAAATCGACATTGCTCGAATTGATCGCCAAAAGCGTCCGTCCGCTGTATGGGAAGGTCAAGTGGACAGAACGGCCGGTCTATTTACCGGCCGAGCAAGAGGTTGGTCCGTTCCCGCATGCGACGAATCGTCGTCTCGCTCAACTGCAAGCCATATTCGATTCTGAGGCATCTCTGTTCTTGTTGGACGAGCCGAGCGTCGGCTTGACCGAGCAAGAGCGATTTCAGTTTGAACGGGCGTTAATCGAGAAAGCCGCGACGGCACATATTTTATGTGCGACCCATGACGAACGATTGATTGAGGCGGCGGATCGAATCGTGTGCCTGTCGAACGGCACACTCGTCTTTGATGGAACTGTAGCCGAGTATACGGAACGGAGTGCGCTATGGTCACATACGTCGTCATCCTGTTGATTGCGGCGGGAGTCATGTCAAGATTTGAGCGGACGGATTTCCCGATCGCCGTTTTGACCCAAATTCTCGCCCTGGCCGTCATCGGACGCTGGCTGTTCGTGGCCATCCCGAACGTGCAACCATCGACGGCGTTGCTCATGTTGACGGCCTTGTATTTCGGGTTTACGAGCGCCGCCATGCTGGCGCTGTTCGTCCCGATTTTATCGGGACTGTTGCTCGGGCTCGGACCGTTCGTCTTGTTTCAATTTTTAGGATGGCTCCTCGTCGTACTCGTGGTCATCCTGCTCAAACCGTTGCTCCGACGCTCGCGCTGGCTGCTTGCTGGCGTCGGTCTCTTGTCCGGGTTCCTCTACGGCTGGACGGCCAATCTATCGTTCGCGGAGGTCATTGGAGCCGACTTCGTCAAGCTGCTCGTACTCAGTCTGCCGTTCGATGCGGCCCACGGCATCGGGAACGCCGTCTTCCTCGTCTTATTGCACGATCTATTCGTTCGCATATTTGTGCGGGAAGACGGGTAAAAAAAGGATATCACACCGAGTGAGGTGACACGTGCATGAGCGGATACGTCAATCTGGTTGAAATTGGTTGGTTTCTTTTCATCGGACTGTTGTTTATGGGACTCAATCTATTGTTGATGTCACGTCGGTTCTTACGGACGCGCTACGGGATGCTCAGCATCCTCGGGGCTAGCGTCTGGCCGGCACTCATGATCGTCTTGTCCGTCCGAGGCGGAAGTGTCCTTGGCGGGCTGACGGAGCGAGCGCTCACGCTCGAAAGCGCGTTGGCTTGGTTGGTCGTCGTGGCGACGGCACTGATGGTGTGTATCCCGGGCGTGTCACTGATTCGGCGCATGGTGCAGTTGGCTCGACATTGAACAATCACTATACGTAAAAGGAGAAGGTCCCACAACGGGAACCTCCTCCTTTTTATTGATTATGATTGTCAGGTCGTCGGCACATCTTCCGTTCCGGCATTTGACGGTTTTTGGAACCGGCGCAAGATCTCGAGGCTGACCGCCCTAGGCATGAGTTTGGCCGCGGCCACGAGCAACTGGTTCGAGACGCCGGGAACGACCACGCGTTTGTTATTCATGACGCCTTTATAGCCGAAGAAGGCGACGAGGTGGGACGGCATTTTCGACACCATCATTTCGCTGCCGGCACGATTGAAGAAACCGGTATCGGTCGGTCCCGGGCACAGGACGCTCACGTTCACACCTGTTCCTTTCACTTCGGCATGGAGCGCCTCGGTGAGTGACAACACGTACGCTTTCGTCGCATAATAGACCGCCATGTAAGGGCCAGGTTGGAAGGCGGCGACTGAGGCGACATTTAAGACATAACCATGATTTCGCTCGACCATGCCAGGTAAGTAGGCTTTCGTCAGTTCGGTCAAGGCGTTGACGTTCAAGCGGACCTCTTCGGCCTCGGTCTCGGCGTCGAGGTCGATGAACTCGCCGGCCGTCCCGAAACCGGCGTTGTTGATTAAAAAGTCGACCGTCAGTCCGGCGTCTTCAATCGCGTTTGTCAGTCGTTTTGCGGCCTGATGTTCAGACAAGTCGAGGGCGAATACGTGCACGTGGACACGGTACCGCTTCTCCAGTACTTTTTTCAATTCGTGCAAACGGGGCTCGTTGCGAGACACGAGGATACAGTCAAACCCGTCCCGGGCCGCTAAAACGGCAAGATCGAGGCCAATTCCGGTCGAGGCTCCAGTAATTAAGGCGGTTTTTGTCAAAATCGTCCACTCCTTCGATGTAAAAAGTCATACTTTGTTACTGATTTCTTCACGAGTTGTTAAATTCCTGCACGGCCACCACATCAAAACGTGTGCTAGAGTATAGCAAGAATATGTGATTAGACTCACAAAGTGAGGAGAAGAAAGCAAATGATGATTCAGCTAGTGACTACGGCACAAAGCGTCGAGCAAGCAGAGGCGCTAATCATGGCGGGCTCCGACCGCATCTATATCGGAGATTCAAAATACGGGTTACGCCACAAAGGTGACTGGTCACTTCCGGCTGTGCGAGAAGTCACAGCAGTAGCCCACCGATACGGCAAAGAAGTGACGGTCGCTGTCAATAACTTGATGCATAACGAGCAGATCGAGACGCTCCCTGAATATTTGCAGGAACTCAAAGCGATCGGAATCGACAGTGTGACGGCAGGCGACCCTGGCGCCATCCGTCTGATCCGTAATGCCAATATCCCCTATTGGTATGATGCTCAAACGCTCGTCACGTCGGCGAGACACATTCAGTTTTGGGGGAAGCGTGACGCCATCGGGGCGATCGCAGCCCGTGAAGTGACGTTGACCGAACTCGGGATGATCCAACAACAGATCGGTTTGCCGGTCGAAGTGCAAGTGTATGGCCCGACGTGCATCCATCATTCGAAACGTCCGCTCTTGACGAACTACTTCAACGAGATCGGCCGGTCGAACACATTGGCAGAAGCACGAGAGTATTATGTGAGCGAACCGTCGGATGCGGACAGTCGCTACCCCGTCTATCAAGACGACAACGGTACGCACGTATTCTCTGAAGATTTGACACTCATGGGACAATTGCCCACGCTCTTGAAGGGCGGGTTGCACACGTGGAAACTCGAAGGCTGGCATGCGGGCGATGCGTTCGTCGACATCGTCCGTCTGTTCGATAAAGCCCGGTCGGATCTATTGAACGGGCGGTTCGACCGTCATGGCATGGAACGGCGTCTCGCCGAACTCCAACCTGAACAATTCCGGCTCGGGACCGGACTGTTGTTACGAAATCCAGAAGAGATCAAGTGAGGGAACCGAGATGAAAAAACGTCCAGAACTATTAGCACCAGCTGGGAACTTAGAAAAATTGAAGATGGCGATTTTGTACGGGGCCGATGCGGTCTTTATCGGGGGGCAACAGTTCGGGCTCCGTTCCCGGGCGGGTAACTTCGGTTATGAAGAGATGGCCGAAGGAGTCGCGTTCGCCCATGCGCGTGGCGCAAAAGTGTATGTCGCGGCCAACATGGTGACGCATGAAGGGGATATCGACGGTGCTGGCGAGTTCTTTTGCAAGCTTCGCGATATCGGCATCGATGCCGTCATCGTGTCCGATCCGGCCATGATCGAGGTGTGCCTCACGGATGCACCGGGACTTCCGGTCCACTTGTCGACGCAGGCGTCAGCAACGAACTATGAGACACTCCGTTTCTGGCAAGAGGAAGGATTGGAGCGAATCGTCCTCGCCCGCGAAGTTTCGATGGAAGAAATCAAAGAAATGAAACGGCAAGTCGATGTCGAAATCGAGACGTTCGTCCATGGGGCGATGTGCATCTCGTACTCGGGGCGTTGCACGTTATCGAATCATATGGCGCTCCGCGATGCGAACCGGGGTGGCTGTGCCCAATCTTGTCGTTGGAAATATGGTTTCTTCGAGGCGGACGAGCTGTTGACCGACGAGATGGCGGCACGCGACGAGGAACCGTTCTCGATGAGCTCGGTCGATTTGGCGATGGTACGCCACATCCCGGACTTGGTCGATGCTGGTGTCGACAGCTTGAAAATTGAGGGACGGATGAAATCGATTCACTATGTGGCAACCGTCTGTAACGTCTACCGTCAAGTCATCGACGCCTACTGCGCCGATTCTGAAGGGTTCGAGTTCGACCCGGCGTGGGAAGAAGAAATTTGGAAAGCGGCACAACGAGAACTCGCGACCGGATTCTATTACGGCGTCCCGACCGAGAACGAGCAACTGTTCGGCAAGCCGCGCGCCATCCCGCAATATGCATTCGCGGCACGCGTCATCTCCTATGATCCGACGACACAAATGGCAACACTCGAGCAGCGGAACCATTTCCGACGCGGAGAAGAAGTCGAGTTCTTCGGCCCCGGCTTCGTCCGTTTCTCCCAGCGAATCGATGAGCTGTACGATGAGTCGGGAGAAAGACTTGAGACGGCGAACCATGCGATGATGACGGTGCGCGTCAAAGTCGAGCAGCCGGTCGTGACCGATTTCATTATGCGCAAACGAAAAGCCGGCGTCGTGAGCCCTCCAGTGCCGAGCCCGGTCTGACACATCCGGTAAGACAACATAGTCGACCGTTCCATCCAATCTTGCTACCCTATTAACATAGACGAAAAAGGGGATGGAAGCATGAATCAAAATACGGAGCAGCTCCGGACCGACCCGATCGGACGCCTGCTATTCAAGCTGTCGCTACCTGCGATGATCGGCATGCTGGTGACGGCGCTCTACAATATCATCGATACGATCTTCGTCGCCCGCGGCATCGGGGCGACCGCCGTGGCCGCCATCGGGATCGCCTTCCCGATCCAGATGATTCTCATGGCCGTCTCGAGCGCGGTCGGGTTGGGCGGCGCCTCGATCAGTTCACGGAAACTAGGCAAAGGGGATGATGCCGGTGCCGCCGTCACGTTCTTGAACGTCCTCGTCCTCGTCGGGGTGTTCGCGGCCTTCGCAGTCAGTTCCGCCTTTTTCATGTTAGATGACATTTTGACAGTGTTCGGAGCGACGTCGGCCATCATGGAACTGAGCCGTCAATACTTATCCGTCGTGCTGATCAGCTCGCCGTTCTTCATGTTCACACTCGCGGCGAGCGCGATGGTACGGGCTGAAGGGCAAGCGCCCTATCAGATGAAAGTGATGCTCACGACCGTCGTCGTCAATTTGGTGACGACACCGCTATTCATCTTCACGTTCGACTGGGGCATTTACGGTGCGGCCTGGTCGACTGCGCTCGCCCAAGTCGTCGGATCGGTCCTCATGCTTCGGTTCTTCTTCGCGAAAAAAAATCGCCGGACCGAGCTCGACTTCCAATGGCGGAAGTTTCGACTACGGTTCGGCGAATTAAAAGAGATTATGGCGATTGGGTCATCCTCATTCATCATGATGGTGTCGCAATCGATTCTATTCGTCGGCGTCAACGTCATGCTCGGAACGTATGGTGGCACCGAGGAGCTTGCCATCTTTGCGATCATCAATAAATTCATGGCGCTCGTCGGGATGCCGATCATGGGCATCGTTCAAGGCATGCAGCCGATCGTCGGGTACAATTTCGGGGCCAGACAATTCGACCGGATGCGCGAGACAATCTGGACGGCGTTGCGGGTCGGGATTGCCATCGCGGTCATCATCTGGCTGACGCTCCAGTTGATTCCGGAACAGCTCATGCGCATGTTCACGACCGACGCGAACTTGATTGCCGGCGGGGTGACGGCCATCCATGTGTTGTTCGCCGTCTCGTTTCTCCCGAGCGTGCAAATGCTCATCAACGGCATTTATCAATCGCTCGGAAAGGCCCGTGTCGCGATGTTCTTGTCACTGTCGCGCCAAACGCTCTATACGATTCCGCTCGTCTTCATCTTGCCGAACTTCTTCGGCGTGTTCGGGGTGTGGCTCGCGTTTCCAATCGCCGATGCCATGACCTTCTTGACGGCGGTCGGCATGGCGGTGTGGGACCGCAAGTTATTGTTCCGCCCGTCTGAGGAAGAAGTCGAAGCGAAAGCGACCAATTTATGAAGCGACGTCCGTTCTGGTGGAACGGGCGTCTTCTTTTAGGAACAAATAGATTCCGCCGAGCAGGACGGCCGCGCCGATCCATTGCATTACGCCGAGACGTTCGTCGAAGAAGACGAACCCGAACAGCATGCCCCACAGTGCCTCGCCAAGGATGGTGATGCTGACGACGGTGGCACTGACCCGGGCGAGCGCGTAGTTGAACAAGTTATGCCCTAAAATCGTCGGGAAGAAGGCGAGGGCGAGGAAATACCACCAGTTGACCGATTCGAACGCGGTGAACGTCGTCCCCCGCACGAGGAGCATGAAGCAGAGGACGACCGTCGCGACGAGATAGACGCTGAACGAGTAAGTATTCGTGTTCATCTCGGTCCGGACGTGTTGACCGACGAGCCAATAGCCGGCGATAAGAAGGGCGGCGATTAAGGCGAGCAGGTCCCCGAAGAGCGCTTCGCGTCCAAGTTGGATGTCACCCGCCGCGACAAGCATGCCCCCAAGGACGGCGATGAGTGCAAAGGCTAAACCTTTTCGGGTCGGATTCTTTTTAAAAATCAAGGCGTTCCCGATTAAAACGAAAATCGGACTCGACGTCACGAATAACGTTGAACTCGCGACGGTCGTATAATCGAGCGATAAAAACCAGAGCCAAAAGTGGAACGCCAACAACGTCCCGCTGAGCAACAAGGCATATCTCGTCATGAGACGCGTCCCGATGAGTGACTTGAAGTCGACAAACGGCAACAACATCAGACATGTGATCAGCATTCGGTAAAACGCGGCCGTCTCGGCCGGTGCGGACGTCCATTTGACGAATAATACGCTCGTCGACAAGAAAAATACAGCGGCGAATAAAATGAGATAAGACAATCGACATCCCCCTTTATGTTGTACATACTCTTCTAATGATATTATAGAATAGATAAGAAAATACATTCTTTCTCGAAAGTGTCGTTCCGACGAGATATTTCGGATGACTTTGAAAGTAGGGATCCTATGAGACTAATCATCGCGGAGAAACCGTCGCAGGCTCAAAAACTGGCTGCGCCGTATCCATCAAAAAAGAAAAAAGACGAGATTGAGATTGCTTCTTGCGCCCGTTTCCCGGAAGGTGCCATCGTCGTGTGGGCGGTCGGTCACTTATGCGAGCTTCAAGAACCGTCCCACTATAAACCGGAATGGAAGTCGTGGAAATATGAGTCGCTCCCGATTGTGCCGGACCGATTCGACTATCGCATCTCGAAAGGTAAATCGAAACCGTTCCAGACGATCAAAAAATGGCTGCACGATCGCTCCATCACCGATATCATCATCGCGTCCGATGCCGAGCGAGAAGGAGAAGCGATTGTCCGGCTCATTTTACGACTCGCTGGCAATAAAAAACCGTTGTCACGCCTTTGGATCTCAAGTTTGACCGAACAGGCGGTCGACCGTGGTTTCGCCGAACTGCTGCCCGGCGACCAGACCGTCCCTTATTATCATGAGGCGATGAGTCGTGCTTGTGCCGACTGGCTCGTCGGTATGAACGCCTCAAGGGCATATACGACGCTGTTGAAGACGATCGGTATCGAGGACGTGTTCTCGCTCGGACGTGTCCAGACGCCGACGCTCGCTTTGATCGTCAATCGTGAACGTGAGATTAAACAGTTCGTCCCAGAGCCGTATTTCGAGGTCGAGGCGACACTTCAAAAAGGACGTGGCACGTTCAAAGCGAAATACACGCTCGGGAAGACGACGAAACTGAAGACACGCGAACAAGCCGATGCGGTCGTCAACCGGGCGACCGGGACAGCGATTGTCCGTTCGATTGACAAAGAGGACAAGACGGAATACCCGCCGTTTTGGTTCAGTTTATCGGGTTTGCAGGCCGAGGCCGGCAAGCGGTTCGGCTTTGGGGCGAAGAAGACGCTCGATATCGCTCAAAAGTTGTATACAAAAGGGTGGATCAGTTATCCACGAACCGACTCGAGCTTCGTCACACCGGACGAAGCGACACTGTTCCCGCAGACGAAAGCCCGGCTGTTGAAATCCGCGGCCTATGCCGGACTTCAGGACGTGTTGACCGAGAATCCGTCGCGAAACAGTCGCTACGTCAATGCGAAAAAGGTCAGTGATCACTATGCGATCATCCCGACGGAGGCGTGTGGCGATGTGGCTCGGCTCAGCGGGGACGAGGCAAAACTATACGATTTGATTAACCGTCGCTTTCTTGCGGCGTTCGCCCCTCCGGCGAAGCTTGAGAAGACGACGGTCGACCTCATGGACGGGGACGACCTATACCGGGCGAAAGGGACGGTCGTCGTCAGCCCCGGGTACCGGCAAGTCGTCGAGATGAAGTCCAAGGACGTGGAGCTCCCGGCACTTACGGTCGGTGAACCGTTGACCGAAAAAAAAGTCGAAGTATTATCGAAACAGACGGAGCCACCGAAACGGTATACGGAAGGGGCACTGATCATGGCGATGAAAGTGGCCGGCAAGCAACTCGATGATGAGGAACTGATTCACATCATGAAAGAAGTCGAAGGGCTCGGCACCGAGGCCACGCGGGCCAATATTATCGACGGATTGAAAAAACGGGGTTATGTCGACCTGCAAAAGAAAGAGCTCGTCCCGACCGACAAGGGCCGTCTCTTGATCGATGTGCTCGGCGACAGCATCCTCGCCTCGCCGGCCATGACAGCGAAGTGGGAGAAGCGGCTCCATGAGATTGGACAGGCATCGGCATCCGCCGCCGAGTTTATCGAACAGGCGAAAAAGATGTCGATTCATCTCGTCGAAGAGGCGAAAGCGCGTGTCGAGTCGGCAAACCCGGAAGGCTACACGATTGAAGCAAGACGTTTCGGGAAAAAATCTGCGGCACGGCCAAAAGCGTCGTTCGGCGTCTGTCCGAGCTGCGGCAAAGGGCTCGTCGAGCATCCGAAGTTTATCGGCTGCAGCGGTTATCGCGAAGGGTGCAAGTTCACGATGTCGAAACAAGTGCTCGGCGTCGGGATTGCCAAGGATGAGCTGAAACAGATGATCAACGGCGGCCAGTCGAACGTGCATACGTTCAAAAAAGGGGACAAGACGTTCGACGCTGCGCTCTATCTTGAAAAAGGGGCGCTCCGATTCGAATTTAAATAAAAAATAAGAGCCATCCGTCATGGATAGCTCTTATTTTTTCTGCTGCTCATCTTCGGTGATGCGGCGGTTAATCTCCTCGTAATCGAGCACGATGTCGTCTTTGTTGTCCTTGTAGGCGTATCCTTTTTGAATGACGACGATCGAGGCAATCAAGACGAGCAAGATAATCAAACCGCTCACTGCAAAAATCCATCCCATGGGCCATTCCTCGCTTTCGTACTTCTAGTATGCCAAAAACGAAAGAGATTCTCCATCTTTCGGGTACTTCGAACTGTCACAGCATTGAAATACCTAATGAGGCGATTAGATATGATACAATAATATGCAGAAGAACACTGACAGAGAAAGTAGGGATGACTATGGCGATTTTGATTGTGGACGACGAACCGGTCAATACGATGGTTCTCGAACAATTATTGCATCAACATGATTATGAGACGATTTCGGTCTCAAGTGGTGAAGATGCGCTCGCGCTCCTGATGGATCCGCAAGCCCCGTCGCTATACGACCTTGTCCTGCTTGATGTCGAGATGCCAGGGATTTCTGGGATTGAGACATGCAAACGGATTCGACAGATGACCGGTTACGAGGAATTGCCCGTGATCATGGTCTCGGGCCGCACCGAAGAAAAGCAGATTGCGGAAGGACTTGACGCTGAGGCGTCCGATTATACGACGAAACCGATTAAAATCACGGAACTGCTCGCACGGATCCGTTCGGCACTTCGCTATAAAGCAGCCGTGGATGAACGGAAGAAATATGAGGCACGTCTTCAATATGACCTCGATCTCGCGCAAAAGATTCAACAGAGTGCCTTGACCCCACCGATCAGTAACGATGAGATTGACGTCCGGGCCTTGTATTTGCCGTCTAAAAAACTGGCCGGTGACATGTATGCCTGGTTCCAAGTCGCACCTGATCGCTACGGCGTCATCATCTTTGATGTGATGGGGCATGGCGTGTCGTCGGCGTTGATTACGATGGGCATTCGTTCGATTTTACCGGGCCTCGTCGGCAACGTCCAATATCCGGTCGATGTGATGAGCGAGTTGAACCGCCAGATGACGTTCTTGTTCTCGGGAGAGGACATGCAGAGCTACTTCACGGCCGTATACTGCTATATCGATACGACGAAGCGTCAAATCGAGTACGTCAACGCCGGACATCCGCCAATCATCGTGACGTCTGATACAGGCGTCACGCGCCTCGAGACGACCGGAGTGCCGGTCGGTATGTTCGAGGAGCCGAACTATGAGTCAAACGTGATTGACATCGAGCCGGGTATGACGATGCATATGTATACGGATGGGCTGATGGAATGTTACAGCAAAGACATCGATGACGGCATCCGTTGGCTCGAGAAGGACATCGCGTCCTACGGGCTCGACTACGCACGCCATGTCGCCGAACAGCTCGTCCCTAAAATCGAGATCGACGATGACCTTTGTCTCGTCACGGTCAAATTGATGTAAATAAGAGGGTGTCACCGTAGCCGGCGACACCCTCCTTTTCTTTAGAAATAACGCTTACGCCACAAAATATAAAAGGCGAGGCTTGAGAAGCCGACCATCATCGCGAGCGCGAACACGAAACCGATCGATTGGCCTTCCCATGGGACTTGAACGTTCATCCCGAATATCCCAGAGATCATCGTCGGGATGCTCAGCACGATTGTGATCGAGGCCAAGAACTTCATGACGAAGTTGACATTGTTCGAGATGATCGAACCGAAGGCGTCCATTTTAATGCTGATGATGTCGTTATAGATCGACGCCATCTCCATCGCCTGGCGGTGCTCGACGAACACGTCTTCGAGCAATTCCTCGTCTTCCTCGTGCTTCTCGAGGCTCGGTGTCTTGACGATGCGGTCGAGTACGCTGTCGTTCGCTTTAAGTGAGGTCATGAAGTAGACGAGCGACTTCTGTAAGTTCATCAATTGAAAGATTTCCTGATTTCGCATCGAACGTTGCAATTCTTGCTCGAGCTCGTCCATGCGCCGGTCGATTTGGCGAAGGAAACGCAAGTACGTCATGCTGACTCGGTGCAAAATCTGGAAGACGAACCGGCTCCGATAGTTCGTTCGGAACAGCCGGGCTTTTCCGTTGGCGAACAGGTTGAGCACGTCGAGGTCTCGTGAGCAGACGGTGATGAAATGTCGGCCGGTGACGATGATACCGAGGGGAATCGTGTTGTAGGCGCGTCCCGTATCATCCTCTTCCACGTACGGGACGTCGATGATCATGAGGAGCCCCTCATCATCTTTTTCAAATCGTGGTTTTTCTTCAATATCAAGCGGGTCGTAGACGAAGTCTTCAGGAATGCCGGAGGCGGCGATGACTTGATCAGCCTCGTCTTTCGTCGGATTGACGAGTTGGATCCAGCTTCCTTTATCAAAGTCGTCGATTTCGTCGACACGCCCAGATGCGTCGGTACGGTAAATCGTTAGCATAATGTTCCTCCTACCTTAGCTCAACCTAATTATAGGTAGGCGATTGAGAGAGTGCAATCGGAAAAGGAGGAGTTTTTTTGTTTTTTCTCGAAAACATGCTACAGTGGGAAAGAATGGTAGTAGGATTGAGTCAAAGGAGGGATGGAGTTGTCACAAACGCCCCATAATGCTCTGTTTAACGAAGAAAAGTTGGCGGAGCTCCATCAAATCGCTAGCGGAAATAAAGAATTTTTGAAAAAGATTGCCGATACGTACGTGCGTCAATTCGAGGCGAAGTTCCCTGAATTGAAGCAGATGGTGCGTGAACAAAATCACGAACAAATCGAACAACTTGCACACTTGTTGAAAGGGGCCTCTTATTCTGTCGGGCTCGATGAGACGGCCGCTCGATTCCATCAGCTCGAAATGGCTGGGGAGACGAACGAGACGTCGAACCTCGAACCGATTCTCGATGAGATTGAAGCCGATATGCATCGCTTCGATCAAGAATGGGACACCCACTTGAACGAGTTGCCATAGGAAAAACGGAATTCCGCCGCGAGGCGAAATCCCGTTTTTCAAATCAGGCTAAAAATTCGTCGAGTGTGGCGATCAGCATGCCGATCTCTGGTTTTGTGATCTGGGCGTTCGCCCCGACCGCGTCGCCTTTATGCTTCAAATCATCCGAGATGAGTGAAGAGAAGATGACGATTGGCAGGTCGGCGAATTGGTCCATCTCACGGAGTCGTTTCGTCAAATGCAAGCCGTCCATTTGCGGCATCTCGATGTCGGTGATGAGCAGGTCGCAATGAACGTCGCTCTGTTCGAACGCATCGAGCGCTTCCTTTCCGTTGTTGAAGATCGTCGTGTTGAAGTAGCCGGCATCGTCGAGCGTGTCGATGATGAGCGTCCGTAACATCTCTGAATCTTCCGCGATCCACACTTGTTTGTTCGACCGTTCCCGGGCACCGAGCCGTTTGACCGATTCGCGGGCCATGATATCCTTTCGTGACAATTCGAGCGCAATCCGCTCGTAATCGAGAAGGATAATCATCTGGTCTCCCGTTTTGACGACCCCGTTCGTGATGCCTTGCATGCCGCGCGCGAGATCGGACGGCGTGTCGATCTGTTCCCATGAGATTCGTTTAATTTCGGTCACTTGGTCGACGCGGAGCACCGACTTTTCTCCGTTGAACTCACAGACGATCAAGCGGTCGTTCTCTCCAACGTCACGCGGGTGACCGATGACCATTGGTAAATCGATGACGGTCATGACCTCGCCGCGAAGCTCGATGAGCCCCATGATCGCTTCCGGGGTACCCGGTAGAGGGGTGAGGGGAAGCATCGTGATGATTTCACGTACTTTCATGACGTTGATCCCGAAAATGAACGGGCCAGATTGGAAAATGACGATTTCTAATTCGTTCGTGCCTGCCTCAAGTAAAATATTATGATCCATGCTCACTGGTGGTCCCTCCTAGTTCACGTACTCTCTTCCTTTCTATCGGTCGATTTGATGAACATCTACAGTTGAAAGTGTCAAAGTCGAGGCGGAATTGACAAAAAATTGACGAGTAACCGTTTACATTACATAAACTGAATCTTTATAGTTGTTCTACCGATTTGATTTTGCATACAATGGGGGTGGCAACGAGATATCAAAGCTTACTCAGGAGGCAGATAGAGATTATGAGTATGAACACGTATCCATATTTAATTAATGGACAATGGCAGGAATCAACAACGAACGAAACAATCGAACTCGTTTCACCTTATACAGAAGAAGTCGTCGGACATGTCCAGGCGATGTCTCGTGATGAAGTCGATGAGGCAATTCACGGCGCGAAAAGCGCACAACAGGAATGGGCGGCGCTTCCGGTCAACAAGCGTGCCGAACTGTTGTACGCTTGGGCGGACAAACTCGAAGAGCGCGTAGATGAGATCGGTCAAATCATCATGTGCGAAGTCGGGAAAAACTTGAGCGATGCGAAGAAAGAAGTCGTCCGGACAGCAGAAATCATTCGCTATACGGCGGAAGAAGGACTTCGCTTCACAGGCGGATTCATGCAAGGCGACTCATTCCCGGGCGGTTCGAAGAACAAGATGGCGATCATCAAGAAAGAAGCACTCGGTGTCGTCCTCGCAATCTCGCCGTTCAACTATCCGGTCAACTTGGCAGCAGCCAAAATCGCACCGGCTCTTATCACTGGTAACGCGGTCGTGTTTAAACCAGCGACACAAGGCGCTATCAGCGGTGTGAAAATGGTCGAGGCACTTCAAGATGCAGGTCTTCCGAGCGGTCTATTGAACCTCGTCACAGGACGCGGATCGGTCATCGGTGACTACTTGACGTCACACCCTGGCATCGACATGATCACATTCACAGGTGGTACCGGGACAGGTCAACACTTGTCGCAACAGGCATCGATGGTACCTGTCGTGCTCGAACTCGGCGGGAAAGATCCGGCCCTTGTCCTCGAAGATGCGGACCTCACCCTGGCTGCCGATCAAATCATCAGCGGGGCGTTCTCGTATTCAGGACAACGCTGTACGGCGATCAAGCGCGTATTCGTGCTCGAGCATCAAGCAGACGAACTCGTCGGTATGTTGAAAGAACGTGTCGAGAAGCTCACGGTCGGCTCACCGGTCGATAACAGCTTTATCGTCCCACTCATCGACAAGAAGTCGGCAGATTACGTCCAAGGTTTGATTGACGACGCCGTCAACAAACAAGCGACGGTCGTCCACGGAAACGAACGCGACGGCAACCTCCTTCATCCGACGCTCCTCGACCACGTCACGCGTGAGATGCGCGTCGCTTGGGAAGAGCCGTTCGGACCGGTGTTGCCGGTCATCCGCGTCAAGTCGCTCGACGAGATGATTGAACTCACGAACGAGTCTGAGTTCGGTCTTCAAGCGAGCGTGTTCACACAAAACGTGAACAACGCCTTCACGGTCGCCGACAAGCTCGAAGTCGGTACAGTCCAAGTGAACGGTCGCACAGAACGCGGCCCTGACCACTTCCCGTTCATCGGCGTGAAGCAATCAGGCCTCGGGGTCCAAGGGATTGGACGCAGCCTCGAGACGATGACACGCGATAAAGTTACCGTCATCAACTTATAAGTGATTGGAGAGGAGAAATCCTCTCCTTTTTTTGTGTGATTGAAATCCATTCTGATCGACAGGTATAATGAGTGAAGATAGGTGGAAGGGGTTGTGGGGACGTGGCGAACTGGATTTCAAGCCAACTGGCAAGACTCGATATACCGACGCCGTTCGAGGTCGGCAACGTGAACGTCTATGTCGTCGAACATATGAACCGTTTCTTCATGGTCGATTGTGGACCAGACACGGAAGAGGCGTGGACTTCATTGACGACACAATTGGCCGAGCTCGAACTGAATCTCGCGGATATTGATTTTTTATTTTTGACGCACCATCATGCCGACCATGCAGGGCAGGCCTGGCGTTTACGTGACGCCTCGATTCCTGTATATGGACACGAGAAGCTCGTTCGCTATTTGGAACAGACACCGAACTTCATCAAACGGGGCAACCAGTTCTTACACGACTTGGCGCACTGGTTTGGTACACCCGAGTCGATTGTGAACAAACTGCCTGATTATCGGGAAGCGCTTCGTTGGATCGGTCCGACGACCGTCACGATGACGTTCGAGGACGGTCAGGATGTGACGAGTGACGGGGCATGGAAGACGATCCATCTGCCTGGTCATGCGAGTGACCAGCTCGGTCTGCTTGGTCCAGGCGGTGTCTTGATCGCGGGTGATCATTTGATCGATACGGTTGAACCGAACCCGCTCATTGAACAACCGTACGAGGAGGAAGGGTTTGCCTCACCGGTCGTCCTGTATCTCGATTCGCTCCGAAAACTTCAAGATGTCGATTTAAAGCTCGTCGTGAGCGGGCACGGGGAACCGATTCAAAAACCGCGACCGTTGATCGAGGCGCGCATCGCCCAGCGTTATGAACGGAGTGAGTTGCTGCTCGCCGATTGGGTCGACGGGTTGAGCGTGTTCGATTGGTCGATGCGCCTCTATGGCCGCAAGATGCGTCGGGCGATGCCGCTCGTCTTCAGTGAGGTGTTCGCGCGCTTGACGTTGCTCGAGGAACGTGGCCGCGTCGTCAAACGGTTGAAGGACGGAAAATGGATCTATATGAGAGCGGAGGAATTTGTGGAATGAGACATATTGTGATCACGGGTGCGTCGAGCGGCTTTGGGGCCGCGCTGGCGCATTCTTTTTATGAGGCGGGTGCCCGCTTGACATTGATTGCACGAAGTGAGGACCGATTGCGTGAACTCGGCACGAAACTATCGGCCGATTGGCTCGTCGCCGACGTCTGTACCGAATACGAGACGCTCGTGGCAAACGTCGAACGAACATACGGGCCAATCGACGTCTGGGTGAACAATGCCGGTATCGGTGAGTTCGACCGGGTCGTCGATCAATCGACCGACGTCATCGAGGAGACGATGCGCTTGAACGCGATCGCCCCGATGATGCTCGCACGTGACTGTGCCCGGTCGATGCGCCGCGGCAGCACGATCATCAACGTCTGCTCGCAAGCGGCGAAAGTACCGACGCCGAAGTCGGCCGTCTATGCCGGTTCAAAGGCGGCGTTACTTCAGTTCTCAAACGCGCTTCGGTTGGAACTGAAGCCGGAAGGGATTCATGTGTTGACGGTCAATCCGGGTCCGATCGCTACACCGTTCTTTCTCCGGGCCGACAAGAGTGGACGTTACGAGGCGAGCGTGAAATCGATTATGCTCGACCCCGATCGTCTCGCAAAACGCGTCGTCGCTGCATGTGAGGCGACAAAACGTGAAGTGAACGCCCCATGGTGGATGAATCTTGGCGCAAAACTGTACGCAATGTGCCCGGTCATGTTCGAGCGGCTCGCAAAACGGGGATTTGACAGAAAGTAAATGGGTCAACACAGAGAAAAAAGGGGGAGACACGATGCGCCGATTGAAACAATTTGGCTTGATGCTGTCACTCGTCTTCCTCGCTGCCTGCGGGACGACGCGCGCCGAAATCGCACCGACGTTCGAACAGGCGGCTGAAGAAGCGAAACAGTCGACGGTCAATTTCTATATGTGGGGAGGCGATGACGGCATCAATCGCTATATCGATGAATATGTCGCGCCCCGTCTGAAAGAGACGTATGACGTGGAATTGAACCGCGTCCCGATGGACACGGCCGAATTCGTGCGCCAATTGTCGCTCGACAAACGGGCGAACCGAGAAGAAGGCACCATCGATCTGATGTGGATCAATGGGGACAATTTCCGTAACGCCGCCGAGGCGGAGTTGCTCCAAGGCGACCTGCTCGACAAAATCCCGAACGCCGCGCTGTTGAACGAAGAAGCCCAGGCAACTGATGCGGGCACCCCGACCGACGGGCTCGAGGTCGCCTGGGGGAACGTGCAGTTCGTCATGCACTATGATGCGGACAAAGTGAAAAATCCGCCGACGACGTTCGACGAATTACATCGTTGGACCGAAGAAAATCCGGGCCGTTTCACGTATCCTGAAGTGACAGACTTCACGGGCAACGCGTTCGTGCGCCATCTGCTCTACGCCGAGTATGGGACTGCGGCCGGTGACGGAGAGATTCCAGACGAGTTCTGGGAGAAGCTTGCGACGTGGTCGCCGACCCTATGGAAACAAGGGTCAACATATCCGAAGTCACTCGCCCAACTCGACCAGTTGTACGCCGCGGGTGACGTCTGGATGACGATGGGCTTCAATGAGCGCCGGGCCGAGGCGGAACGTAACGAGGGCGTGTTCCCGAAGGGGACACGGGCACTCGTGCTCGAGCATTCAATCGCCTCGACGCATTTTCTCGCCGTTCCGTTTAACGCCAAAAATCCGAACGGTGCGCTCGTCGTCATCAATGAGTTACTGTCACCGGAAGCCCAGCTCGCCAAACAAGATGCGACATACTGGGGGGACGGGACATCGCTTGATTTGACGAAACTCGATGCGTCCGACCGTGACGCCTTCTTGAAGCTTGATGACGGGGTCACTTATCCTGATCCGGAACGTCTCGCCGAACGATCGATTCCCGACTATGGGCCGGCCGTGATTGACGCAATTCGCGAGGAGTGGGAACGTGTCGCGCAGTAGTCTATGGATCAGTCTGTTCGTTCTGGCCTTGCCGTTCACCGGTGTCGCCTTCTTGATCTACGAGACCGTCGGCTTCGACTGGTCTGAGTTGAACGATGAGGCCTGGCGCGCCAGTCTCGCCGTGACGCTGTATGTGACACTCGTCTCGACGGCCATGTCCCTTGTCATCGGGACATGGCTCGCCCGGTCGGTGTACCGACGCCGGTCGACATGGCTCGCGTCGCTACTCAGATGGCCGATGTTCGTCCCGCACGTCGCGGCCGCGTATTTATTTTATGTCTTGTTCTCGAGTGGCTTCCCGTTCTATGGGGTGGTGGAGGCGAACGAACGTCACCACCTCGTCGTCATTTTGACGTACGTTTGGAAAGAGGTGCCGTTCGTTTTTTTGATGGTGGTCGGCACATACGGCCAACTGAATCCAGGGTATTTGGATATGGCTAAGACGCTCCAGCTCAAACCGCTCGAACAGTTCAGAGTGGCCGAATGGCCATTTCTCATCAAACCGCTCCTCGACTCGTTCTGGGTGCTCGTGGCGTTCATCTCGTTCGCCTATGAAGTGCCGGCTTTGCTAGGTGTCACGTACCCCGAGCTGCTCGGGGTACTCGCCTACGAGCGATTGACGACTGGTCTGTTTTTAAATGCATTCGAGTCGTATGCGGTCGCGCTCGCTTGGACATTGTTCATCTTCAGCGGCGTCATCGCATCCTACGCTTTGACGGCCAAGCGGAGACGCCGAATCGAACGGGGGGTGAGACGATGAGTCGACTTCTCGTCGCTTGTTTCGTCGTCTTTCCGTTCGCCGGGTTGTTTTTGACGTTCCCGACGTCGCCCACGTGGGACGAGGCGATTTTGAATACGGTCGCCTACGTGGTCGCCGTGGCGCTCATCAACGTTTGGCTCGGCATCGGGACGGCCTGGTGGCTCTTGTTCACCGAGTCGAAATGGAAGGCGTGGGTCGAGTGGCTCACGTTTCTGCCATTGTTTATCCCCGTCTTGGCGAGCATGTTCGGCATGTATATCGCCCTCGCCCAAGTCGGACTCATCGGGACGTACACGGGGGTCGGGCTCGTCCTACTCGTCACGACGTTGCCGTATTCGATTCGATTGGCATACAACGCCATGTACGTGATCGGGAGACCGCTCCTCGAACAGTCACTGACGCTCGCGCCGCTCACCCGGATCGGGTTCGTCCTATTCCCGCTCATGAAAGAGTCGGTCCGGACGATCGTCTTGTTCTCGACCGTCATCGTGTTGAGTCAATTCGTGCTCGTCCAATTGATCGGGGCCGGACTCGTCCCGACGGTCACAACGCGACTGTATCAGGCCTACGCAGGCAATGACGTCTCATTGGCGTTACAAAATACATGGGTGCTCGTCTCGTTGCCGGCCTTATTTTATATCGGGCTCGGTGCGATGTTTGGCATCTGGATTAGATTGGTGAAGGGGCGTTTGCAATGAGCTTGGTATTGTCAGGAATACGAAAACGTTTTAAAGACCGCAATGTGTTGTGCGGCATCGATCTCACTATCCCGAACGGAGAAATCCATGCCCTCGTGGGTGTGAGCGGTTCCGGGAAGTCGACACTGCTCCGCATCGTCGCCGGACTTGAGACGCTTGATGCCGGGTCGGTGACGTGGGATGAGATACCGCTCGATGGGGTACCGCCTCACTTGCGCCGGATTACGATGTTGTCCCAATCCCCGCTCTTGTTTCCGCATCTGACAGTCGGCGAGAACGTGACGCTCGCCACGCCGAACCGGTCACGGGAAGAAGCGGAAGCGTGGCTCACCCGAGTCAAGCTTCCCGGCCGATACGACGCTGAAATTCATGAATTGTCTGGAGGGGAACAGCAACGCGCGAGCTTCGCCCGGGCGCTCGCTGCCGCGCCTCGACTCATTCTGCTCGATGAGCCGTTCACGAACCTCGACCCCGGTCTCAAATCCGAGTTGCAACGACTGATTCGTGACCTCGTCCGTGAACTCGAGTTGACGGCGCTCCTTGTGACCCACGACCGGGAAGAAGCGATGCTCGTCGCCGACCGGGTGACATTACTCGAGACGGGTCGGGTTCTGGTGACCGGTACGCCGGGACGTTTATCCGAGACGGAGTCGACGTTCGGTGACTTTGTCGAAGTGAGCGGTACGCTGCTTCCGTCGACCGATATCGACGTGTCGACAGAGGCGACGTCCGATTCGATCGTGCTCGTCCGGACGTTCATTCGCTTCGGGCATCATTTCGGCGAGTACCGGCGCCCGACCGGGGAATATGTCATCTTACCGCGGAGCGAATCGTTCAAAGTCGGAGAGACGTATTATTTGCGACAGAAACAAGGAGGAATTTGATGTTAGACACATACGGTAGCCGCTTCGTCCGTCCCGTCATCGAGCGCGGGGCCGATCGGCTTTTGAAATGGAACTTTACCCCGAACGAGGTGACGATCCTCGGAGGCATCATCGGTGTCTCGGTCGGTCTGTTCATTTATAACGATATGTTGTGGACGGCCGTGTTGCTGTTATGGGTGTCGGGTCTCTTCGACGTCCTCGATGGGACGATGGCCCGGCGCTCCCAAAAGACGGGGTTCGGCACGGTGCTCGACCTCGTCTTCGACCGTATCGTCGAGATTGCCGTCGTCATCGCGCTCGCTCTACGACATCCTGAACATATGCCGATCTTCCTGCTCTTGCTCGGGTCGTTCGTCGTGGCGATGACGTTATTCCTCGCCGTCGGGGCGAGCAGCTCACGCCGTTCAGAGAAATCATTTTATTATCAGCCTGGTATTTTGGAGCGGACGGAATGTTTCATCTTGTTCACGCTCATGATTCTTTTCCCGACATGGATCGGCGTCATCGCGACGATTTTCCTCGTGCTTGAAGTGTTCACGATCCTCCAACGTTTGTTTGAAGCAAGGCGGATTCTAAGATGAAGCCGCGCCTTGTCTTGGTCGGGCTCGGTCATGGGCAGCTCGAGATTCTAGAACATCTCGATGCGCTTAACGAAAACTACGAAGTGTCGTATATCGGTGGACGAGAGGCGATTTATACGGGTGCGTTTCCTCAAGTGATCGCTGGCGAGATGGAATCGGCGACGACGCGGTTGCGTCGTGACGTCTCTCCCGTCGCCGAGCGCCTGATCGGTCTCGATCCGGATGCGCGCCTCGTCGAAACCGATCGCGGCCACGTCGCATATGACATCCTCGTGCTCGCGACCGGTGCGAAGAGTCGTGGGATCGGGAACCGGTTAAAACCGATGACGACAAACATGCTGGACGAGATTTTACAGAGTGATGCAATCACGATCGTCGGCGGGGGCAAAGCCGGAGTCGAACTCGCCTTCGCTTGCCTCAGACAGAAGCAACGCGTGACGCTCTATGCTCGTGACATCTTACCCGAACTTCCCCGTCATGTCGGGCGACAGATGGCGCGACGTCTCGTCCGCAGCGGCGTGATGCTCATTCTGACGTCGTTCCAACCAGGGACTCAGACAGAGGGACTCGTCTTAGACGCGACCGGTGTCGTTCCTGATGAGTTTTGGTCTGAGGCTGGACTTGCGGACGATGGGGCGTTCATCGACACGGAAGACGATTTGCGACACCCGGTCTACCGCGAGATTTATATCACCGGGGATATGGCGGCCCGATTGAACGGTGGTGTCGATGCCGTCCGTTCGGGTCGGCATGTCGCCCGTCAACTGCTCGGTACGCCACGCCGGTTCAAATCGCGGACGTCGCTCAATATTTTGTTGACGACCCCAGGACGGGCACTCTTGACGTTCGGGAAGCTGACATGGCACGGTCGTCTGCCGTTTTGGCTAAAGCGGCGCATCGACCGGCGTTATCTCGAGCGCTTCAAGTGAACAAAAAAAGACGACCACGACGGCCGTCTTTTTGTTTACGCGTTCAACGTATCGAGGAACGAGCGGATTTGCATCTCCGTCTTGGCGTTCGCCGAGTGGAGGTGTTCTTGTTTGACGCCTTCTTGATAGAAAAGAAGTGAGGGGATGCCTCGGACTTCTTGCGCGTCCGACAGTTCAGGCAACTCGTCGCGGTCGACGACGTACCAGTTGAACTGCGGATAATCTTTGACTAGTTCGTCGACGTACATATCAAGACGACGGCAGTCGGGACACCATGATGTCGTAAAGATGACCATACCTTTATTTTGGATGGCCTCTTGGAATTGTTGATCAGATTGGATCGGTTTCATAAAAATCTCTCCCTTCACATATATTGTCTGTGTATTCGTAACGGGCGTCAACCGATTGGCATTCTCGGTCGTATCGCAATATGTGATACACTTATAAAAATAGAACCGCAAGGGATAGGTGATGGTTATGGCGTTACGTCATGCACTACTCGGGTTATTGACCCATCAACCCGCTACCGGCTATGCCTTGAACGCGACGTTCAAAGCACAAATGATTCATTTTTGGCACGCCCATCATACACAGATTTATCGCGAACTGTTAAAGATGGAAGACGAATCACTCGTCTCCTCTGAGCACGTCGCTCAACATGACTTACCGGATAAAAAGATTTATTCAATCACCGAGGCGGGACGTCAAGAGCTAATCGACTGGCTCCGGCAACCGACCTCGTACCAACCGAAGATGAAAGATGAGAACTTGCTACGGGTCAGCCTCCTGCAACTACTCCCGCTCGACGAGGCGATCCGTTACGTCGAGGAGACGAAAGCGCATCATGAACAAGTCGCTCATCAGATTCGGGCGTTTCAAGCGGCGCACCAGTCCGAGGCTGACACGCTCGGTTATTTACTGACGAGCGAGTACGCCATCCGGATGATGGAAAATTACGCCGGTTGGGCTGATTGGGCCATCGAACAGATGAAACAGCGAGACAAACATGCGACCTGACGTTCAGGTCGCATGTTTTGTGTAGGGTTGGACCGGCAGCCGGTTCAACAGATCGTCGAGTTTGTGCGAATCGACGGCGTATTGATGAGCGGCGATCAAGTCGTTCAATTGGTCGACCGAGGACGCGCCCGGTAGGACGACGGCACATGTCCGCTCCGCGGCTGCGAGGGCGTACGCTTGAATCGGTTCGGGAATCGTCGGCATCAAGTCGCGCAACTCCGCTTCAGTCCAAGATTCAAAGCCCTTCTCCGACAAGCGGGCAGACCATTCGTCGGTCAGTATGCCTTTGGCGAGCGGACCGCGCCCGACGATCGGGATGTCGAGTTCGAGCGTTTCGATGCGGCGGTCGAGCAGGGAGTACGGGGTCATCAAGACATCGAGCTCTCCGTGTTCGAGCCAGTAGCGGATGACGTTCGGGCGAATCGAGGACAGTCCGATTTGGCGGATGGCGCCAGCTTGTTTCTGTCGACGCATGAAATCGATTGTCGCGTCCAGGTCGTCTTCCATCGTGCCGCCATGAACGTAATATAAGTCCAAGTAATCCGTCTGTAAGCGTTCGAGAGAATCGTGTAGGGCCTGTTCTAAATAGGAGGGGGTTGGATTCCAACGCATTCCGTCCCCTGTCCATTGATTCCCGCCTTTACTGGTCAAGAACAGTTCGTTCCGACGTCCGGCGAACGTCGAGCCGACGAGTTTTTCGACTTCGAAATGGTCATAGACGTCGGCCGTATCAAAGTGGAGGATGCCAGCCGCATAGGCGGCCTCTAAAATCTGTCGCGCTTCCGCCTCGCCATGTTTCAAAATCGACATAGTTCCTAATCCTAACTCTGCCATTGATAATTCCTCCTTGTTCCGTCTGTCAATATGAATCATAATTACAGTATATAGGAAAAGGTGAGGGGTACATACAATGGAAGAGAAAACGATTGAACGGGAAGTCATTTACGAAGGAAAGATCTTTAACGTGGAGAAGCACGTCGTGTCACTCCCGAACGGAGGGACGTCGGTCCGCGAACTCGTCTATCACAACGGGGCCGTCGCCGTCCTCGTCGTCGATGAAGACGACCGCATCGTCCTCGTCGAGCAGTACCGGAAAGCGTTCGAATCGATGTCGCTCGAAATTCCGGCCGGAAAATTGGAAGTTGGTGAGGAGCCGCTTGCGAGCGCGAAGCGCGAGCTCGAAGAAGAGACCGGTTATACGGCCGAGAACCTTGAAAAAATCTTCTCGTTTTACGGGGCACCCGGCTTTTGTAGCGAACGGGTCGACGTCTACGTCGCACACGGCTTGACGGCCGGTGTGATGAACCTCGATGAAGACGAATTTTTACAAGTCCAACGCTTTACGTTCGAGGAGGCGGTCGACTTGCTGGCTAGCGGACGCATCACCGACGCGAAGACGATCATGGCGATTCAATGGTGGCAATTATCTAAATTGAAATGATTCTAAACTAGAGTGACATATGTTACACTTACATAGGAATCATTTTAATTTGAAAAACCGAACGAATTTCGGTATGCTTTGAATAGTGAATTATGCAAAGAGGGGGCGCCTTATGGAAACGCGAATTGAACGGATCAAACAGCAATTGAGCGCCAAAGGATATAAATTGACACCGCAACGAGAATCAACTGTCCGAATTCTACTTGAGAATGAGACAGACCATTTGAGTGCGGAGAACGTGTTCATGCTCGTCAAAAGCATCGCACCGGAAATCGGGCTCGCGACCGTCTATCGGACGCTCGAGCTCTTGACCGAGCTTGGGGTCGTCGACAAAGTCAACTTCGGTGACGGCGTCGCCCGTTTCGACCTCAGACCAGAAGGCGCGAACCATTCGCACCACCATCTCGTCTGTGTCGAGTGCGGTTCAGTCGAAGAAATCATGGAAGACTTGCTCGTCGACGTCGAGAAGAAAGTCGAAAGCAAATACGAATTTTTAATCAAAGACCATCGCTTGACGTTTCACGGCATCTGTAAAGTGTGCCAAGCCAAAGGCGTCACGCTTGAGGGTCATAAAGCAGTCATCAACGGATAAAGCAAGACAGGCAGCCTCTTAAAGGCTGCCTGTCTTTTGTATGTCGTCACGTCGTCAAATAACGGGACAAGACGGTGGCGATGCCATCGTGATTGTTCGACAGCGTGATTTCGTTCGCAATAGCCTTGATGTCTTTGACGGCGTTGTCCATCGCGACCCCGATGCCGGCATACTCGATGATGGAGCGGTCGTTATGGCCGTCCCCGAACGCGATGACGTGCTCGCGGTCAATCCCAATCTCCCGGAACACGTGATCGAGTGCCCGGGCCTTGTCGATGCCGAGATCCGTGAACTCATAGTACATGGCTGCCGTGAACATGCCCGTCACGCGGTCCTTGAACGGTCCGGCGAGCAAGTCGGCATGGGCCTGTAGATAGTCCGGCTGTCCGGCGACGAGGATTTTATAAATCGGGAAGGTGATGGCGTCGGCGAGTCGCGGCTCTTCCCGCAATTGGAACCGTCCGCCGCGCGACTCATATTCGATGATATTGAACGGCTTACCATTTAACTCGAGCATGCCGCTGAAGACGTCATTGACGTACATATACGTCTCGTCATTGATCATCGGGATGACGTCGAATCCGGTCAAATGATCCAAGATGGCAATCGCGTCGTCCTGATCGATGGCCTGTTCGAACAGCGTCTCGTTCGTTCTGGCATCGGTCACACATGCCCCGTTCGAGGACACGAGGAGACCGCCATACTCGTGGAGCCGGAGCTCGTCGGCGAACGGTTCGATGCCCCGTTTCGGTCGGCCCGAGGCGAGGACGACTTTGACACCCTCGGCCTGCAAATCGAGGAGCGTCTGTTTCGTTTGGGGTGAGATGAGTTTTTGATCGTTCAATAGCGTTCCGTCGAGGTCTAATAAGATGGCTTTGATCATGGTGTCGTCTCCTTATATGGTCAATTCGAGTTTGTTTTGTTCCGGATCGAGGAAGACGCTCTCGTAATAGCCGTCCCCGGTCGTCCGCGGACCATCGACAAGCGGATAGCCGTCGGCCTCGAGCCGTCGCGTCAACGTGTCGACCGCTACTTTGCTGCCAAGCGCGAACGCGATATGTGCGTAGCCAACCGTTTCACGAGGTGTGCCTTGGATGTCCGGGCGGCGCATCAACTCGAGTCGGCACGTCGAATCAGGGAACGTCAGGAAATACGATTCGAACTGTTTCTGTTCGTTCGTATACTTGTCGTTCGCCGTTGCCCCGAGATACGTCTCATAAAAACGGCGCATCTGTTCAAGTTCGTTCACCCAGAGGGCGACGTGTTCGATCTTCATGTGGGTTCCTCCTTTGATTGTTGATGCATGATGACATTCAAGCGTTCCGTGTTCAAGAGCATCCCAACCATGATCAAAACGGCCACGAGCGGGAATAGACCGAGCGATGTCTGGGACACGACGAGACCGAATAGCGGTGGCAGGAACGTGCTGCCCGTGTAGGCGAACGCCATCTGGAAGCCCATCAAGCGTTTGGCCCGTTCCGCACCGAACCGCTGCGGCGTCTCATGGAGCATGCTCGGGTAAATCGGAGCTAGCCCGAGACCGATACAAATTAAGCCGATCAACATGGTTTCAGTCGTCGGAATGAGAAATACGAGGCTACCGATTAAGGCGAGGGTTTGCCCGAGTCGGATCATCTGTCGATTCGTGAAGCGGAATGACAGGAACCCGCTCAAGAAACGCCCGAGCGTGATGCTGCCGTAATAGATCGATACCCACGTCGCGGCCGTCGCGACCGAAAACTGTTTCATCTGGACGAGGTAACTGCTGGCCCACAGTCCGATGAGCGCTTCAATGCCGCAATAAAGAAGGAACGTGGCTAGTGCATACGAGACGCCTTTCGGCAGTTTTCGATCGAGCGCGGTCACGGCCGTCTCTTGTCGTTCGAGCGAGGAGGGTTCCGTTTTGACTTCGCGCTTCCAGAGCGGGAACGACAGGAGCAAGAGGAAGGCGAGCGCGAACTGAATCAACGCGACAATCAAATAGCCATCGCGCCAACCGTTCTCCGTCAAGACGCCGGCCATGACGAGCGGTCCGCCCGTCGCTCCGACGCCCCAAAAACAATGGAGCCAGTTCATATGGTGCGCCTTATAGTTTTCCGCGACGTAATGGTTGAGCGCGGCATCGACCGCGCCGGCGCCAAGTCCGAGCGGAATCGATAGGACAAACAGCCAAATCAAGGACGGGGCCGCGTAAAAACCGAGCAGGCACAGAGCCGTCACGAGCCCGGAGCCGAATGTGACTTGTTTCGTATCGAACCGTTCGAGCAATCGGCCACTGAGCAGGCTCGATAAAATCGTCCCCGCGGCGATGGTCATAAAAATCCATCCGGCCATCGAGATCGGGGCGTTGAACTCGACGTGCATCAACGGCCAACCGACACCGAGCAAGGCGTCGGGCAGACCGAGACTGATAAAAGCGATGTAAATCACGGCCAATAATAAAAATCCTGTCATGGTACACCTCTTCAAATTGATTCAAGCATCAACCCGACGCAACGTCGAGCCAAGCCTGCAAAATAATCTTCCTCCCAGTTGCCAATCAATAAATCTGGCATGTGAGCCACCGGAATGTGACGTTGGCAAGCATGCCTGATTGCCTCCAACTCAGGATCGACGAGATCGACATCCGAAAAAATGATGGCGTTCGGATTCAGCGTCGCGGTGAACGTCGCGACAAGCCGACCGAGCGCATCGAAAGCGGAATCCGAAAGCGGGGTCGCTCGCTCGCTCTCCATCCGATTATGAAACGTCGAATCGTCGTAAAGGGGTAAAAACGAGATTTCCCCGCTGAATCCCGTCTTGCCGCGGATGAGCTGTTCGTTGATGAGAATCCCGGCACCGGGTCCGTTCTTTCCTAAATAGATGTAGACGATAGATTGGTCACCGGCGAGTTCTTGCGTGTGTCCGTATCCATAGACGGCAGCGTTCATATCGTTCTCGATGACGGCAGGGCGATTGGAACGCGACTCGACCCAACTTTTCAAGTCGAGGTGTGCGAACGTCGGATAGTCCGGGGCGAAGATGACCGTCCCATCTGCGACGGCCGCTGCGACACCGATGGAGATCGCGCTCATATCGGGGGTTCGGTCCAACTGTCGGTCGAGCACCGAGCCGAGCGCACCGAGGTGGTCCCCGTGTAGAATCTCCTGCGTCCCGTCGTCGATCGTCGTACCGATGCTATCGATGACACGATAGCGGACGACCGACTTCTCGACGTACAGCGTCAATCCGTGCGTGAACCGCTCATTATAGATGTAACGTTTGGCTGGGCGACCACCGCGTGAATCCTCAAAACCTTGTTCAAACACTTCACCGGCCTCCATCAACTGCTCCAACTGCTTCTTGACGGTCGGAAAACTGAGCCGGGTCGCTTCTGAGATGGCGGCGATGGTCGAATGACCGGATAAGACGAGTTGACGTCTGACGGCGACCGTCAGATTAGTAATGGTCTGGTCCATAGACGACTCCTTTCAAACTTTTTAAATCATTTTAATAAGTCGACTTGAGTGTACCAAATCATGATGAGATTTGTAAGCCCTCAATCGAAATATATGCGTGAAAACCTCACCAATTCCTGTCACAAAAAAGCTTTAAAAAAAATGAGGTCAGACGTCTTCACAACGGTTTACATAAGTGATATGATGTAAGCGTATTCAGGTGTAGCGAGGAAGGAGGGGGATGTCATGCGTTCGCAAGTCGAGTTATTTTTGCAGTATATGACGGTTGAGAAACGAATGTCCACGAACACGAGACAAGCCTATGCGAGCGATTTGACCCAGTACTTATCGACACTTACCCAACTCGGGGTGACAGAATGGAATGAAGTCACGCGGGCACACATCGTCAAACATATGGAAGAGTTATCGCAAGCCGGTCGGGCTGCTTCATCACTCCGACGGGCCGTCAGTTCGATTCGGACGTTCCATCATCATTTGAAGATGACAGGTGGTGCAACGACTGACCCGGCACTTTATTTGGAGACGCCGAAAGCGGAACGGCATCTGCCAGACACGTGGTCTCAAGATGAAGTTGAACGGTTGCTCGACAGTGTGCCGACGTCAGACCCGCTCGCGCTCCGCGATCGGGCCATGCTCGAACTGCTCTACGGAACGGGCATGCGCGTCAGCGAACTTCTTGGGCTTGATTTGGATGATTTACAGTTCGAATTGGGGTATCTACAGTGTGAAGGCAAAGGCGAGAGCGCCCGGATCATCCCGGTGTCGTCTGTCGCCCAAGGTTTTGTCGAACGCTATATCCAACAGGCCCGTAACGGGCTCGGCGGTCGGGAGACCGAGGCGTTGTTCTTGAACGGGCGCGGCGGAAGGCTCAGCCGTCAAGGGTTCTGGAAGATGATCAAACGACGGGCCAAAGAGGCCGGCATCCAAAAAGAGATCACGCCACACGTGCTCCGTCATTCGTTCGCGACACACTTGCTCGAGAACGGGGCCGATCTTCGGGCCATCCAACAGATGCTTGGGCATGCCGATCTCTCCACGACTCAAATCTACACACATGTCAATAAGGCACGACTCCACGATGTCTATCGAAAACATCATCCGCGTGCGTAAAGACACTAAAGGAGGAACTTTTTGTGAAGAAATTTAAACGTATTTTCTTGGTCGTCATGGACTCGGTCGGGATTGGGGAAGCCCCAGATGCCGACCAGTTCGGAGACGTCGGTTCAGACACGCTCGGGCATATCGCTCGTGAACACGGTGGGTTGAACATGCCGAACATGGGCCGCCTCGGGCTGTCGAACATCAAGCCGATTGACGGCATCGAAGTGTCGACGACACCGAGCGCCTACGGACGCATGGAAGAAATCTCGGCCGGGAAAGACACGATGACTGGCCACTGGGAGATCATGGGCCTTCATATCGATACGCCTTTCCGCGTGTTCGAAGAATTCCCGGACGATTTGATCGACCGGCTCAAAGAGTTCAGCGGCCGTGACATCATCGGCAACAAGCCGGCATCAGGGACAGAGATCTTGGATGAGCTCGGCGAAGAGCATGTCAAAACAGGTGCCTTGATCGTCTATACATCAGCTGACTCGGTGCTCCAAATCGCGGCGCACGAAGAAGTCGTCCCGCTCGAAGAGTTGTACCGCATCTGCGAATACGCCCGTGAAATCACGCGCGAAGACCCGTACATGCTCGGCCGCATCATCGCCCGACCGTTCCTCGGAACGCCTGGCGCGTGGGTCCGGACATCTAATCGTCACGACTATGCGCTCAAGCCGTTCGGCAAGACGGTCATGAACACGCTCGAGACGGCAGGGAAAGATGTGATCGCTCTCGGGAAAATCAGCGACATCTATGACGGCGAAGGTGTCACGAAAGCGATTCGGACAAAATCGAACATGGATGGCATGGACAAACTCGTCGAATCGCTCGATGAAGAGTTCGAAGGTCTCTGCTTCTTGAACCTCGTCGACTTCGATGCGCTCTTCGGTCACCGCCGTGACCCAGAAGGCTATGCGATCGCGCTTGAAGAGTATGACGCCCGTCTACCGGAAGTAATGGAGAAGTTGCGTGAAGACGACTTGCTCATCATTACGGCCGACCACGGGAACGACCCGACGGCACCGGGAACGGACCATACGCGTGAATATGTGCCGCTCATCGTCCATCATCACGGTTCGACAGCGGTCGACCTCGGCATCCGCGGAACGTTCGCCGATATCGGCGCCACAGTGGCCGATAACTTCGACGTCGATGCACCAGCACACGGAAAGAGTTTCTTAAACGAAATTTGAGGAGGCATTACTCATGGTAAATTGGAACGAAACAAAGGCATTTTTACAGGAACGCATGAACGGAACACCAGAAATCGGACTCATTCTCGGCTCAGGTCTCGGCGTCCTCGCGGATGAAATCGAGAACGCGGTGAAAATCCCTTATGAGGATATCCCGCACTTCCCGGTATCGACCGTCGAAGGCCACGCCGGCCAACTCGTCTTCGGGGACCTCGAAGGAAAACGCGTCGTCGCGATGCAAGGACGGTTCCACTTCTATGAAGGCTACTCAATGGAACAAGTGACGTTCCCGGTCCGCGTCCTCAAATTGATCGGTGTCGAAACGCTCATCGTCACGAATGCGTCTGGTGCTTGCAACGAGTCGTTCAACCCGGGGGACTTGATGATCATTACGGATCACATCAACTTCTTCGGTACGAGCCCACTCATCGGTAAGAACGCGAGCGACTTCGGAACACGTTTCCCGGACATGTCAGAAGCGTACGATAAGGAGCTCGTCACATTGACGGAAGGCGTCGCCACAAAACTTGGACTTTCTGTTCAAAAAGGCGTCTACTTCGGGAACACGGGTCCGACGTATGAGACACCGGCCGAAGTGAAGATGGCTCGCCTGCTCGGAGGCGACGTTGTCGGCATGTCGACGGTGCCTGAAGTCATCGTGGCCCGTCACTCAGATATGCGAGTGCTCGGCATCTCGTGCGTATCGAACATGGCAGCCGGGATTTTAGATCAACCGCTCAACCATGAAGAAGTCATCGAGACGACAGAACGCGTCCGCCAAGACTTCCTTTCACTCGTACGCGGCACGATTCAAAGCATGTAACCACTACCCAATTAGGAGGACGAAACTTATGCGCATGGTCGATTTGATTTTGAAAAAACGTAACGGTGGCGAATTGAACGAAGAGGAGATTCGCTTCATCATCGAAGGCTTCACGAACGAGACGATTCCTGATTATCAGATGTCGGCCCTTTCGATGGCGATTTACTTTAACGGCATGACAGAGAAAGAGACGGCGGCCTTGACGATGGAGATGGTCAAGTCTGGTGACGTCATCGATTTGTCGAACATTCAAGGTAAAAAAGTTGATAAACACTCGACTGGCGGCGTCGGTGACAAAATCAGCTTAATCGTCGCTCCGCTCGTCGCGTCAATCGGGATTCCGGTCGCGAAGATGAGCGGTCGCGGTCTCGGCCACACGGGCGGGACGATCGATAAGCTTGAATCGTTCCCTGGCTTCAACGTCGAGTTGACGGAAGAACAGTTCACGAAGCAAGTAAACGATATCAAGATGTCAATCATCGGTCAGACGGGCAACTTGACGCCTGCCGACAAACGTCTTTACGCACTCCGTGACGTGACGGCGACGGTCGATTCAATCCCGCTCATCGCGAGCTCGATCATGTCGAAGAAAATCGCGGCCGGTGCCGACAGCATCGTCCTCGACGTCAAGACGGGTTCAGGCGCGTTCATGAAGTCGTTCGACGACGCGAAAGCGCTCGCTGAAGAGATGGTCGCCATCGGTAAGAACGTCGGCCGTAAGACGGTCGCCGTCATCACGGATATGGATCAGCCGCTCGGTTTCGAAATCGGGAACGCCAATGAAGTGAAAGAAGCGATTGAAGTCCTCTCGGGCAAAGACGTGACTGACTTGAAGACGATTGCCCTCACGATTGCCGGTCATATGGCGGTACTCGGCGAGTTCTATCAGACGTTCGAGGAAGCGTACGCTGACCTTGAGAAACGGATGGCCGACGGTCATGCCCTCGAAGTGTTCCGTCAGTTCGTAGCGGCACAAGGTGGCGACGCGTCGCTCGTCGATGACTTGTCGAAACTTCCGCAAGCGAAGTATGAGACGACGTTCGTCGCGAAACAAGCAGGTTACGTCGAGTCGATTATCGCTGACGAAGTCGGTGTGGCAGCGATGCTCCTCGGCGCAGGTCGGGCGACAAAAGATGATCAGCTCGACTTCGCGGCCGGTATCACGCTCGAGAAGAAAGTCGGTGACAAGGTCGAGGCCGGTGACGTGATCGCCGTGCTCCGTTCGAACAAAGAAGACATGACATCTGCGCTCGAGCGGATGGACCACGCGTACACGATCGGTGCGACAGAGCCGACGGCGCGTCCACTCGTCCACGCTGTCATCCAGTAAGCGGCAAGTCAGAACGTCTGTTTCCACAAAATAGTGGAGACAGACGGTTTTTTTTGATAGAATGGGCAATGTGTGAGTGAGAATGACAATATGAACATAAAGGGGTAACTTTTCATGAAAAAAGGATCTATGAAATTAGAGAACGGCGAAATGATCGAATTCGACTTGTTCCACGATGCGGCACCGATCACGGTCGACAACTTCGAGGAGCTCGCGAACAGCGGCTTCTATAACGGTTTGACGTTCCACCGGGTCATCCCAGGTTTCGTCAGCCAAGGCGGTTGCCCAGACGGGACAGGCATGGGTGGTTCAGGCAAGACGATCCCATGTGAGACATCGACATCGTTCCCATACAAACATGAAGCGGGTTCGCTTTCAATGGCACACGCCGGACGCAACACGGGCTCGTCACAGTTCTTCATCGTCCATGAGCCACAACCACATCTCGACGGTGTCCACACGGTCTTCGGAAAAGTGACGTCTGGCCTTGAGCACGCGGTCAAACTTCGTCAAGGCACGAAGATGGCCGAAGTTAAAGTTTGGGACGAGAATTGATTTCTGCCTGAACGTTATGGCACAATGAGCCATGTCTCTCACGTGTTCACTTAGTGAAACATGAATGACTAAAGGTGGTGAAACCAGCAATGCTGGTGAAATACAAACAATCGTACGAAAAGACGGCGATGGGCTTGCTCGCGTTCTCATGTAGCGACAAATCTCCGCTCGCCTTGCTCGAACTCGTCCGGTCCTACGAAGAAGACCCTGCCAAATTCCTCTATCTGTGGAGAGTCGGGGAAGACTTCGTCGGGATCATCGGGATGGAGCAACAAGAGACGACGATGTTCATCCATCATATCGCGCTGTCTCCGTCGTTCCGCGGCGAGAAGCGTTCTTACGAATTGCTCGATGAGACCCGGAACTTATTGCCGCTCGACTTGACGCTTGTCGGTCAAGGCAAAACCGGTGACTTGCTCGATAAATGGAACCAAGTCGTCATTTAAAAAAAGCTAGGCTCAGCGCCTAGCTTTTTTACGTGCCTCAAGCGCCCGGAGCCGTTCGGTGACGACGGGTGTCCGGTCTCGATACATATGTTTATGGACGAGCTCGTCAAACGTCAAAGTGGTCGGTTCGAAGGCGGGCTTCAAACGCTCGATGCGTTGTCGTGTCGCTTCATTGAGCGGAAGCGCCTCCGGGAGCGGCCAACGCTCCAAGTCACGGGCAAACGTCGCGGTATCGATTCCGAGGGCTTCGAGTTCGGTCACGGCCAACGTGAGCTTCTGCTGTAACGCTGCGATACTCTTTTTTGCACCGGGCGTGTTACCGCGACGGGCATGGTAGTGGGCAACGGCGTATTGAATCAAGGCAGCGTAACCGAGATCCTCTCGCCCCCCGTCCTGCCATGCTTCTTCAAGCACTTCGTGGCACTCGAAATAATCGGCATGACATTCAAATAAGAGCGTATACTGGATAAAAGGCGTCGACATCAAATTTCTCCTTTCGTGGTCACGGTACTACAAAACATGTTATACTAAAGCGCAAAAATGTAAATGGCAGGTGTCTCTATGGAAGCGTACAACGTCAAAATCGATACGTTCGAAGGCCCGCTTGACCTGTTGCTCCACTTGATTGGAAAAATGGAGCTCGACATCGCAGACATCTCTGTCTCCGAGGTCACGGATCAGTATGTCGCCTATATCCGGACGATGCAAAAATTTGAACTCGATGTGGCCAGTGAATATTTGGTCATGGCGGCGACGTTGCTCCAATTGAAGAGCAAGCAACTGTTGCCACCGGTTCCAGTTGAAGAAGATGACATTCCCGACTTTGGGGAAGAACCGACCCGAGAAGGGTTGATTCGACAGTTGATTGAATATAAGGCGTATAAAGAAGCGGTCGTATTCATGCGCGAGCAAGAAGAGTCTCGCCTCGAACTGTATAGCCGTCCCGGTGAGGATTTGACGCGCTACATGTCCGACCTCGTCCAGCCGTATGACGGTCCACTCAACTTTGCGGACTTATTACACGCCTATTCGAAAATGGTCGAACGCAAGCGGTGGAAAGAGCGTCGCAAAAAGACGATCAAACGTGAAGAACGGACGCTTGAAGAACAGATGACACGGTTGCACGATCACGTCTCGGCAAAGCGGACAACATCGTTCTTCTCGTTTTTTGAGGAACGTCCCGATGTGTCGGACCTTGTCGTCACGTTCATGGCGCTACTCGAATTGATCAAGTTGCGCGTCGTTACGACTAAACAGGAAGAGCGAGACATTCAAATCTCGTTCGTCGAATCGTCAAAGGAAAGGGATGAAGCCGTTGCTGTCTTATGAAACGATTATTGAGAGTCTATTGTTCGTCGTCGGCGAAGAAGGAATGGAAGTGCGGGCCCTCGCGGACACGCTCGACATTTCGGAAGCCGCTGCACGCGAACAGTTGAGCAAACTAGAAGCATCGTTCAAAGATTCGGGTCGTCCGTTCCAACTGATTGAATCCGCGGGCGTGTATAAGCTCGTGACGATTCCTGAAGTGTCGGAGTACATTCAACGCTACGTCGGCACGATGGCCGAACAGGCGTTATCACGTGCCGCGATGGAGACGCTCGTCATCATCGCGTACAAGCAACCGGTCACCCGGGCTGATATCGAGGAAGTCCGGGGCGTTAAAGTCGAACGTGTCATCCATACGCTGTTGTCTAAAGGATTGATTGAAGCGGCCGGCCGGGCCAAGACAATCGGCCGGGCCAAGTTATACCGGACGACCGAACATTTCCTGGACCATTTTGGATTCAATTCACTCGATGAATTGCCCCCATTAACGTTTGAAGACGAGCTCTCGGACGAAGGCGATTTGTTCTTCGGCCAGCCGTCTGCGATTACGCAAGATAGATTGGAGAATGAATAAATGGAACGTTTACAAAAAGTGATTGCCCAAGCAGGTGTCGCCTCACGGCGTAAAGCCGAAGAAATGATTTTAGATGGACGGGTGCGCGTCAACGGGAAAGTCGTGCGCGAACTCGGTACGAAAGTCGGTCCAAAGTCTGAAGTCGAGGTCGACGGTGTGAAAATCGAACAAGAAGAGCATGTTTATTATGTGCTCTACAAGCCGAGCGGTTACGTCTCGACGGTCGAAGACGATAAAGGACGGAAAGTCATCACCGATCTCGTACCGCCTGGATCGCGTGTCTTCCCGGTTGGACGTCTCGACTATAACACGACGGGACTCATCATTTTAACGAATGACGGTGAGTTCTCGAATATGATGACCCATCCGAAGTTCAAGATCCCAAAACGTTATGTCGCGAAAGTGAAGAACATTCCTTCGTATATCGCGATTAAACAACTCGAGTCGGGTGTCGAACTCGATGACGGCTACAAGACGGGTAGCGCCCAAGTGAAGATGAAGACGGTCGACCATAAGAAAAACTCGGCCATCTTAGAAATCGTCATCTCGGAAGGCCATAACCGTCAAATCCGTCGCATGCTCGAAGCAGTCGGTTCAGAAGTCATCAAACTGAAACGCGAACAGTTCGGTTTCTTGACGCTCGACGGTCTCACGACGGGCGAATGGCGTGAACTGTCACGCAAGGAAGTATCGAAGCTACGTGAGCTTGCCAACCCGACCGTACCACCCGTACAACGGGGCAAGAAAAAGAAAAAATAACAACTAAAAAATCGTCCTGAGATAGGATGATTTTTTAGTTTGTGGAGATTGTGTGACAAAAAGATGAAAAAAGTCTGTTAATGTGCGTTTTTGGTGTTTTTTCAGTACAATAACAACTGAAGGATGGTGTGAACTCATGACGAAAGAAACAAAGTCGGGTGATCGCATGAACCAGGCGATGGCCCATAAGAAAAAACGGTCATTTTGGCGGCTCATGATTATGACGATGGTCCTGTTCGCAGGAGCGGTCGTTATCATGCAATTGTTTGAACAAGCCGGCAACGACGGACGTGTCGAGGCCGGTGACGATGCGCCGAACTTCAAGCTCGTCAGTCTTGACGGGACGACGATGGTCGAGCGAGACACATACGACGGTAAAGGGTTGCTCTTGAACTTCTGGGGCACATTCTGTGAACCGTGTGAGAAAGAGATGCCGGTCGTCCAGGACAACTATGCCGCACTCCAAGAGATGGGCGTCGATTTTTGGGCGGTCAACGTCGGCGAGACACCGCTTCGGGTCGATAATTTCGTGAACGACCTCGGCGTCAAGCTCGACTATCCGATTTTGATGGACACGCGCAGCGAAGTCGAGAAGGCGTACGGGATTTATAACTTGCCGGTCACGTTCGTCATCGATGCCGACGGCAAAGTGATTGAAAAGTACGAAGGTGAACTCACGAAAGAGAAACTGATGGAGTTGGCCGAGAAGTCATTGTAAGCGAACGGGGGGCGCACAAATGCTAGATATGAAATACGACGGCGCCGATTTACGATCGAAGCGCCGTCCACGGTCATGGATTGACCGGGTGTGGAGCTTTTTTGCATCGGTCAAGGTCGGTCTATGGCTCATCGGGCTCATCATCGTCGGGTCGGCGATCGGAACGATTTTCCCGCAAGAGATGTATATTCCGCAACAGTTGCCGGCGAGCCAGTATTACACGGACGAGTACGGGACACCGGGTACGATTTACTATACGCTAGGATTCCACAACCTCTATACATCGTGGTGGTACATCACGTTGATCGTGATGCTGACGTTATCGCTCATCGTTGTATCGATTGATCGATTTTTCCCGCTGTATAAAGCGTTGAAATTTCAACCGGTCCGACGAACCGATCGCTTCATGCGCGGTCAACGTTTGATTGGTGAGGGAAAAGGGACGGACGAACAAATCGATGCGTTCGGAGAGGCTTTAAAAGCCAAGCGTTATCAAGTGAAGCGTGACGGGGATGCCTTACTCGCCGAGAAATATCGGTTCGGGCGCTGGGGTCCATACGTCAATCACATCGGGCTCGTCATCTTCTTCATCGGGGCGATGCTTCGCGTTTTCCCGGCATTCCATACGGATACGCTCGAATGGGTGCGCGAAGGCGATACAGTTCCGCTCGAAGCGACGGATGATGAATATTATCTTCGCAACGATCAATTCATCTTAGAGATGTATGATCCGGAAAATAACGCGGAAGATGCGAAATTTGCCGAGGCGATCGAGAAAGCGGGCGCAGTCCCAAAAAACTATGAGACGGAATTGACGCTGTTCAAGAAGACCGGGACGAACGAGGACGGATCGCCGCAACTCGAGGAAGTCGATACCGGTTCGACGAAAGTGAACCATCCGTTCAAGTTTGAAAAGTACGAAGTGTATCAAGAACAGTATTCAAGTCGCCCGGAATTCTTGTCGATGTCCTTTAACGTTGCCGATAAAGAGACAGGTGATGTGTATGGACCGTTCACGGTCGATTTGACGAACCCGGAGACGACGTATGACCTCGGAGACGTCACGGTCAAACTGAACGACCTGTATCCGGACTTTGAGGTCAAGGACGGTCAACCGAACACGAAATCGCCACGGGCGCTTAACCCGGCCTTCTTCATGGCGATTGACACACCAGACGGCACGACGGAATCGAATTTGATTGGAATTCGTTTAAACGTGGCCGATGAAGATAATCGCTATGCGTTCCAGTTCGCTGGTACGGAAATGGCAAGTACGAGTGGTCTACGCGTCAAGAGTGACTCGACGTATCCGATTTTGATTGTCGGTGGAGTCATCTTTATGATTGGAATTGTCATGGGGATGTATTGGCCGCACCGTCGTATCTGGATTCGCCGACACAATGAGACGGACGTGCTCGTCGCTGGTTTCACCAACAAGAACCCGTCCTCGCTCAATCGCGAAATCACACCGCTCCTAGAGAAAAATGGCCTGCCGATCTGGGAAGATCAGGCACGGTTTGAAAAAAAGACGGACGACAACTCAACCAATGAAAGAGGGGAATCATAATGGAGTGGATTCAGTGGAGCAGTCGTTTGCTCTTTATCGCGTTCATCCTTTACGCTGTCGCGACCGTGTTATTCACGATCGCGGTCAGCGGGATGCGCAAAGGCCGAAACGTCAACCGTATCGCCTACGGCAAATATGCGTTCATTTTGGCCGTCATCGGCTTCATCGCTCAAATGACATATTTTATTTTACGTTGGGTCGGGGTCGGTTATGCACCGGTATCGAACCTGTACGAATACACGACGTTCTTCGGCATGATGATGGTGTTCGGGTTCCTCGTCGTGTACGGGATTTATAAAAATGACGTGCTTGGCTTGTTCGCCATGCCGGTGGCGCTTCTCGTCATCGCTTTCGCTTCGATGTTCTCGAGCGAAGTGGCACCGCTTATCCCGGCCTTGAACAGTGTCTGGTTGAAAATTCACGTCACGACGGCCGCGCTCGGCCAAGGAATTCTCGCCATCAGCTTCGCCTCAGGTCTCATTTTCTTATTGAATGAGACGTCGATGCGGGAACAGTCGAAGTCACGAACGTGGCTTGAGATTACGATGTTCGTCCTCATGTGCACGCTCGGCTTCATTCTCGTCTCGATGCTCTTCAAGGCGATCGGTGCCGGTGGCGTGGTCGAGTTCACGAACGACCGCGGGACACAAGAGTCGTATGAATACTTCATGCCGATGTTGTTCGTGCCGGAAGGGGCTCAGCTTCTCTCTGGTTCGGGCGGACTGTCACTTGAGTTACCGACGTTCATCAATACATTGAAGTTGAACACGCTCATTTGGTCGGTCATCGCCGGCGTCGTGATTTATGTACTGCTTCGTTTCGTCATCTTGCGAAAACGGATTGCCGAGGCGCTTCAACCGCTCGCGAAAAAAGTCGACCTTGATCTCGCCGACGAGATCAGTTACCGGTCGATCGCCATCGGCTTGCCGGTGTTCATCCTCGGTGGACTCATCTTCGCGATGATTTGGGCACAAATCGCCTGGAACCGTTTCTGGGGCTGGGACCCGAAAGAAGTGTGGGCGCTCATCACGATGCTCATCTATATCTACTATTTGCATATGCGCATCCAACGTGGTTGGACGGGAACAAAAGCCGCTTGGTTATGTGTCGGCGGCTTCGCCGTCATCATGTTCAACTTGGTGTTCGTCAACCTCGTCATCGCAGGTTTGCACTCATATGCGTAAAAAAAGAAGTCACTTCGGTGGCTTCTTTTTTTACGCCGCTGTCAACTGACCGTTGTGAAGCCAAATAATAGAGTGGTATAGTTATGAAAGAGAGCGAAATGTTCACAATTGTGCAACATTCGCTACATCTTGTAATGGTTCTTTAGGAGGTTTAGTGGATGGCTAATAAAACTAAAATTTTAGTGGTCGACGACGAGGAAAGAATTCGCCGCCTATTAAAAATGTATTTGGAACGGGAACAATATGTGATCGTCGAAGCGACGAACGGGGAAGAGGCGCTTCAGCTCGCCCTTGAGCACAATTTTGATGTCATCCTGCTTGATTTGATGATGCCGAAAATGGACGGGGTCGAAGTATGTACCGAGCTTCGGAAATCGAAGGCGACACCGGTCATCATGCTGACGGCGAAAGGCGAAGAAGTCGATCGTGTCCAAGGTTTCGAAGTCGGAGCGGACGATTATATCGTCAAACCGTTCAGTCCGCGTGAGGTCGTCTTGCGCGTCAAGGCACTCCTTCGCCGCTCGGGCTCGACGAAATATTTGCGTACGGCCGAAAAATCAAAAGACTTGATCGTCTTCGCGCATTTGACGATCGACAACGATGCGCACCGCGTCACGGTCGACGGAGAAGAAATCGCGCTCACGCCGAAAGAGTATGAGCTCTTGTTCTTCTTGGCCAAACAAGTCGACAAAGTATTTTCACGGGAGCAACTGTTGAAAGAAGTTTGGAACTATGAATTCTTTGGAGACCTTCGAACGGTCGACACACACGTGAAACGACTCCGGGAGAAGTTGAACCGGGTCTCTCCAAAAGCCGCGCAAATGATCACGACGGTATGGGGTGTCGGGTACAAGTTCGAAGTCGTCAGTGAGTGATGATTCGCCGGAATAGTATCGTCACAAAACTATGGTTGACGATTCTCGTATTGGTCAGTCTCATCTTGTTCATCGTCTCTGTGTTGATGCTCGAGTTTTTCAACTCGTTCCATATCGACCAGGAACGCGGCCACTTGGCCAAGCTCGGCGGGCAGGTCCAGTCGGTGTTGCTTCAAGAAGGGGACGCGTCACGGACGGTCGACCAAATCATTGAAGTGTACGGTGCGAACTATATATTAGAGAACGGGACGGTCCGTTCGAACTTTGGAACGGAAGTCGACGGTCTCATGACGGAGCTCGGCCGTCAGGATTGGGAAACGTATCAGGCAGTCGGGGAGACCGCGATTGGAAACTTTTCGTCATTTGACGATCAGGCGGCACTCGCGTATCGGACGACATTCTCACTCGAGACAGGGGAATACACGCTCTATTTGATCGAACCGCTCGACGCGATCTCGAGTGCGAACGAAGGGGCCCGGACGATCATCTTTTGGACGGTCGCGTCGGCCATCATCGTCACGACCGTATTTGCCTTCTTTTTATCGACCCGGATTACGGCACCGCTCCGCGAGATGCGTGACGCGGTCAATAAGACAGGAGAAGGACAATTCGACCTCCGTCTCGTCCAGAAGTCGAACGATGAGATTGGGGAGTTGGCCGGGTCGTTCAATGCGATGAGCAGCCAACTGTCGACATACGTGAATGCGCTCGATCGAGAACGGCTCCAACTCGCCTCGATTTTACGATCGATGGCCGACGGGGTCATCACGCTCGATCGTCATGCGAACGTCATCGTCACGAACCCGCAAGCCCAACCGCTCCTCATCGACGAACAGCCGCATGAAGTCGTCCTGTCTCTCTATGAGGACGTCGTTGCCGGGGCACCGGAGAAGACGATCGAAGTGAAACAAGACGATCATTATTATACGTTGACGGTGACACCGCTTCTCGGCGAGGACGATTTTGAAGGTGCGGTTGTCGTCATCCGTGACACGACCGAGAGCCATCGTCTTGACAAGATGCGAACCGATTTTGTTGCCAACGTCAGCCACGAGCTACGCACACCGCTCGTGACGCTTCAAGGGTATTCCGAGGCGATTATCGACGGCATGACCGAAAGTGATGACGCGACGAAAGAGTTCGCTTCCATCATCTACGATGAATCGCTTCGATTGGCCCGTCTCGTCAACGATTTGCTCGACCTGGCACGAATCGAGTCAGGCAAAGAGACGATGCAGTTCACGACGTTCGACCTCGGTGAATTCCTTCCGCGCGTCATGCGCAAATTCAACCAAATGGCGAACGAAAAAGGCATTACGCTGTCAACGGAGGCCCCGCGTCATGCCATCGAGGCGGACGGGGACCGATTGGAACAAGTGTTCACGAACTTGATCGGCAATGCCATCGCCCATACCGAGTCGGGATCAATCCGGCTCGAGGCGAGTGAAGAGGAGGCCGGCTTCGTGATCCGTTTGTCGGATACGGGCAGCGGTATCCCGAAAGAAGATTTGCCGTTCGTGTTCGAACGGTTCTACAAAGCGGATAAAGCGCGGACGAGCGGCGGCAAGACGGGTACCGGCATCGGTCTCGCCATCGTCAAAAACGTCATCGATGCCCATCAAGGCACGGTCGACGTCTCGAGCACGCACGGGGAAGGAACAACGTTCACGATTCATCTTCCGTACACACAACCGCACGCATAACGACAATGGTGACTCCTATGGGTCACCATTTGTGGCATCAAGGAGGAAATGACATGAAACTGTACACACGAGGCGGGGACAAAGGGGAAACATCACTCATCGGCGGACGTGTCTTAAAGATTCATCCGCACATCCAGGCGATGGGGCTGTTAGATGAATTGAACAGTCAGATCGGTCTCGCGCTCGTCCATCAGACAGACGAGACGCTCCGGTCCCAGCTGACGAAGATTCAACATGATCTATTCGATCTCGGTTCCGAGCTCATGTATACTGAGACGCCGCCACAACAAGTCGATTTGACAATCGTCACCGAGCTCGAGACGTGGATTGACGAACTTGAACCGAAATGTCCGGAGCTCGTCCGCTTCATCTTGCCGGGTGGCAGTGTCGGTGCGGCGAGCCTGCACGTCTCACGTACCGTCTGTCGCCGTGTCGAGCGAGAGCTCGTCAACGTCGACGCCGCCGCTCGTCAGCTCCCGTACTATAACCGGCTGAGCGACTATTTGTTCACCGCGGCCCGTTACGCCAATGTCGTGGCCGGAGTTCCCGATCAAGAATACGCCCGCGGTGCGGACGTGTTCAAAACGAAAAAGAAAAAGGAGTAGATCAACTTATGAAAGGAATCGAACAATTCCAACAACGACTGCATTATTCGGTCTACCCGACCCAAAAATTTAAAACGACGACATGCCTCGTCTCATTTGCGGCCCCACTGTCGGCTGAGACGATTGCCGACCGGGCTTTACTGCCGTATGTGATGGAGAAAGCGACCGAAGCCTATCCGTCGATCGAACTGTTTCATACGCCGCTCGAACAATTATATGACGCGAGCCTTTACGCCGGAGCGTCGAAAGTCGGCAAAGAACATGTCATCCAGTTCCAACTCGAAGTCGTGAGCGATGCGCTCGTCGGCGAACCGGTGCTCAGTGAGGCGATCAAGCTGCTCGAAGAAGTACTCCTTCGTCCGAACGCCTATGACGGGGCGTTCCAACCGCTCATCGTCGAACAGGAGGCCCGTCTCCAGCGTCAGCGCATCGAATCGGTATACGATGACAAGATGCGCTTCGCCCAGCAACGTCTTCAAGAACTGCTCGGCGGCGAACTCGCCATCCAGTCGCTCGGTACACTCGAACAGTTGGAGCACGTGACGCCTAAGACGCTCTTTGATGCCTATACCTCGATGATCCGTCACGATCGTGTCGACGTCTACGTCGTCGGCGACGTGAGTCGTGAGCAAGTGACTGCCGCGTTCGCGCCGCTCGAAGGGCTCGGGGAACGACTCGTCCGTGAGTATCCACAGCCGGTCGACCGTGAGTTTCAGCGCCTCGAGGAACATCAAACGATCAATCAGAGCAAATTGCACCTCGCCTATCAAGTCGACGTCGACCCGCGCAGTGAAGACGCTGTCCGGATGCAAGTCGTCAACGGCCTGTTCGGCGGCTTCCCGCACTCGAAACTGTTCATGAACGTCCGGGAGAAAGAGAGTTTGGCCTACTATGCCGCCTCGCAGTACAGCTCACTCAGCCGGATGTTATTCGTCTATGCCGGGATCGATGCCTCGAACCAGGCGAAGACCGAGGCAATCATCGCCGACCAACTCGCCGACCTCCAGGCCGGGACGTTCGAGGACGAGACACTCGAACAGACGAAAGCGATGCTGTACCATCAACGTCGTCAACTCGGGGATAACCCGCGCCAATTGATCGCTTGGATGAGCGGCTCGGACATCCGTCCGTTCTCGCTCGAGGAAGAGATGGCCATCATCGAGCGGACCTCGCGGGATGATGTGGCCGCGCTCGCCAAGGGCCTGGATTTACAGGCTGTCTATTGTTTAAAGGGGGGAACTGTATGAAACTCGATTTTCCAAACGTCGGAGAAACGCTCCATCACACCGTCCTCGAGAACGGATTGACGGTCTATTTATTGAAGAAGAGCGGTTATGAGAAGACGTATGCCACGTTCACGACGAAATATGGTTCGATCGACCGTCGCTTTAAAACGGAAGATTGGGTCGACGTGCCAGACGGGATTGCCCATTTCCTTGAGCATAAGATGTTCGAGAAAGAAGACGGCGACGTGTTCCAACAGTTCGGACGCCTCGGCGCGTCGGCGAACGCGTTCACGTCGTTCACCCGGACGGCATACTTGTTCGGTGCGACGTCGAACGTCAGTGAGAACTTGAAGACGTTGATCGACTTTGTCCAAGCGCCGTACTTCACGGAGGCCTCGGTCGAGAAAGAGAAAGGGATCATCGGCCAAGAGATTCAAATGTATCAGGACAATCCGGGCTGGCGCCTCTACTTCGGTTTGATTGAGGCGATGTATGCCGAACATCCGGTCAAAATCGATATCGCCGGCACGATCGAATCGATCAGCGCCATCACGGCCGACGATTTATATCGCTGTCACGAGGCGTTTTACCATCCGAGCAATATGGTGCTGTTCGTCGTCGGCAATATCGACCCTGACGCTGTCCTTGCCGAGATTACCGCCAACCAGGCGGCGAAGACGTTTGATGCGCCGCTATTGACGGCACGTGAGGTGGTCGAGGAGCCCGAGACGGTCCATATGACGGAACGGGTCATCGAGATGGACGTCTCGGTCCCGAAAGTGATGATCGGCTATAAAGATACGCCACGCCCCGGCAAAGAGGGCATGAAGCAAGAGCTCATCGTCGAGCTCCTCATGCACGCCTTGTTCGACACGACAGCACCGCTCTATGCGGAACTTTACGCCGAAGGATTGATTGATGACGCGTTCTCGTTCGACTATACGTCAGAAGAGACGTTCGCCTTCGCCGTCCTGTCAATGGAGACGCCGCACGTCGAGACGTTCGTCGACCGGATCACGTCCGCTCTCGAGCGTCCGCTCGAACTCGGCGGCGAGACACTCGATCGCAAGAAGCGCATGATGAAAGGACAGTTTTTGAAGGCGCTCAATTCACCAGAGTTTATCGCCAACCAGTTCTCACGCTACGCGCTCAGCGGCGGCAACATGTTCGACATCCCGGACTTGCTCGATGCGATCACGCTTGACGACCTGTATGCGGCGTACGACCGTCTGTTCCAAGCCGATCATCGGACGGTCTGTGTCGTCAAGAAACCGTGACGACGCTCATCACGGGAGCGAGCGGAGCGATTGGCCGTGCCGTCGCACTAGCGTTTCGAGACGATGCACTCATTTTGCAGGCGCATTCGCAAACGGAGTCGCTTCGTGCGTTCGTTTCACACGAACAGTTGACGGCAGACGTCGTCACGTGTGACCTCGACGATGAGGCCGGACTCGAAGCTTGGCTCGAGACGCTCGGACCGGTCGACCGCCTCATCCATGTCGCCGGTAATCATGTCTACGGTCTGCTCGTCGATCAGTCACTCCTCGAGCTCGATCGGCTGTATCGCATCCATGTCCGCTCGATGGTCCGTCTCGTCCAGCACGTCGTCGGGCAGAAACCGTATGATCGCCCGCTCGACATCGTCGTCGTCTCGAGTGTCTGGGGCGAGGTCGGTGCGGCCGGAGAAGTCCTCTATTCAACGGTCAAGGCCGCCCAGCTTGGATTCGTCAAAGCGTTCGCGCGCGAGGCCGGACCGTTTCACGTCCGCATCAACGCGGTCACGCCGGGGTGGATTGACACCCCGATGAATGATACGGTAGAAGAGACGAAACAAGACGTTCGGGATGAGATTCCGCTCGGCCGGTTAGGAGGCCCAGGGGAAGTAGCGGAGACAATACGCTTCCTCTGCTCTCCGGCAGCCGCATACATGACCGGCACCGTGCTTCGGATCGACGGCGGTTGGGTGTGAAACTTTGTTGGCTCGGTTGAAACGAGTTCTTTTCAATTCTTCTAAAATAATTTAGAATGAACAAGGTAGCGAGCACACATCAGAAAGGGTGGACGAGATGGATCATAAGTTCGAAGAATGGTATCTCGAATATGAACTTTGCCAAAATCGACCCGGTATCCTCGGGGATATCGCCTCACTGATGGGGATGCTTCAAATCTCAATCGTGACGATCAACGGCGTCGATCTACAGCGCCGCGGCATGCTGTTAAAGGCACCGGCGGCCGATCACGTCCATCGTCTGGAACATATTTTGCGCAAGATGGAAGCCATCGTCGTCATCAAGCTCCGGCGCCCGAAACTCCGGGACCGGATCGCAATTCGACACGGACGTTACATCGAGCACGATAACGATGACAAGAAGACGTTTCGTTTCGTGCGTGAGGACCTGGGTGTCCTCGTCGATTTCGTCGCCGAACTGATGAAAGAAGAGCGGCATTTGTTGATCGGCGTGCGCGGCAACCCGCGTGTCGGAAAGACCGAGTCGATTGTGGCAGCGAGCGTCTGTGCGAACAAGCGCTGGCTATTCCTGTCCTCGACGCTCATGAAGCAGACGGTGCGGACTTCGCTGTTCGAGGAAGAACGCGAAGGAGACCACGTCTACATCATCGACGGTGCCGTCTCGACGCGGACGATGGATGAACGCCATCGTCAATTGATTCGAGAAGTCATGCGGTTGCCGTCCGTGAAAGTCATCGAGCATCCGGACCTATACGTGCGCAACACCGATTGCGTGTTCGAAGACTTTGATTACATCATCGAACTGAGGAACTCACAAGATGAGGAGATTATCATTCCTCAAGAGACACATTGTGAGGCAGAATGGTTTGAATAACTACTTGAATGGAAGGTGTGGACCCCTGTGACAGAACTAGGGACTTTTTTGAAACAAAGGCGTGAGGCGAGCGGTTTGACGCTCGACCAAATCCAGCAGACGACGAAGATTCAAAAACGCTATATCATCGCGATCGAGGAAGGTGATTACAAAAATCTCCCTGGCTCGTTCTATGCACGGGCGTTCATTAAAACGTATGCGGAATCGTTAGGACTTGATGTCGATGAACTGTACGAGACGTATGCGAAAGACTTGCCGAAAATCGAGCCGCAACCGACCGTTCAATTATCGCGAAAGCAAACCTATTCGAAAGCGTCCGAGACGTCGAGCCGTGTCTCGCGTTGGGTACCGAAAGTCATGCTCGTGCTCGTCGCGTTCCTGTTGATGACGGCCGTCTATTACGTCGTCCGAAACCTTGATTTCGGCGACCAAAACGCGTCACCGACTGAACAGACGAACTCGGGTGTAACCATTGATCAAAACAAGGACGTGCCGGAAGAAGAGCCGGTCGAAGAAGAACCGCCGGCTGAAGAACCGGTCGAAGAAGAACCGGCAGAAGAGACGGGACCGATTGCGGTCGCGTCGACGAACGGGGCAGACCTCACATATGAGATCGCGACGGCCGATAAACTGACGACGGAGATTCATGTGAAAGAGTCGCCGGCGACATATGTCGGTGTTCGGGACACCTCACTCGAGGGAGCGTTCCTCGCTCCGGAATATCCGAACCAATCGAAACAAAACCCGATTGTCATCGAGGACGCGGAGACGGATACGCTTCGCATCCGAATCGGCTTGATCGGTGGGGTCGAGAAAATTGTTGTCAATGGCCGGGAGCTTGAATTAGCCGACTCGCCGGTCACACAAAATATATTTGTAAAGAGAGTCGACGCAGAATAAGTTGACTCTCCTTCTAGAGGAGGAGTTCTCGATGAACCTACCTAACCGTTTGACGATGTTACGGGTGTTGCTCATCCCCGTGTTCGTCGTCTTACTCGCCGTAGATTTTGATTGGGGAGACATCGCTTTCCTCGGGGCGGACGTACCGCTCCATCAATTCATCGCCGCGGTCATCTTTACGATTGCCGCTATCACTGACTGGCTTGACGGGCATCTCGCCCGGAAGCACAACTTGGTCACCAACTTTGGGAAATTCATGGATCCGCTCGCTGACAAACTACTCGTCACGGCGGCACTTGTCCTGCTCGTCGAGATGGATCTCGTCGCGGCATGGGTCGTCGTCGTCATCCTATCGCGTGAATTCGCGGTGACGGGGCTACGTCTTGTGGCTGCCGATGAAGGCATCGTCGTCGCGGCCGGGAAGTCGGGCAAAGCGAAGACATGGGTCCAACTCTTTGCCATCATCTTCCTGTTGTTCGGTAATCCGATTTTCAGCTATGTCGGCATCCCGTTCGGTGAATGGGCCATGTGGCTCGCGCTCGTCTTGACGATTTACTCAGGGGCCGAATATTTTGCACAAAATTACAAGATCATTGTAAAGTCGATGTAACCGTCGGCACAGACGAGTTGTTCAGCTTGGCCGAACAGCTCGTTTTTTTATTTGGGGGGAGGAATTCGGATGAAACGGACCGAAATCATTGCGGTAGGCTCTGAACTGCTCTTAGGGGAAATCACCAACACGAACGCCCGTTACTTGTCAGAACAGCTGTCGAAATACGGACTGTCCGTCCTGTATCATGTAGTCGTCGGGGATAACAGGGAGCGCCTGAAAGCGACGCTCGAAGAAGCGAAGTCCCGTAGCGAGCTCGTTATCGTCACTGGCGGACTTGGCCCGACGGCCGATGATATCACGAAGACGACGCTTGCCGACGTGCTCGGCCGCCCACTCGTCCGTGACGAGGCCTCGCTCGAGACAATTCGTCGTTTTGTCGCCTCGCGCGGACGGACGATGAACGAAGGAGATGCTCGTCAGGCCGACGTCTTATCCGGGTCCGAAGTACTTGACAACCCGGTCGGTCTTGCGCCCGGCATGTGGATTGAAGGGGAGACGACATGGCTCTTACTGCCTGGCGTACCGTGGGAAATGAAAGCGATTGTCGAGTCGACGTTCCCGAACAAGTTCACGGGTGCGACGATTCATTCCGAGTCGCTTCGGTTTTATGAAATCGGCGAGTCCGCGTTAGATGAGGCGGTGGTTGATTTAACGACCGGTGCCAATCCGACGGTCGCCCCGTATGCCGAGTCAGGCGAGGCACGGCTTCGGATCAGTGCTCGGGCCGAGACGGAATCCGAGGCGCGGCAAATGGTCGACCGGGTCAAACGGGACATTTTAAATCGGGTCGGCCGGTATTACTTTGGTTCCGATGAGGAGACGCTCGCTACCCATTTGATTCGAGAGTTGCAAGCGCGCAATGCCACACTGTCGATTGCCGAGTCACTCACCGGCGGTCAGGCCCAAGCGATGCTCACGGCCGTGCCGGGGGCATCCTCGGTGTTCAAAGGTGGAGTCGTCACGTATTCGGACGAGCTAAAAAATAGGTTTTTAGGGGTGTCCCTTGATACAATTGAGTCACACTCGGTCGTCTCAAAAGAAGTCGCCTTTGAAATGGTCCTCGGTCTGACGCGTCAGACCGGGACGGATTATGGACTGGCGTTCACCGGCGAGGCCGGCCCGACTTCAAGTTCGGGTCAACCGGTCGGCAAAGTGTTTATCGGTATCCGGTCACCGGCCGGGATTGACGTGATTGAACGCAACTATCCACATCAAGAGCGGCATGTCATTCAAGCCCGGGCTACGAAAGACGGAATGTGGGCGCTCCTGCAACAAATGAAAAAAGGCGAATAAACGTTCGCAAAAAACTTGTGTATCGTCTTCGCTTCGCTTATAATGAAAGTATCAATCAAAGGAGGCTCATTAATCTATGAGTGATCGTAAACAAGCGTTAGAAATGGCATTACGCCAAATTGAGAAACAATTCGGTAAAGGCTCAATCATGCGCCTCGGTGAAAATACAGATCAGCAAGTTTCGGTGACCCCGTCAGGCTCAATCGCCCTCGACATCGCCCTCGGTGCAGGTGGTTATCCACGTGGTCGTGTCATCGAAGTGTACGGACCTGAATCGTCAGGTAAGACGACGGTAGCGCTTCATGCCATCGCTGAAGTTCAAAAGCGCGGCGGACAAGCTGCCTTCGTCGACGCTGAGCACGCGCTCGACCCGAAATACGCACAAAACTTGGGCGTCAACATCGATGAGTTGCTCCTATCACAACCGGATACAGGGGAACAAGCCCTTGAAATCGCGGAAGCCCTCGTCCGCTCTGGTGCGGTCGATATCCTCGTCGTCGACTCGGTTGCGGCACTCGTTCCGAAAGCCGAGATTGAAGGGGAGATGGGTGACTCACACGTCGGTCTTCAAGCCCGCCTCATGAGCCAAGCGCTCCGTAAATTGTCTGGTGCGACGAACAAGTCGAAGACGATCGTCATCTTCATCAACCAAATCCGTGAGAAAATCGGAATCATGTTCGGTAACCCGGAAACGACACCTGGTGGTCGTGCCCTCAAGTTCTACTCGTCGGTCCGTCTCGAAGTCCGTCGTGCTGAAACGCTCAAACAAGGCCAAGACATGGTCGGGAACCGGACGAAAATCAAAGTCGTCAAAAACAAGATCGCGCCTCCGTTCAAGACGGCGGAAGTCGATATCATGTACGGCGAAGGCATCTCGCGTGAAGGCGAGCTCATCGACATCGGGGCCGACCTCGATATCGTTCAAAAGAGCGGCGCGTGGTACTCGTACAACGAAGAGCGTCTCGGTCAAGGCCGTGAGAACGCGAAGCAGTATATGAAAGAGAACCCGTCGGTGGCCGCATCGGTCGAAGAACGAATCCGCGACCACTACGGTCTCAACGGTGAAAAGACGGTCACAGTCGAAGCTGACAACGATGACGTCCTCTCACTTTTAGACGAAGAGTAAGCAACGTTTCTCGCCTGACATGGTTCAGGCGAGATTTTTTTAGTATAATTTTTTTGATGAATTGGTAGTTCTATCCTGTCCGTGCATTGCATTCTAACAGGTAAATAAGTACAATAAAGCTATACGCGGGCTCGCTCGCGTTTTCATTCATGAAAAAATAAAATAACCTTGCGAAAGGGAGGTGAACATGATGGAATGGCTATTAGAGCTTATTCTGATCCTCCTTTTGCCGATAGCTTTTGTTGCAGGTTTTTTTGTGCGTAAATCGATCGCCGAAGCGAAGATTCAAGGTGCCGAGACGGAAGCGACCAAGATTGTGGAGCAAGCGCGCCAACAATCGGAAGCGATGCAAAAAGAAGCACGGCTTGAAGTAAAAGAAGAGATGATTCAACTTCGCAATGAAACCGAACAAGAATTGCGCGAACGACGTGAAGAGCAGAAAGTGAAAGAAAATCGTTTCGTCCAAAAGGAAGAGCTTCTCGACCGGAAAGCAGACATGCTTGAACGGAAAGAAGACGCCTTGGATGAACGTGAGGCTGCACTCGCGAAACGGAAGCGTGAAGCGGAAACGCTCGAGAGCAAAGTGGAGGAATTATATGAGGAGGCACGCCAAGAACTAGTACGCGTGGCAGCCTTGTCGAAAGAAGAAGCACGGACCATCATCATGGACGAAGCGAAGCAGGAAGCGCTTCACGATGCTGCTCTCCTTCAAAAAGAAATCGAGCAAAAAGCAAAATTAGAAGCTGATAAAAAAGCGAAACACCTCTTGTCTCTCACGATGCAACGTTACGCGGCCGAACACGTCGCCGAGACGACCGTATCAGTCGTCAACTTGCCGAGTGATGAGATGAAAGGACGCATCATCGGACGTGAAGGACGTAACATCCGCACGCTCGAGACGCTCACCGGCATCGACCTCATCATCGATGACACGCCGGAAGCGGTCATCCTGTCTGGATTCGACCCGGTCCGTCGTGAAATCGCCAAGATGACGCTCGAGAAACTCGTTCAAGACGGTCGGATTCACCCGGCCCGCATCGAAGAGATGGTCGAAAAGTCGCGTCGAGAAGTCGATGAGCGCATCCGTGAATACGGAGAAGAAGCGACATTCTCAGCCGGCATCCACGGTGTCCACCCGGACCTCGTCAAGACGCTCGGTCGAATGCGTTACCGGACGAGTTACGGTCAAAACGTGCTCGCCCACTCGGTCGAAGTGGCCCATCTCGCCGGGATGATGGCCGCCGAGCTCGGGGAAGACGTCACGCTCGCCAAACGAGCGGGTCTCCTCCACGATATCGGGAAAGCCATCGACCATGAAGTCGAAGGCAGCCACGTCGAAATCGGTGTCGAGCTCGCCACGAAGTACAAAGAGCATCCGGTCGTCATCAACTCGATCGCCTCGCACCACGGGGACGTCGAAGCGACCTCGACGATCGCGGTTCTCGTCGCAGCGGCTGACGCCTTGTCAGCGGCGCGTCCAGGAGCCCGTCAAGAGACGCTCGAAAGCTATATCCGACGCCTTGAGCGCCTCGAAGCGATTTGTGAGTCGTTCGAAGGAGTCGAGAAATCATATGCCATCCAAGCGGGACGTGAAGTCCGGATCATCGTCCGCCCAGACGTCGTCGACGACGTCGTGGCGAACAAGATGGCCCGCGACATCTGTAAACGGATCGAAGATGAGCTTGATTATCCAGGCCAAATCAAAGTGACGGTCATTCGCGAAACGCGTGCCGTCGATTATGCGAAGTAACAAGAGCGGAGACATTCTCCGCTTTTTCTATTGGAGGAGGACAAAACTATGAAAATTTTATTTATCGGCGACGTGGTCGGAAAACCGGGTCGCGACATCCTGAGTGCCCAAATCGGACGCTTGAAGAGCAAGTATAGCCCGACGTTCATGCTCGTCAACGGTGAAAACGCAGCCAACGGACGCGGTATCACAAAAAAAATCTACCAACAGTTCCTTGAGCTTGGGTTCCATGGCGTGACGATGGGGAATCATACTTGGGACAACCGTGACATCTTCGACTGGATCGATGATGCCGACCGTATCGTCCGCCCGGCCAACTATCCGGAAGGCACACCTGGTGTCGGCATGATGGTGTTGAAACAAGGTGGGAAGAAGCTCGCTGTCATCAATGCGATGGGGACGGTGTTCCTGCCATCGCTTGACTGTCCGTTCCGCACGGTCGATGCCCTCGTCGAAGAAATCCGTGGTGAGGTCGATGCCATCTTCGTCGATATGCACGCTGAAGCGACGAGTGAGAAGATTGCGATGGGCTATCATCTTGATGGACGCGTTCAAGCCGTCGTCGGGACCCATACGCACGTCCAGACGGCTGACAACCGCGTATTGAACAACGGCACGGCATACATCACCGACGTCGGGATGACGGGACCGCTCGATGGGGTGCTCGGCATGGATGCTGAGGTCGTCTTGAGAAAATTCATGACACAACTCCCGGTCCGGTTTGAAGTTGCCGAGGGACGGGAACAACTTAATGGAGTTTTAATCACTATCGATGACCAATCGAAACGAGCCACAAAAATCGAACGCATACACCTAGATGATCAGACCGTATGGTTTGATTGAACAACCTACCCGAGGGGGAAACAAGAATGGACGTACTCAAAGTTTCGGCAAAATCGAATCCTAACTCCGTGGCGGGTGCACTCGCTGGCGTACTTCGTGAAAAAGGAACGTGTGAGATTCAAGCAATCGGCGCCGGGGCGCTCAATCAATCCATCAAAGCGGTTGCGATCGCGCGTGGTTTCGTCGCGCCGAGCGGGCTGGATTTGATTTGCATCCCTGCGTTCACCGATATTATGATTGACGGAGAAGAACGAACGGCAATCAAGCTCATCATCGAACCACGATGAGCTTGCGGTCGGGACATAGGTCCTATTCTTGTAAGAGAAGCCATCGGCGCGGATGGCTTCTCTTTTTTGTCTGAAAATATGACGTTCTATCTTCTCAGGTTCGTCATTTTATGACAAGATGAAAGGGAACGTGAAGTTCGATCAAGAGATGAAGAGGGGGACGTTTTCAATGGAACAGCTCGTGTCTATGACAGAGAAGGAAGCAACGACACCTGTGATGAAAGCGATTCAAAAACATACGGCCGGATTCGGGGCGAAGTTGGTCGAAGTGCCAATCCCGACACCAGGAGCCGGGCAAGTGTTGATCAAAGTGAAGGCGACATCGATTTGCGGGACCGATGTCCACATCTATGAGTGGGACGACTGGGCGAAGAGCCGAGTTAAACCGCCATACGTGTTCGGTCACGAGTTCGCGGGGGAAGTCGTGGCGCTCGGGGAAGGTACGAAACGCATCCAAATCGGACAGACCGTGTCGGCCGAGACGCATATCGTCTGTCATCAATGCAAACAATGTTTGCGCGGGCAATATCACATCTGTAAGAACACGAAAATCATCGGTGTCGACACGCAAGGCTGTTTCGCCGAGTACGTCGTCATGCCGGAAGAGAACTTGTGGGTCAACCCCGAGTCGATGCCGTCGAAGCTCGCCTCGATTCAAGAACCGCTCGGTAACGCTGTCCATACGGTGCTCGCCAGTGACGTGTCGGCCAAGTCGGTCGCCATCGTCGGTTGTGGGCCGATCGGACTCATGGCCGTCGGTGTCGCCAAAGCAGCGGGCGCGAGCCGGGTCTATGCGATCGATGTCAACCCGTATCGGTTGAAGCTCGCCGAAGACATGGGGGCGGACGTCGTCATCAATAGCCTTGAGCAAAATCCGCTCGAGCTGATCATGGATCAGACGGACGGGGACGGCATCGATGTCGTCTGTGAGATGAGCGGGCATCCGGTCGCCATCGACCAGGCGTTCAAGATGGTCACGGCCGGCGGCGATGTCAACGTGTTGTCACTCCCGGCCAAACCGGTCGCGATCGACCTGACACGTGACGTCGTCTTTAAAGGGGTACGCGTCCAAGGCATCACCGGACGCAAGATGTATGAGACGTGGGGCCAAGTGTCGACGCTTCTCGCGACGGGTCAGCTGAACGTGGAACCGATTATCACGCACGTGTTCAAGCTCGAGGAGTTCGAGCAAGGTTTCGAGCTCATGCGGGCCGGGAAATGTGGAAAGGTCGTCTTATTACCATAAACAGGGGGAATCAATATGGCATTTGAACATATTACAGAAGCAGTCAATGAAATGAAACAAGCGGGCACGTTCCGTTCACTCGTGCCGCTCGAATCAGCACAAGCGAACGAGGTCACGATCGGTGGCAAGTCGCTCGTCCAGCTATCGTCGAACAACTATCTCGGTCTCGCCAACCATCCGCGCTTGAAGCAAGCGGCAATCGAAGCGGTCGAACAGTTCGGTGCCGGCACTGGGTCGGTGCGGACAATCGCCGGGACGTTCGAGATGCATGAGGCGTTCGAACGCGAACTCGCCGAGTTCAAGCATACGGAAGCGGCGCTCGTGTTCCAGTCGGGCTTCGCGACGAACCTCGGCGTCTTGTCGGCGCTACTCGGCCCAGAAGACGTCGTCATCAGCGACGCGCTCAACCACGCCTCAATCATCGACGGCATCCGGTTGACGAAAGCGGCTCGCCGCATCTATAAACACGTCGATCTCGAGGACTTAGAAGCGGCCTTGAAAGAGACTCAAGATTACCGGACACGTCTCATCGTCACGGACGGCGTCTTCTCGATGGACGGCAATATCGCGCCGCTCCCGGAAATTGTCGAGCTCGCCGAGAAGTATGAAGCGGCGGTCATGGTCGACGACGCCCACGCTTCGGGCGTACTCGGGAAGAATGGTCGCGGTACGGTCAACCACTTCGGTCTCGACGGACGGGTCGCGCTCCAAGTCGGGACGCTATCGAAAGCGATCGGCGTCCTCGGCGGATACGTCGCCTGCTCGAACGACGTGCGTGACTTCTTGATTCAAAAAGGACGTCCGTTCTTGTTCTCGACGTCACACCCGCCAGCGGTCGTTGCGGCGAACCGTGAAGCGATCCGTGTCATGAAGGAAGAAGAGGAATTGTTCGACAAGTTATGGGCGAACACCGAGTTCTTTAAGACAGGACTTCGCGACCTCGGCTTCGATATCGGGCATGCGACGACGCCGATCACGCCGGTCATGCTCGGTGAAGAGACGCTCGCACACACGTTCTCGGACAAGCTGAAAGACCACGGCGTGTTCGCACAGAGCATCGCCTTCCCGACGGTCGAGAAAGGCAAGGCCCGGATTCGGACGATCGTGACGGCGGAACATACCCGTGACGACCTCGAACGCGCGCTCGCTGCCTTCAAGGCGGTCGCCGAAGAATTGAACGTCACACTCCATGCGTAAGATTGAACTGCAGACAAATTGATATGCTCCCCAATAGGTAGACAGATGAAATAACAAATCTGTTTATCTGATTGGGGAGTGTTTTTTTATGGCGAGAAGTCGGCATT